>JAOHMI010000026.1 GCA_028101965.1 Bacteriovoracaceae bacterium
TAATTCACAAGTCTACCTAAATCTCACTGGGCTAAAATTAGCCGGAATTGTGATGATTCCCTTTGTTATAAAAGAAATAAAAGAATTATCTCATTCGAAATTTATTAAGTTTTTATTTATATTTTTTGGAATAATGGTTGTTTTAGGAATTGTTTATGGATTTATATTCCCTTGGCCCGATTCCACTGGAGAAAGATCTATCCGAGATTTACCAGCGGGAAGAAGTGTTCTTCATTTAGGGTCAGTCTTTTTAGAATTCGCAGTAGCAATCTGGCTAGGTTTAAAGTTTAAAATAAAGAAAAACCAAGAAGTCGCCCTTAAAGCACTTTTCTATTCAACTGTTCTAGCTGCTGGAAGCATGTATGTAGAGTTTATTTTATCTAGAACAAATATGCACTTTGACTTCTACCATTTCTTTACTGGTGGTCGTGCTTACCATGTTTGGAAAAGAATGCGAGGCTTTATGTATGAACCAAGAGGAGCATCTCAAATATGTGCCTATGGGTTCTTACTACTTTTAATTTATTTTAAAGGTCCAATTTTCAAAAAAATCGCTTATGGGGCTTTTTTCCTCATTGCAGGTTTTGCCCTAACTTTTTCCATGACTGGACTTATAACCTTAGTCGCCGCGACAGGTATACTCGTAACTTTAAAATTATTCCTCCACTTAAAAAAAATTGAATCATTAAACATTAAAGCGCTTAAAATTTATGCGCTAGCAGGCTTTATCGGACTAGTGAGTTTAATTGCTATAATCAATATTTCTCCTAAAAGTGTTAAATGGGAAGCCTGGAAGAATAACTTCAGAAAGAGAAGCTTTTTATTTAATGCCCAATCCATTGCCGGACGTCTTGAGGTTTTTGACGCTGCTGCAGTTAACTTTTTTACTCACAATCCAAAGCACTTAATTATTGGAACCGGACCTGGCCTAGTAGGACTTCCTGCTAGTCCTTATATTTTAGATAAAGATAGAAAAGATTTCCCTACGCATATCAGTGCTTTACCACATATGGGAGGAGTAATTATGCTCTCAAATGTGGGTTTATTAGGTCTTCTCATCTGGTTTCTTATGTTTTGGAAAGGTGCAAAAACAAACTTCTCTCTCATAAAATTAGATCCCAAACACACCGCAATATTTTTGACTTATATTTTATTTATGTTACTTTATCTGCTCCAAATTAGATATTTTTACCTTTTTGGACTTGGTCTAGGAATAGGGGCCAGCCTTTATTCGAGATCAATAAAAAAATAGCTTAAGGACATTAAATGAACCGCACACTTGTGGTGATGCTTTTTGACTTCTCCATGGCCGTAATGTGTATGTACTGCTCGTTACTTCTCAGACATGGCTCTTGGTCCTCCATAGAGGCTTACGAAAATATTCATATTGTTATAATACTTCTGGCAGTAGTACAAAGTATTTGCTTCTATTTTCTAGGTCTTTATAAAGCAATATGGCGATTTTCAAGCACACCTGATCTCATTCGTGTTTTTAAAGGGGTGAGCCTTGCTGTTCTCTCCTCTACCATCGTTTTATTTTTTGCAAATCGTTTAGAAAATGTTCCACGAACGGCTCTTCTTATTGATTGGCTACTTTTAATTGTCACCCTCGGGGGCGGGCGGTTTTCTTATCGCTTGTGGAAGGATTTATTTCTCATGCAAGGAGAAAATAATGTTTTGATAGTGGGAGCAGGTGAAGCTGGTGAAAAACTTTTGCGTGAGATAAAAAATAATAAGTCCTACAATATGTCTGTTGTGGGTTTTATTGATGATGATCCACGAAAGATTAATAAAACTATTCATGGACTACCTGTTCTAGGTTCAATTAAAGATTTAGAAAAAGTTTCAGCCAAGCATAAGCCATACCAATTATTTATTTCCATCCCCTCAGCTTCGAGTGAGCAAATGCGAGAGATAGTCAAAGCTTGTTCTAAAACAAAAATTAAATTTAAAACTTTACCCAGCTTAGCTGATCTTATTGACCAGGAATCAGAGTTGACTCAATTGAGAAATGTCGAAGCAGAAGATCTTCTTGGCCGTGATAGTGTCTCTCTCAATACTGATAGTATTGATGATACAATTCAAGACCAAGTGGTCATGGTAACAGGAGCAGGAGGGTCAATTGGTTCTGAGCTTTGTAACCAAATTTGTAAGTTTCAACCAAAAACAATTATTTTATTCGAGCTGACTGAGCTGTTTTTATATCATTTAGAAAAAGACCTAAATACTAAATTCCCTAATATCAAAATTATCCCAATCATTGGAGACGTAAGAAATCGAGAAAAGGTCGCTTGGGCTTTAGGTCGATATTATCCTAAAATTGTTTTTCATGCTGCTGCTTATAAGCATGTTCCCTTAATGGAGCAAAATCCAATTGAAGCAATCAAAACAAATATTTTAGGAACTAAAATTGTTGTTGAAGAAACAGTTAGGGCAAAAGTTGATCGATTTGTGATGATATCAACTGATAAGGCAGTCAACCCGACAAACATTATGGGAACCACTAAACGAATTGCTGAAATTATTTGTCAAATCAATAAAAATCGATCGATGCATACAAAAATTATGGTAACTCGTTTTGGAAACGTTTTAGGAAGTAGCGGAAGTGTTATTCCCCTCTTCAAAAAACAAATTAGTCAAGGTGGGCCCATAACGATTACTCATCCAAATGTTGTACGATTCTTTATGTCTATTCCTGAAGCAACTCAATTAGTGCTACAAGCAGGATCTTTTGGGAATGGAGGAGAGATATTCGTTTTAGAAATGGGAAGCCCCATGAAGATTGTGGACTTAGCTCACCAAATGATTCAGCTAGCGGGATTAGAGCCAGAAAAAGATATCGAATTTAAATATATAGGTTTAAGACCTGGTGAAAAATTGTATGAAGAACTATTAACAGGTGAAGAAGAAATAATAAATACCACTCATCCAAAACTGAAGATTGCTAAGGCCAGAGAAATTGATCACCAGGCAGCATCAGACCTAATCGATGAATTACTAAATATTGGTCAATACAATTCAATCAACGATTTAGAAAAGGTTCTCTTTAGATTAGTTCCAGAGTATACGCCAAATCGCCATGGCAGCAGTTCCTATGTTGGGATGGGAGAAGATAATTCTTTAATTGGGCACAATGGACATTCTAATCAGACATCAAAACATTAATAATTTTCTGATTTATCTTTATAACATTAAATTTTGTTTCGGCTAACTCTCGACTCTTTTGGCCAAATGATTTTTTTAATTCAGGATGTTCAATAAACTTTTCACATGATATTGCAATTTCATCAGCACTCTTAACTTTAACGAGAAACCCATTTTCTTCATTAACTACAGTTTCACGGCAACCGGGTGTATCAGTGGTAATCACTGGCAAGCTCATGGCTAAAGCCTCCAATGTGGATCTTGGAGTCCCTTCTCGATAAGATGGTAAAACAAAAACTTCCATCTTATCTAAAATCTTTCCCACATCATTACTGATACCAAGATAATGAACGCTTCCCTCTTTTTCTAGTTGATCAATTTCAGATTTATTTAAGGAAGCAGGGTTATCATCAATCTGGCCTAAGATATGAAATTGAGCCTGAGGGTATTTAGATTTAACTTTTTTTGCTGCCTGAATATATTCTATGATCCCTTTATCTTTTAAAAGTCGTCCTACAAAAATAAAACTGTTTTTCTTTTTAGCCACATTTTTACTTTTAAAAATTTCTGTATTAATTCCAGATCCTGCCAGTAATACTGTTTGTTTGAAGTTAAGCAAATTTAGTTGCAGGAATAAATTTCGATCATCAGGGTTTTGGAAAAAAATTTTTCGATTAAATGAAAAAGCAAACTTGTACTGGATTGAAACCAACTTTCGAATAATTTTAGCTTTTAGTTGTTGAGAAATAAATAAGTATCCTAGACCAGTTATGTTAGAATAAATCTTTTTGACTCCTGCTAATTTAGCCGCGATTGAGCCGAAAATAACTGGTTTTATTGTATAATTCAGAACAATATCAGGTTGAATTTTTTTTAATGCAAAGTAAATAGATCTTAATGTTTTTAATTGCCCAAATGGATTTAAACTCTTCCTATCAAGATCGATATTCGTACAATTAATATTTAATTTGTTAAATAACTCAAGATCTTGTTTGCGAGTCAAAGAGCTTTCAAAGGGAAAAATCAACTCCACATGATGACCGGAACTTTGAAGCTCTTCCAGCAATTCTCTTCGAAAGAGAGCAAGAGTAATGCTACAGTTTCCGATAATAGCTATTTTATTTTTCATAAAATTTTAAGTACCAAGAAATAAACCGATCGATCCCCTCTTTAAGCTCAGTGGAAGGATTAAAGCCCACTTCATCTTGCAAGCTTTTAGTATCAGCAAAAGTGGAATAGACATCGCCCTCTTGCATCGGCAGCATTTCCTTTTCCGCTTTTTGACCTAGCCGAGTTTCAATGGTTTCAATAAAATCTAAAAGTTTAATCGGATTATTGTTACCTATATTATGAAGAATATAAGGAGGGACTTCAGATTGATCTTCGAGAACTTTTGTCTCAGGAACTTTTTGGGAGACTCTATAAACTCCTTCAACAATATCATCCACATAAGTAAAATCTCTTAAAAGATCCCCATGATTAAAAACTTTTATTTTTTTCTTATTTAGAATTGCATCAGTAAAGAGAAAGGGGGCCATATCTGGACGTCCCCATGGCCCATACACTGTAAAAAAGCGTAATCCGGTACAGGGCAAACCATAGAGAGAAGCATAAGTATAAGCCATCAATTCATTTGACTTTTTTGTGGCCGCATAAATACTAATGGGGTGATCCACATTGTCCGTAACTTGAAATGGCATCTTCTTATTATTGCCATAAACAGATGAGCTGCTAGCATAAACTAAATGTTTAACTTTATGATGACGACAGCATTCCAAAATATTAATAAACCCTACAATATTACTTTGCACATAAACATGAGGATTTTTTAAACTGTATCTAACCCCAGGCTGAGCGGCTAAACTTATGACCATATCAAAAGTATTAGTCTTAAATAATTCTTCAATATCACTATTATGCGAGATATCGATTTTTGAAAACTTAAAGTTATCATACTTTTCCAATTCATTAAGACGGGCCTCTTTAAGAGAAACATCATAGTAATCGCTTAAATTATCGACTCCATAAACCTTATCGCCTGATTTTAAAAATTTAATGGCCACATGCATGCCGATAAAGCCGGCAGCACCAGTTACAAGTATGTTCATTTCTGACCTTTAAATGCCAAGGATTCATACAATTTTATTTCACTCTGTACTATTGAATCAATGGCGAACCATGTTTGAGCGGTCAGTCTAGCATTTTTCCCCACAAGCTTCAATTCTTCCGTGCCGATCTGCAGTACATCATTTAGGGATTTTCCCATTCCCTTACCAAGTGGCAGTAAATACCCATTCTTCCCTGGAGTAATTAACTCATTAATTCCCCAAGTATCAGTGCCCAAAACAATTCTACCACAGGACATGGCCTCCATTAAGGATTTTGGAGCATTTTCGAAAAGTGAAGGAAGGCAAAAATAACGATATTGATTAATATATTGGGGCAGATCCTTATTATTTATTTTTCCTAGAAAGATCACATCAATCTTTTCTTTTTCCACTTCTTGCTTCAGTTGTTGGTTAAGCTCTCCATCGCCTATGATATCTAAGCCAATTTTGATACTTTTTAAAGCAAGAAATAATTGTGATAAATTTTTAACTAGGTTTAAACGACCAATAAACAAAATCCTATTTTGAGATTTCTCTAAAGGTGTAATTTCCGTAAAATGATCCGTATCGATAAAATTTCGAATTAAGTGACATTTATTTTCAGGGTCAATGGGAAAGTTTCTGTGAATAAAATCAATTGATGATTGATTTGAAAGTATAATCTTGTCGGCCACGGAATAGGAAATTAATTCAATTAAATAAAAAAAAGCTGATAGTACATATTTTCGAATAAAACCTTTCGCCTCTCGAAAATGATTCCATAAGAGCTCATAACCACATCTTACCACCAAAGGTTTTTGATCAAACAATTTGAACAAATAGCATACCCAGCTGCCACCCATCTGATTTGTTTTCATTAAATCATAGGGACCTATTATTTTTGTTAGCCAAAACCATAAAAAAAATGATTGGAGCAGCCGAACAATTTTTGAATTAAAATAGGGAGCGTATTTATAAACTGGAATAACATTAAATTCATCAAGTTCTGATAAGTTTAGATCTTCTTTATTCCCGTAAGAGATTAAACTAATTCGATAACCCTCATTTTGCAGCTTTTTATATATCATCAATTCACGGGAAAGAATTCCCATCTCTTTCCACTTTTTTAGAGAAATGCCATAAGTTAAAAATAGGAGGAGATGCTTTTTTTCTTTCATTAAAAGTAATTATTATATTTAATCCATTTTTTTATTTTATATTTTAATAGGGATTCAAAGTACTTTAGCTCAATTTGAAGTGAATTCTTTTTCTTTTTATCTTTTCTCAAGAAATTTACCATTTGATTTATTTCTTTTAAGTTAAAGGTAATGGGCTGATCTGAATAAAATTCTTTTAAATATTTTGTATATCTATTTTGACCTTGTATTTTTGCTTCACTGGCATTTTCTTTTTGAATACGAAAACTATATAAGGGTTCATCCAGTTTATCCACCCTATACCCTTTTTCTAGAAATCTTAGCCAGAGTTCCATATCTTGAGTATAAAAAAAATCCTCATTATAGCCTTCAAGAGCTTCAATTGATTTTTTCGTGAAAATAGCGGAACCATGAGGGAAAATCGCCCTTTGAGAGAAAAGATAATCCTTAAATTCTTCTCTACTTGGCCCTTTATCACAAGCAAGCTGATAACCATTTTCTGAAATGTATTTTGTACCAGATCCGCATAAATCAAGGTTGTGTTCTTTCATATAGGGAATTTGTTTTTCAAATCGATCTAAGGCAGAAAGATCATCTGAATCCTGCCTGGCAATATACTGCCCTTTTGCTGCTTTAATTCCATTGTTTAAAGATTTTGGGAGACCACAATTTTTTTCATTTTGAATAAGTTTAATTCTTTCATCATTTTTTTGAAATTTCTGAATAATGTCCATGGAATTATCAGCGCTTCCATCATCGATAATAATAAACTCAAAATTACGATAGGTTTGATTTAGAATTGACTCAATTGCATCTGAGATTAAATCACCTCCATTATAATTGGCCATTATGACTGATAATTCAGGAACTAAATGCTCTGCCGTTTTCATTATTCTTCAATCACCTTTAGAAGCGATTCATTGTCTTCAGTATACTTAAGTTTAAACAAATCAAGAAATATAGATAAAAGCTGCAAGCGAGCTTGTCGGTCACCACCATAACTTTTTGCAAAAAGATCCATTAAATCACTATTTAAATACTCTTTATCAATCGATATTTGAGAAAAATCTTCGATTTGTAGCTCATTAGATAAAGTATCAAACCGTTTTTTTTCCAGACTAAAATCTTTTGAAGTTTGCACTCTATCATTACCAGTCATTCCTCCCAGCAAAGCTCCAAAAATTCGATACTTTTCCTTAACTGGATCTTTAGACATTTCCTCAATGAGTGGTATGGCATATTTTTTTGGCTTTCGTCCTAAAAACCTCCACTTCTCAACGTCACTTTTAGTTTTTAGGTATTCAGAAAAGATTGAATAGCGAGGTCGATGAATCCCCACCACATCCTTTAGCCCTTTCCGGCGAAAACCAAACCTCCGTGCCCTTTTATAAAGATTTCGATCAACCGTTCGAGCATCTCTAAAGGGAAACCATTTAAAAAATGATTTTCTCCAACAACGGACACTTCCACCCACGCCAAAACCCTCTTCATATAAAGAAGCATAACTAGCATATGTCAAAAATGATTTATTTTTAATTGCATTATAAAGAGTTTGAACCGCTTCAGGCTTTAATATTACATCTGCATCCACTTGGACAAAGAACTTGGTTTGGCATCGGCGATGCATTTCATTAAAAGCTTCACTCATGGGAAAAATATCTTTGATTATCTCGATCGGTAGTTGATGATCTTTTTTATAAGTTTGATTTTCAATAGCTTTCACGCATTCATCTAAACTATCTTCACCAATAGTAACGACAAATACGGTAACTTCATTTTGATCCATTAGTCTCTCTTTCTTTTAAAAAGTTAATAAATAATTTTTCAAATTCTTTTGCTCTTGAGTCCCAAGTCCAATGCTTAGAAATTTCTTCTCTAATTAATTTAGATAACATCAAGTATTCAGCTTCATTCAACATTTTTATCTCTTGGATTACTTTCTTAACTGATTCCAAAGTCGGATCAATGAAATAACTATTAACTTTATTTTTGACCAATTCTGGCATATTACCCACTTGAGTTGTAATCAGTGGAGTTCCACAACTTGCCGCTTCTAAGCAAGGATTTGGGGTCCCTTCATGCCAGCTAGTACATAGATAGAAATCAAGATTTTGATAAAAATTCTTCATCTCCTCTCGTCCTAAAATATTTTGTGAACCTTTACTTACAGCTATTTCCTGGAAGTCAATATCCTGCTCTTGAAAGTAAATCTTAAGAGCTTCTACCAGCTCATAATTCTTCGCACCTTTAACTTTTCCAACCCACCCAATTTTTATCTTTTTAGGATTATAATTTTTATTCTCTTTGGGGGTAAAAAAAGTATGATCCACACCATTAGGTATATAAGTAATATTAGACAAGTGAGGTTTTAAAAGCTCTTCCAAACGTTTCGAGTTAACTAAAACTCCACCAAATTTTTTTAAAATTTGAATGGCACTTGCAAAGGATTTTTCTAAATCATCATTCTTACCAATAGTGGATATAGGGTTTAAACCTCCTCCAATATTATAATGACTGGACACAGAAGCTATAAAACCATTCAGTTTCAATTTTTTCCATTGATCTTTGACTAAAACTTGCCGCCAACTGGCCATAAGACATGGGAGGTAAAAACTATCTCCCAGATATCGTCGCCATTTAAATGAATCGGATATAATTTGAACTTCACATTTATCTCTTATGCTATTAGCAATAATACCAAACTTTTCATTTTGCACCCATTTAATGTCATCTACTTTGATATAGAACTTATTCAAAACTCTTCTCCCTACGATAAAGAGCATCTATATTGTCATTGATAAACAAACAATCTGAAAAATATTTATCGCAAATTGCCTTTAAAGATTCAGGTGTAAAATAATATAAATGGGCGATTTGGATAGAGCGCTCAAAAGTTTTTCGCCCTGGTACTGAAATAAAAATTAAACTATCATCATTCATCACACCAGTAATCTCTTCGAGAAAACTACTATAATCATCCACATGTTCTAAAACATGAGATAAAATAATTAAATCAAATTTCGAGTTATTTAATTCATTGAATTGAACTTTAGTGTTTATTCCTTTTTTATTTGCGAATTCGCGACAAGCAATATCCCACTCAAGCCCTTCCACATCAGCCCCTAAGTCTTTAAATACCTTTAATATCCCACCTCTGGCCGAACCAATCTCTAGAATTTTTTTATTTTTAAAATCGGAAATATATGGATGGATCTGATTTAAGTAATTCTGACCTTTACGCAATTCACGAGAAAAATTATTTTCAAAATCAGGCACTCTCCTCATTTTCCTATAGTCTTTTTTATAATACTGCTCAAGACCTCTTTCACTTAACCTTGGTGATTGAAATATAAAATCACAATCCTGGCATTGTTTTAAGCTTACCCAAACAAGAGCTTCTCTTTTCTTAGTATAGTTTTTTAAATTATTTCCATGGCAATAGGGACAAGATTTAATTTGGGTAATATGACCTGGCTTCAAGTAAAACTTGCTTGCAAAAATTAATTTATTCATTAGCCTATCTAAAAACATTATCAAACCATTTTTTAGCATCATCAGAACTCATGCCTGATTTATTTAAATTTTCTTTTACTTCAGAATTATTTAAAAAACTTTCGGCGAAGAACTCACCTCGTATATCAACATAAATATCTTGTTCTAATAGTTTTTTATTTTTTTTACTTAAATAACCTAAAATTCCCAATCTTCGGTTTCCATCTGTATATAAAAATCTAAATTCATTATCTTTATGAAGTAAATATCCCTTAATCGGACTTTCTAAGTTTGAAAATCCATTTTTCTTTATATTAAAATAAATCAATGAACATTTTTTTTATTTTATAAAAATCAATCATTTTAAGTATCTTATCAATAATTGTAATTGGTTTTCGTATTTTATACGCCCATGGCATTCCCCAGTATGGAGGAATAGCCACTATACCTTCTGGGAAATAAGAAATATTCGGACTTAACCAGTTTTTTATGCCTACACGCAACAGAAAAAAATCACTCTTATAAACTTCACTTCTCCCTTCATCGATAAGTTGAGCAAATTTCGACTCAGCAGAGTCCCATGGCTTACGAAAAAACTTACTTCGAAAAACTTTAAAGGGTAAACTCTTTTTCATTTTTTTCTTTTTCTATATATTTTAAGACCTATTAAAAAAAGTATTCTTTAGTATTTGTTTCGCCCTTACAACGGGAAGTGAGTATTTATAATATTCATAAAGACTTCCTCTTCTTTTTGCCCGTGCACCAACCAATACAGTCCAACGACCTACCTTAGTGGGGGATTCTGCTGTTGGTAGTACTTCGTGAGGAAGTGATTTATCGAAAAATAAAACGTCACCCTTATTCAATCCAAGATCCTCAATAGCATTATACTTACTCCCATCCGCTGAATAAACAACTAGCTCTCCACCTAGGAAATCTACTTTTGGTGATGAAAGCAAAACCAAGGATTGTAAAAAAGGAAATCCCGAAATACCGCGATAATCAATATGCTTTGGCAGTCCAACATTATTTTCCACATATTTAGTTACAATATTATAATTCATCAATGAGTCCATTTCCTCTTGATAAATAGAATCCAATGACCAGCACCCCTCAATCTTATTCCTAAAGTCTAATGTTTTTTGAAAAAATTCTTCAGTTTCAAGTGAATGTGAATTATGAAAGTATTGATAAATTCGATAAGTTGCAGCATCATCTTCGCCTTGATTAACCGACCCATCCTCAAATACACTTCTCGGATGGACATAATCAGGAATATTGCCACAAACAAGCCTTGCGAAAACTTTTTTACCTGAGCTTAAAAACTGACTACATTCATTCCTATAAGCATCAATCTCTTCATCAGTATAAAAGTTTTTTGCGACATAGAAACCCATTTTGGGGTTTTTAATATCATCAGAAATTTTTGAAAAATCAATTGTTTCCATTTTTCACCCCAATTACTGTCATATTAATGATCCGATTTTCACCATCATCACTAGTATATGTTCCAGTATAAAGTATTTCTTTTACGGCATAATTATATTTTTCAAAAATTCTTTTTATTGATTTGCGAGTATAATGATAAGTATGATCCACGAGCTTAAGCCTTGGCCCAGGTTGCTCCGTTTCAGGAAGACGATAGATCAAAAAATCACCTTCATCTTGAAGCGAAGAACATTTTTCCATAAATAGATCTGGATTTAATACATGCTCAAACACATTATCTGCAAAAATAGATTTAAATTTTTTGTTATTAAAATTAATATCCTCAAAAAAACCTTCATAGATATTAATCTTTTTATCTCTGCAAGTTTCGCAACACTTAGGATCGATTTCAACTCCGCATAATTCTTTCCAGCCAAACTTTGCAGCTTCAATCAATAGTTCTCCGGTAGCACAGCCAATCTCAAGTAAACTTTCTTTTGCAAGATCCGATACAAATGGAACGAAATCTTCAATATTTTTTATTGCCTTTTGGGATCTTCTTTCACCATCTTCCTCATAATTTGCATAGCCAAACTGATTCGGGCAGGGGCTGTTATAAAAATACTTTGTATACAGAGCTGAGTAAAAATCCTTATTAGGCCGGGGAGAAACCCACCATAAATCATCTCTATCACAATATTGTAATCCTAAATTTATATCATTTATTTTCATTGAATAATGAGATTGCCCATTTTCTCTACAAATTGGGCAATTAACTCTCACTAAATTTTGTGAATTCAACTCTTCTGGAAATCTCACATCTAAAATATTTTTCATTTATATATCAACCTTATAGTGATCTCTAACATCCGCTGATTCATTGCCTTTGATAAGATCCTTTATAAAATCAGTTCGATTTTCTGCCTGGTGATTCCCCATGGAAATGTCATAACCAAGATTTTTCATTTCAATTATTGAGTCAGGTTCAGTTTTCAGTTGTATTAAAAAATCCCGAGCTTTCAAGGAATCATTATCACAGCAGAAGTATGAGCGCGGAGGATAATAATATTCATTTAATTCTTCAAAATGTGTCGGCGTTATTGAAATAGCCCCACACGCAGGCGCTTCGACATATCTAAATGGTGTATGAAAATGACCCTCGTAGCCCTTTGGTGCAACGGGAGAATTCCAGGACGATTTACACAGATTTAAATTCAAGATTAATTGAGCATACCTCTGTAAGTAGTTTTTTTGACCAAGCTTAGAGCGCAATTTAGTTAGACTTGATTCATAAAAAATTGATAAATCTTTTGATGTCTTTTTTCTAAAAGATCTCTTAGATAATAATTCTCCATTAAGTTGACATCTTCCAATCAATCCAATGTCATACTTTCTTTCAAGGCCTAAATCAAAATACCGACGCCCAAAACAATATGGAAACATATGTGCTGTCGCTTTTTTTCCTATTAACTTCTTATTAAATTCATTCGTAAGTCGTTTGGAATGTACTAAATAAAAGTCTGGAGAGAATTTTTCTTCAAGCTCCTCAACCCATCTTAACTGCCGCCAAGGATCAGCTGTTTTAAAGATCAATATAGACTTACTTTTAAGTATTTTAACAATTTCAAAAAGGAGCTTTGAACTTTCCTCCGGTAGAATACTAATATCAATTAATACGACATCGGGAAAAGATATGCCGTAAAGTTTCTCAATAACTTGATATGCATTTAAACTTTCATCATAGTCAGGTCGGTAGGCTCCATAGCTCTTTAGATCAAAGCCTAGATCTCTTTGAAATGCATCATTGAGATACTCCATCTCATAGGTTAACCAATCAAAATATTTATTGGAACTTAAAGTTAAAACTTTAATCATTTTCCCTGCTTATTAAATGAGTAAACAGTTTTCTTATTCCAACTTCTAATGATAATTCAGGAAGAAAGTTTAGGTTATTAAGCCTCTCATTAGAGATTGTATATTTATCCTTCACAAGCGAAATATCTTCTTTCTGAGCAATTTGATCACCGGGAAGTTGGATAGAAATTTCTCTTTCAAACATCTCTTCATAGACTCTTTTTACAATAAATGCTAATTCTAAAATAGTTTTAGTTTCCCCTGATGAGATATTAATTTCATTCCATTTAGGAGGAATATTCTTAATTAATTTTGAAATAATATTTGAGACATCAGATATATGAATAAAATCTCTTTGTGGGGAACCGTCAGATTGAAGCACTATTTTTTGTTTCTTAAATGCTGTTAAACAAAGATCATTCACAACTAGCCACCAGCAATTATTTTCAGCAAAAACTGGAGAACCATAACTATTTGACAATCGAACATTTAAGCAATTAATTCCTTTAGTTCCATAATAATTAACGATATTTTCAGATAATTGATGAGTTAAACCATATTGGTTAAGCGGTTTTAAAACTGATTCCTCAGTTACCACTTCGCCGGGTTTTATTCTGCCATATACTTGTTGCGTTGAGAAATATATAAAATTTTTTAAATTTTTCTTTTCAAAAGTTTCTAATAAAACCCATGTCGCTTCCACATTGACCGGTATCACATCTCTCGCAGATCCAGCTGATTTATGATGATCAAGAGAAACTAAGTGAATGATTGTTTCAATATCATTTAATTCTGTTAATTTTTTGATAGTTTCAGAGGAAGTAATGTCTCCTTCAATAATATTTAATTTATTATGCGGAATGAAATTTGTTCGATTCGAATTACGGCAAAGAGCCCACACCTTATTATCATTTTTAATTAAATCATTAACAATATGAGAGCCTAGATATCCATTCGCTCCTGTAACTAAGGTACTCATTAATTATCGACTCTATCCCAACGATAGGGAATATTATTGTTATGTGGATCAATTCGCTCCATCTCATTTTCTATCAATTTATCATGAGGAACATCAGGGCAATTGGCTAAGAGTGCCGTCTGAGTAACACCTTTATGTCCATTACAAACTCCTGGAGGGATAATGACTAAACAGTAATTATCATCCCCGATAAATAACTCCATTAACTTTTGATATGTTGGTGAATCTTCTCGTGCATCAAAAAGAACTAACTTAACCATTCCATCAACGACACAATAATTTAAAGTAATTTGCTTATGAGTATGCCAACCTTTAATTGAATCAGAATATATCTTTGAAAAATAGATTTCACCAAACTTGGTGAAATGATCATCAGAAGAACGTAACATATGAAAGATTGTTCCTCGCTCATCGGGTATTTTTCTTAAGGGGATTATTTTAACACCTTCAATCATTATTTACTCCAATCTTCTCAAGTTTAAATCTAACTTCTTTTGCTCTATTAGGTTTTTTATTCTATGTAAACGAGTGAAATTCTCATTTTCAAATAGACTTCTATCTAACTTTACATCGTTAAACCTTTTTACTATTTCCCTAATCCCCTCTTTTAAGGGCCACTGGGATTTATAATTAAGAACTGAATTTAATTTATTAAAAGAGACATTATAATCACGTGTATCACCTGCATCTTTTTGAGCAATTGTAATTTTACAATCGGGATAAAACTCTTGAACTAAGCTTGCTATTTCTTTAATTTGATAGTTCTCGCCGTTATCTCCAACGTTAAAAGATTGATTACGAATTAAATCGTCTTCTGTTTCAATCAATTTAATAGCGACACCTGAAATGTCTTTTATATGAACTAAAGGTCGCCAAGGAGTTCCATCGCCTAATATTTTAATTTCTCCATCCACTTTGGCAAAACCACACAAACTATTAACTACTAGATCAAACCGCATTCTTGGAGAGAACCCAAAAGCTGTAGCATTTCTCATGTAAACTGGACAAAAGTCGTCATCAGCAAGCTCTGAAAGCGCTTCTTCTGTCATTATTTTTGATTTACCATATGCTGTTTGAGGGTTAGATGCACTCTCTTCCGTTAAGGCTTTCTCTTTGCCTTGTCCGTACAGGGAACATGAGGAGGCAAAAATAAATTTTTTTACTCCAACTTTTTTAGCAATTTTTGCTAAGCGAACCGAAGCTTTATAATTTATATCATACGTCAGCTCACTATTAAGTTTACCTAGAGGATCATTACTTAACCCTGCAAGATGAACTATGGCATCAAATTTTTCACCTGCAAGATCTTCTTCAGTTATATCTCTCACATCTTTTTTTATTGTAGGGCAATCGACTAATTTTTCCATACTAAGGTTTCCCTCAGAATAAAACATACAATCCAACCCTACTACTTCATAGCCTGATTCAATAAACATCGGAACCATTACAGCGCC
The DNA here is from genome assembly GCA_028101965.1 of Bacteriovoracaceae bacterium. GTDB lineage: Bacteria > Bdellovibrionota > Bacteriovoracia > Bacteriovoracales > Bacteriovoracaceae > JAOHMI01. The sequence continues at coordinate 15,596 of JAOHMI010000026.1, forward strand.
AATATAACCATCAGACCCAGTGATTAAAACTTTTTTAGACATATTAATTTCTCCTACCACTTTACCCATGGTGCTTTTTCAGAGTTATATAATGAATTTAACAAAGAATATTCTCGATATGTATCCATAGGCTGCCAAAAACCGTCGTGCTCATAAACCATCAACTCTTTAGCTTCAACTAATCGATTCATTGGTTCTTGCTCTAAAACTAGTTTGTCATCACCATCAAGAAAATTAAAAATCTCTTGATTGCAAACAAAAAAACCGCCATTAATTCGACCACCGCTCGTTTGTGGTTTTTCATTAAACCCTGTTACAAGCCCTTCTTTTGTTTTTTCGAGCTCACCGAATCTTCCAGGTGGCCTCACTCCTGATACTGTAACTGCTTTTCCATGTGAGTGATGAAATTTAATAAGATCATCAATATCAATATCGCTAACCCCATCACCATAGGTCAGCATAAAAGTTTTCTCGTTTTTTAAATAATTTTTGATTCTCCGTACTCTGCCGCCTGTCATGGTGTTTAGTCCGGTATTACTAAGTGTTACCTGCCAATCTGATTCCTCGCATTTAGTTAAGTAAGTAACTCGCTCAGTATCCTTCATGCCTAAGTTTATTGTAAGATCTCGAGTTCGTGATTCGTAATTTAAAAAAAAGTCTTTAATTACTTCTGCTTTGTATCCCAAGCAAAGAATAAAATCTTTATGCCCCCAATGGGAATAATATTTCATAATGTGCCACATAATTGGTAGTCCACCAATTGGGATCATGGGTTTTGGAATGTTGTCCGCCACATCTCTGATTCTGGTCCCAAATCCACCGCAAAGGATGACTGTTTTCATATCTAGCCTTTTTTACCGAAAAGTCGTCCGACATTCGCCTTTTTTGATTTTCAAAAGCACTATTAAAGCACATCTAGTAAATTTTCTCTATTAGAAATATTATAAACTTGCTTAGAGGTTCCTATTAATAGATTATTGAGACTTCTGAATTGACCCTGAAATAAAATCTATCCAAATTTTGCAGCTTTTTTCCCACGTATAATTAGACTCGACAACTGACCTATTTTTCTGCCCCATTGTGCTTAAAGTTTCACGGTTTTGATCTAAATATCGTAATTTTTCCACCATTTTATTCACCGATCGATCAACTAGAAATCCATTCACACCATCTTCAATTAAATCTTCACAACCTCCAACTTTTGTCGATATTACTGGAACGCCGCTTGAGGATGCTTCTAGGACACTTAATGAGAAGCCCTCTGAACTCGAAGCACATAAATAGACATCTAAATTCTTATAAAAGTCTGGCATTTCTTCTAAAGGAACAAACTCTCCTTTTCCAGAAACAGCTTTAACAAGTTCCATTTCTGCTTCCTCAACGGCTGGTGTAATAAACTCTGTGATCCCTTTTCTCCAGTCATGCTTCAAAGACCCAGAGAATCCCACATGTAGTTTTTCTCTTTCACCAATATTTTCATTCTGAGTAAACTCATGCACATCGACGCCATTTTGAGTATAAACCACATTTGCGAGACCATTTTTTCGAAAAAGTTCAGTCAAACGAAGACTAACAGCATTAACAGATAAGCAGCTATTTAGTGCCTCTACCAATGCAATAGGGGGATCAATCGATAAGTCAGGCATAGTCTTTCGGTTATCCCAAGAATGGTGAGAGTGAATACCAGTTATTACTTTAGAAGTGTCTACAAATGGAAATATTTTCTCATAAGTTACTCTTCGCGTAAGAAAACTTTTTTTCTCTTCAAATAGATTTTGCCATCCCATAAAGAATAGGTAGTCAAATTCCCCAGAAGTTTCTTCAAAATTATCGCGGGCCTCTTTTAAGTAAAAAATTTCAAACGATAAGTTTAAATTTGTATTATACTTAACTAAGTTTTTAGCAATTGCATCATACGCCCAATTACGACAATCACAAATTAATAACACTTTGTATTTCATCTTTTCTCCTCGAGAGAATCAGCTAAATTTAACAGGAATTATACTAAGAAAATTTTTTATTACAATTTCTTTATAGAGTGCTTACCTGGATGGTTATCCTTCATCAATAGTACATTTACTTTCATAAAGCCTAGTGCAGCAAGAATACTTGCTCTGTGGTGACCACTAATGATTTCATAACCCGAAAACTTGTCATTATAAGGAACTTGAAAGCGAGATAATGAAAAAGGCTGTTGCAACACACAAATATAATTACCTTTAAATCTCCCAGACAAGTATCCTTCTTTCATTATGAAATCATATAGTTCAATAAATTTTCGAACTTTATCTTCGATATCAGCTCTTTCATAATTAACAATATGTTTTTGTTGTGGATCGATAAGATTTGTCTTTTGTCCAATCTTATTAAAAGACATGAAAAATTTGTAATAATCTGTGCTCTCTAGATCCTTAATGATTAGATCAATATCTCCAATTTTCTGGTATAATTTGATTAACTTATAATGGGGTGAGAAAATAATATTACGATTAACAGTCTCTCCATCAGTAAAAAAAACCTTTGATACAGAGTCAAAATCAATGCTTTTCTCAAAATTAAGCTCTTCCAAATTAATCGTTACTGCTTTTTCAAAAGACACCTCTAATTTTAGAAAAGTATTATATTCTTTTCTATTTAAAAATATATTTTCTTCGAGTTTCACTGGGAAGTTTTTATAAAAAAATAATTTTATTTTTTGATGAAGCCTATTTTTTATTTTCCAGAGAATTCCTTTCATTGCCATCATTCGAAATAATGTCGAATTATGTATTTGCAAGATTAGTTCGGTACCAATCTAAGGAATTCTGAAGTCCATCGTTGAGGAAATGAGTTGGTTCATATTCAAGTAGTGATTTAGCTTTTTCAATATTCGCAAATGAGTGCCTAATGTCACCTGCTCGAAAATCCTGGTAAACTGGCTCCACATCTTTAATATGAGGAAGGTGCTCGCTAAGGCCATCTCGAATGTAACCAAACAAGGTATTTAGATCGGTACGGTCATGGCATGCACAATTATAAACTTGGTTATCTGCTTCAGGATTATCTGTTAATGCAGCCAGAATATTCATTTGAATAACATTTTCAATATAACAAAAATCACGACTAGTTTTGCCATCACCATAGATGGCCACTTTTTCACCATCCATTAATGCTTTAATCCATTTAGGCATAACTGCTGCATAGACAGAGTTTGGATCTTGTCTTTTTCCAAATACATTAAAATATCGTAATCCTATGACGTTAATTCCATAGCACTTACTAAAAACTTTCGCATATAGTTCATTCACATATTTAGTTACGGCATAGGGAGATAACTGTTCACCAATTAAGTTTTCAACCTTTGGCAGTTCTGGATGATCACCAAAAACAGATGAACTAGACGCGTACACGAATTTCTTAACTTTTAATTCTTTGGCAGCAACCAGCATATTTAACTGCCCATTGACATTATTGTCATGAGACAGAATCGGATTATCGATTGAGCGAGGAACTGAACCCAATGCAGCTTGGTGCAAAACATAATCCGCATTTTCCATAGCCGACTTACATGCTTCTAAATTTCTGACATCCCCTTCAACAAAAGAAAATCTTTCCCATTGATCAGAAGAGACTGATTCTTTAATCGAGTCTAAGTTTTCACTTTTTCCAGTGGAGAAATTATCTAATCCAACCACCTTCTGATTAAGCTTTAATAACCCTTCGACTAAATTTGAACCAATAAACCCGGCGCTACCAGTTACTAGCCAAGTAAATTGATTAGCGTTTAAAAAACCTTGAACCTCTGTATATTTGCTTGATGTAATAGTCGACTCCAAATATTAGTTACAGTTTCGAATATAAATACTTTATGGCTAAAATGATGCTATGTCCATATTATTTAGCCTCTTAGACTCAATGCCACAGGCTAATTTGCTCTAAGTAAGATTTAATCTTTCTTTTTACTTAAGGCCAACATAATATAGCAAATCTAAATAAATTTAAGGTTAAAACGTGAATAAAAATGTTCAAAATTTAGATCCTTCCACCGTTGAAAGTTTTGGAGATGAGTGGAGTAAGTATGACCAGCATGGACTTTCTCAAAAAGAGGGACAGCATATATTCGAAGAATATTTTTCCATTTTCCCTTGGGATAAGCTACCAAGTAATGCTCAAGGATTTGACATGGGATGTGGATCTGGTCGATGGGCGAAGTTCGTCGCCCCTAAAGTTGCGAAACTTAATTGTATCGACCCCTCTAAAGCGATCGAAGTAGCAAAAAAAAATTTAACTCAATTTGAAAATATTAACTATATTCAAGCATCTGTCGCGAGCCCTCAACTAGCGAAAAACTCTCAAGATTTTGGTTACTCACTTGGAGTTCTTCATCATATTCCAAATACAGAAAATGGAATAAAATCATGCGTAGATCTACTCAAACCAGGAGCTCCTTTTTTAATCTATTTATACTACGCTTTTGATAATCGACCTTTGCTATTTAAACTCATCTGGAAAATTTCAGATTTTTTTCGCCGCTTTATTTGTGCACTTCCCTCCCTTCCAAAACTCTTTATTTGTAAACTCATTGCTATGTTTATCTATTTTCCTCTTGCAAAGTTATCTTTAGTTTTAGAGAAATTAGGCTTAAATGTAGAAAATATTCCTCTTTGTTATTATCGAAACCATAGTTTTTATACAATGAGTACCGATGCCCGGGATCGCTTTGGAACTCCCCTTGAAAAACGATTCACTAAAATACAGATAGAGCAAATGATGAAAAACTCTGGCTTAAAAAATATTAAATTTTCTGACCATGTTCCTTTCTGGTGTGCAGTTGGCATTAAGTCCTGAGATAATATTCTTCGTACTTCTTGGCTATGTTTTTGATAGAAAAACGATCGATGATGCTTTCTCGAAATTCGGCTGAATATTTCTCTTTCTCAGTAGAAGTTAAGTTTTCAATTTTTCCAAATTTTTCTTGTAAGCTTTGTAAGTTTCGAGAGGAAACAAAGAATTCTTCTTGAATAATATTTTTATTTTCCCCTACATCAACAGCTAAAGGTAAGACTCCGCAAAGCATCGATTCCGCCAAAGTATTTGAAAACCCTTCTGTTTCAGAGGTAATTAGTAGCATATCAATGCCTGAATAAATTTGATTCATTTCACTTTGCGAACTAAGCAAGATTACCCTATCTAGTAAATTTCGCTCACGAACAAAGTCTTGGGCCATACTTGAATCAGTCTCAGGACCAACCATTAAATATCGATATTGAGGATGATTCTTAGCAAAGTCGAGAAAAAGTTCAGGTCCTTTGTCTCGATGAAATCGTCCGACAAAACCAATCACAAATTCATTTTCTTCTATTTCATTTGTCTTGCGAAAATTTTTTCTTAAGCCATCTTGCCTCTGAAAATACTCTTCATTAAACCCATTTGGAATATAAAAAAATTTATTTTTACAATACCCAGCTTTGAGATGGTGTTTAAGCCCCTGATTAGTATTTATTATAATACCTGAAGTATATCTTGAGAAAAATGAACCAAGATATATCACCAATCGAGTACTAAAAGACCAATAATTGTTCTGTTCATAGACATGAAGAGCAGATCTTATATTCCAATATAGTTTTGTCTTTTGTGGAAATAAAAAAGAAATTAAAAAAACTAAAAGGTTAGGATGATACATCCAAGTTTGGATTATATTTGGCCCTATATTCCTGATTATTCGAACTAATCGAATCAAACCAAACATAATTTTAAGAGGATTTCGACTCATGAAACAAGAATAGATTGGGACACCATGAGCTTCTATTTTTTTCTTTAAGCTCCCCCCATCCATCAAAGTCACTACTGACAGATCAAACTTACTTTGATCTGTATTGGCCAAAAGTTTTTCTAGCATGGACTCCGCTCCCCCAATATCGAGAGAGTTGATCACATGAACTAGTTTGAGTTTTGACAAATATACTTTCCTGTTATTTCTTCTTGGCTAAAGTCATTAAACCACGAGCATGGTTATAATCATTTTCATAGACAATTTCCAACCCGGAGGCATCAATAATCTGATGAAGAGAATCTTTACCCTTTCCTCTACCTTCATCTCTGTGAGCATTGGATTGAAATAAAATATACTCAGTCACTTTCGAAACTCTTTTTAACATTTCACTTTGAATATTTAATATATCATCAAGGGACTTGTCTGCATGAGTGGCACGTCCAATATGATAAATTGTATTAAAGAAAAAGGTTATATCGACTTTACCAAGTTGATCATAGTCAAAATCCTCAAAAGAGGATTGAAAGATTTCGATATTATATTTTTTATTATCAATTTCCGAGAAAGCGTCTCGAACAAAATGAGTTTGTTTATGATAATGATCATCCACCTCAATTCCATAGCACTTGCTAGCACCTTCTTTAATCGCTTGGACTAAAAATAACCCCGCATTACATCCACAATCCAAGATTGTCTTACCTTCTAACTCAAATGGCAGTGATGGTTTAATAAATTTTTTCCATTTTCTTAACCCACGATCGATATCTCGTAAAGAAACCTTGTCTCCATTTTTTGTAACAGGCACAGTTTTTAAACCAGCAGCAAACTCGATTGGTTGGTACCAAGGGTTTAAATCATCGATTTGATGTTGAAGTTTATTTTTCAAGTCGCTATCAATTTTAGTTTTACCAAATGAAAACATTATTCTTCCTTTATTCCCAGCCTGGTGATTGCTGATTATCGTTTGGTTGTATAAATGGACAGCAGTTTTTAATTTTAGCCGCTAACCATTTTTTATTATATCTCTTACCGTATACATTTTCATATAAATGAGCATGGTTAAGTTTTTTATTTGTTCTTTTCACATGAGGAGCATCTTCTAGTTCACCTGTAGAAGTATAGCTAACTCGGCGAAACATAACACTTCCGGCTGCCCACACATTATACTCACCATTGCGAGATGGTAGCCAAGTCCAAAACTCATCTCCCTTACTGGTCTTCCTTAAAGGAGAGATTCTACGAAAAGGCTTCCACCAATTATTTTGATTCTTTAAACGAATAATTCCTATTTCTGGATACTCATTAAAAATATCCATACATTTATTAATGAAAGGTGTTGGATGATCAACCACAAAGTCATCTTCAAAAAATAAAATATACTCACCATCTACTTTAGAAAAAATATCCTTTAAAGCACCTACCATTCCAAGATTTGTTTCATGCTGTATAATTTTATCAAAAAATTTATATTCTTTAACATTTTCAATCATTTCAGGACCTGAATCATTGTCCACTAAAATTTTTTCAATATTAGAATAAGTTTCAATATTTTTAAAATAAGGAGTTGCGGTTTTTAGCAATCGTTTAAAAGTCCACCATCTTCGGCATGATAAAACAACTAGGCTGACTTTGCCTGGAACAAAATTCTCAATATTAGTGTTTTGAATAATCTTTAAACAATCATCTCTTCGTTTTTGAATCTCTGTTTCTAGCTCATTTTGTGACACTCTCTGAGCCCATCCAAATGTAGGAGGATTAGTTTGTCGTTCTAACTTCCAATCTCTAGAAGGTGGGTTACGAAATTTTAATTCATTCACAACTTTATGAAGTATCTCAAACATTAAGTATCCTCACTTTCTTGAACTTTATATAAATTATAATAATTACTTTGATTATTCATTAATTCTTGATGAGTGCCTGACTCCATAACTTTACCATTATTAAACATAACAATTTTATCGAAGTCTTTAACTGCACTTAATCGGTGTGCAACGACAACTATAATTCTATCTTCTCTTAATGTTCTTAAATTTTTATAAAATTGAAGCTCTGTTTTATAGTCCAAGGCATTGGTGGCTTCATCTAAAAAAAGAATCGGTTTCTTCTTTAAAAACATTCGAGCGAGACCAATTCGTTGCTTTTCCCCCCCAGAAATAGTTGCTCCTCTTTCTCCCAACCCTGAGTTTAAACCCTGTGGTAATTTCTCAACGAATTCTCGTGCAACAGCTAAATCAATCGCTTTCCACACCTCGTCTTTAGAAGCATTCGGCTTAAAGTACCTAACGTTATAATCCAAAGACTCATGAAAAATAATTGGCTCTTGATTCATGTAAGAAATACTTCCCGCCAATTTATCCAGTTTTTCTTTTTCAGCGATCTCTCCGTCAATTAGAATTTCTCCATTATCAACAGTTCTCAAACCAGAAAGTATATCTAATAAAGTTGATTTACCGGACCCAGAAAATCCAACCAAAGCGATCATTTCATTTTTCTTAAAGTTCAGGTTAATTTTGTCCAAGGTCTTCTTGTCTGAAGTGTAACTAAATTCTAGGTTTTTTAATTTAATTTCTTCGACTTTTTCTAACCCTTCTTTTTTAGATAATTGATATTTCTGATCTTTCTTTAAGTTAATAAGTTCCATAACTCGAGAAAGAGGTCCGTAGGCGGCAATAAATTGTGAGCGAGCACTTTGAAGGTTAACACCTGATTGCACAAATCGAAGTAAAATAAAAAGATATCCTACCAGGGCCGTCCCCTTTGCCGCATCATTGAGTATTTCATCAAACGAAGAAGTGAATATTATTGTGACTGCAATCGCCACAAGAAAAATAACGAATAAGAATTCCTGAAACATTTTTGAGCTTGCTGATAGTGTTGCAATTCTCAGATCTTGCTTCTCAAACGCTTTGTGCTTTTTGAGATAAGAATTAAACTCTCTTTCCTCTAATCCACCAAGTTTAATCATCTTAATTCCATAAATAATTTGATGAAAAAGTTGAGATAAATTATTTCGGTCTAAGTTCACTCGCCAACTAGTTCGCTTTAACTTCATATCAATGGGGATATGAGCAAAATAATAAAGGATTCCAAAAAGAAATACCACACCAGTTAGGGTGGGATGCAAAAATAGAAGAATGAGGAGATAAATTGCAACTTGCGCCCCATAGCTAATAAAATTTGCAAAATAGATGATGATATTACTAAAACGAGAGCTTTCTGCATTCATTAAAAACATGAGCTCCCCACTTTTTGCTTGATTAAAATAATCCATATCAAGCATAAAAATAGTTTCAATGATTCGCTGACGAACGTCTCGGAGTAAGGTCAAGCGAACCCTTTGGGCCAGCCACATGTAAAACCAGCGAACTAAAGATAATGTCAAAGATATCCCAAGCAAAGTGACAAAGATAAAAAACAGAGCATCTTTTTTAGTTTCAATTTGAAGAAATGGCGAAAGATCAACTTTTGATCCTAAAATTGTAAATTGAAATAATTGAAGACTTTGCTCTTGAGAAACAGTTAAACCACGAATAAGCCCTACAGCAAAAACAGATTTCGAGCCCTCCATCAACGCGATAAAAAAGGAAAAAACAATTAATGTTAATAGTAAATATAGATGAACTTTGAGAAATCCCCACAAGGTTTTAATTTCATCAGAGCTGAAGACTCTCCAGATGGATAATTTTTTCTTAAAAAGTTTAAGTCTGTGCTCATCACTATTTGCAGCACGAATTGTACTTTGATCAAGCATAAAAGCCTTTTTTTCAATGAAACAATTTAAAGAGAAACCATAGCAATGCACCAATGTTTCGACAAGGGGAAAGAAAAGATGACATGGCTCATTTTACCGTGCAATATAGCTAAAAAGCGACTTATTAAGGATCAAAAAATGTGCGGTATTGCTGGAGTTTTTTCAGCCAAATTAGCTTCGAATAAATCTGATTTTCAAACTCTTCTTCATTCCATGGGTCAGTCCCTTAATCATCGTGGTCCTGACGATTCACAAACTTGGATTCACAGCGATATACCTCTGGGTTTTGTTCATCAAAGACTTGCTGTACAAGACTTATCCAAACATGGCGCCCAGCCAATGAACTCCTCAAGCAAAAGATATACTATTGTATTTAATGGAGAAATCTATAACTTTAAAAAGCTACGCCAAGAGTTAGAAAAACAAAACTGTGTCTTCAGAGGAAACTCAGATACAGAAGTTCTCTTAACTTGCATCGAACTATGGGGTCTGAATGAAACACTCAAGAAATGCAAAGGAATGTTTGCCTTCGCCTTGTGGGATCATTTAGAGAAACAGCTTATTTTATGTCGAGACCGATTAGGTCAAAAACCACTATACTATGGCTGGGATCGAGGTCAGTTTATCTTCAGTTCTGAGTTAAAACCAATCATGAAGATACCTTCATTTTCCAAAAATATTGATCAAACAGCTCTCAGTCTATACTTCAAGTATAATTGTATACCGACTCCTTACTCCATTTACCAAGGAATCTACAAATTAAACCCTGGCAGTTATATAGTGCTTACAGAAGAAAACTTGATTAACCGGGATCAATTCTGTCCCTTTAACTCTCCACAACTTTATTGGAAAGCGATTAATTGCTTTGATCAAAAAAGTTATCTAAACTTAGAAAAACTATCTGAAAATCAAGTCCGCGATGAACTTGAATCTAGAATTACAGAAGTGATCTCTGAACAAATGCAACCCGATGTTCCTTATGGGGCGTTTTTATCTGGCGGAGTGGATTCTTCTTTAGTCGTGGCCATAATGCAAAATATCTCGGCTTCTCCCAATAAAACCTTCTCAATTGGATTTAACGAGAAAGATTATAATGAAGCCGGCTACGCTAAAGAAGTCGCGAGACATTTAGGGACAGAGCATCACGAACTGTATGTTAGTGGAAGAGATGCCATAGATATTATTCCTTCTATTCCCCATCTATACGATGAGCCCTTCTCTGATTCTTCTCAGATCCCAACTCATATCGTTTCAAGACTGGCCAAAAAAGATGTTACGGTTTGTCTATCTGGAGATGGAGGGGATGAGCTTTTTGCAGGGTATAATCGGTATCGATGGACCACCAAAATTTTTAACAAAGTCTCATCCATCCCCAATTTCATGCGACGGCCATTCTCCCATTCAGGTAAAATAATTTCACCTGAATTATTTAACCAAATTTATTTGATTCTTTCGAATGCTCTCCCTAAAAACCTCAGGGTTAAAAATCCTGGAAATAAATATCAAAAAATTCTCAATCTATTTAACTCTCAAACTATTGAGGAGTGCTATGATAGCCTTATATCTCACTGGAATATTAGTCATCAAAAATTAGTGTTAGGAGATTTAGCGCCGCGAAGATTAGCCAATTTCCAAAACCTTCCCAATGAAATAGATCCAGTTCCCCTCATGATGTTTAAAGATATCACCAATTATTTAATGGATGATATTCTTGTAAAGGTGGATCGTGCGGCCATGGGATGTAGCTTAGAAACAAGGATTCCTCTTTTAGACCAGAGGGTGGTTGAATATGCACTTTCTATTCCAATGTCTTTAAAAATAAAAAATAATTCACAAAAATATTTATTAAGACAAATTTTGTACAAATATGTCCCCCGTGAATTAATTGAAAGACCTAAAAGTGGATTTGGAATTCCTATTGGATCTATGTTGAAGTCTGATCTCAAAGACTGGTCAATGGATTTACTTGATCCTGCAAAAATTAAGAATCAAGGTCTCTTGAATAACAAATTAATTCAAGAAACATGGAAAAAACATCAACAAGGACAAGGCGATTTTCAATATGACCTATGGGATGTTTTGATGTTCCAATCTTGGTACCAAACTTACCATTAATGGGAAATATCTTTTTGATTCAACACTCGCACACCAGTTTGAAAAATAATCTTTAAATCATAAAAAAAAGATGAATTCTTCAAATATTCTTCATCCAATTTTACCTTTTCTTCAATGGATATTTCATCTCTTCCATTAATTTGAGCTAAACCAGTAAGCCCTGGTGTCAGATGATGAATCCCTTTTTTAGAACGGAGCTCTATTAAGTCATCTTGATTAAATAGTGCTGGCCGTGGCCCAACAAAGCTCATGTCACCTTTAAGTATGCTCCACAATTGAGGGATCTCATCTAGGCTGGCTTTACGCAGTAACTTTCCGCCAAAAATTAGATAACTTTGTGGATTTTCCAGTAAATGAGTAGCGATTTGAGGGGTGGTGCTCTTCATGGTTTTAAATTTAGGCATGAGAAATAACTTATTATCTTTCCCCACACGCTTTGACCAATATAACGCTGGACCTTTATCAACAATAAAAATAAATAAATAGATTAATAGAAAGATTGGAGAAATAATTAACCCGATCAAGAGGGCCAAAATGATATCAAAAAGTTTTTTTGCCATACGGTTCTTATGCTTTGGTTAAAAAGGAAAATTATAGTGTATTTTCCACCCCAATCCAAGAGCAAGAAATCGACAATTTTGGATTAAGTTGATATGATTCTGCCTTTTATACAGCCTAGGAAACATTTTATGGCGGAGCAAAAAACAGCTCTTATTTCTGGAGCCTCTGGACAAGACGGACAATATCTAACCAATCACCTGTTGCAACTAGGCTATAGTGTTGTAGGACTAACCAGAAACATTCATAACTTTTCAGATAAAATTCAAAACGCAAACTTGTCATATATCGAAACTGACTACTCTCAAGAGCATATTTTAAATATTCTGCAAAAGCACAAACCTCTTGAGTTCTATAATCTGGCCGGCCAAACGTATGTGGGAAAATCTTGGATTATTCAAGATGAAACCTGGAAAGCATCGGCAATGCTCCCTACTAATATTTTAAATGCTATTAATCAAATGTCTGGCAACAAACCTCGGTTTTTCCAAGCCTCTTCCAGCGAGATTTATGCTCAGTCCAACTTAGCTCTTACCGAGAGCTCTCCTATTGGACCAGTCAACCCATACGGTTGCGCTAAAGCCTATGCTCACTTTATGGTTTCAGCTTTTCGTCAAAACTATAATCTTTATTGTGTTAATGGAGTCCTTTTTAATCATGAGTCACCTCTAAGGCATGATGATTTTTTAAGTAAAAAAGTCGTCTCTATCGCTTTTGATATTAAAGAAAAAATAATTAATAAAATTCATTTGGGCAATCTAGATATCCGGCGAGACTGGGGATTTTCAGGAGACTACATAAAAGCCATGCATCTTAGCTTACAAGCAGATAACCCAACAGATTATAACATCTGTTCAGGAAAGGACTATTCAGTGAGGGAGCTAGTTGATTATGTCTTTTCCAAATTAGGACTATCCTACCAAGACCATTTAAAAATAAATCAAAGTTTAGTGCGAAACAATGAAAGACCTTTGGTTTTAGGTTCTTCTGAAAAGGCAAAACGAGAATTGAACTGGGAACCTGAGAAAAGTTTTGAAGAAATGCTTGATATTTTAATTAAACATGAAAAAGAAAAAAGAAAAGGATCCAATTGATTAACTTAGATAGAGTCCATGTAATCGCTGAAGTTGGGATTAATCACAATGGTGATATTGAAACAGCAAAAAAACTTTGTAAGGCAGCCTACGATTCGGGAGCTGATAGTGTAAAAGTACAAGTTAGAGACCTTGCATCTATATATACAAAAGAAGTTTTAGCTGACCCTTTAAAAGCAGAGCACGGAACACAATATTTGCTCCATGAATTAAAAAAAGCTCATCTAACCTTTGATCAGATTAAAGAAATTAAAAAATATTGCGAGGAAATTGGTGTGCTTTTTTTTGCCACTCCCTTTGATAATAAGTCTGCTGACTTCCTCTATGATTTAGATTGTAGTTTATTTAAAATAGGATCCCCTGATTTTTCAAATTTGCCTTTAATTAAAAAAGTAAGCTCTTTTAATAAACCCATGATTCTATCCACAGGAATGAGCTCGAAAGAAGAAATTATTACGGTTGTTAATTATTTACATGATTATAAAGCAGACTTTGCCTTACTTCATTGCAATAGCACCTACCCTGCATCTTTTCAGGATATCAATTTAAAGTTCATCCCTGAATTGGGGAAAATCGCTAAAAAACCTGTGGGCTACTCTGGCCATGAAAGAGGTTTCGCTGCAACCTTAGCTGCGATTGCAGTGGGTGCAAAAATAGTTGAAAGACATATTACATTTGATATCGATGGAGATGGACCAGATCATAGCTCTTCCCTATCACCAAGTGAATTTAAAGAAATGGTTAAATCCATTCGGGAAATTGAATCATCCTTAGGAAAAGAAGAAAAAGTCTTTAATCAAGGAGAGCAGAATAACCGTCTCTCACTAGGAAAATCTCTTGTTTTTAGTGAGAATTTTAATAATGGCCATATTTTAACTGAGAATTGTTTAATCTCCAAGACTCCGGCTAAAGGTATTAGTCCAATCGAACTTGAAAACTATATTGGGAAAACACTTAATCGTGATGTAAAAGAAGATGAATATATCTTCCCCAAGCATATTGATAAGAACTTAAATGATAATTCACATAGATACGAAATCCCTCGCACATGGGGAATAGTTGGAAGATTAAATGATTTTGAAGAGTTTTTATCCCTTCGACCTGACTTAGTGGAAATTCATCTGACCTGGAGAGATCTAGTTAATTTTGATGCCACAAAACTCAAACTCTCCCAAGAATTCTATAAACAAGATCTTGTTGTTCATGCGCCAGAATATTTCAACGATGAATTAATCGATTTCACTTCTCCGGATAAAAATATAACTGAGATGAGTTTAGATATGCTGGGCAAAACTTTTGAACTAGCACGGGCCCTAGCACCCAAGTTTCAAGGGATAGATCAAAACCAGGGGCCACGAGTGGTGGTACACCCAGGTGGGCATTTTAAATCAAGACCAGTAAGCACTGATAAAACATCTCAATATAAATTATTACAAAAAAATTTACTTAGTTTAAATAGCGAAGGCCTTAGAGTCTTGGTTGAAAATATGCCTCCTTATCCTTGGTATTTTGGTGGACAGTGGCACAATACAGTTTTCCTTGATCCTAAAGAAATAGCTCAATTTGCTCAAGAAATGAAATGGGGAGTCTGTTACGATCTGTCCCATGCGCAACTATATTGTAATTATGCAAATATTCATCTAAAAGATTTTTCAAAATCCATCATGGATCATATTCACTACTTGCATATTTCAGATGGCAAAGGAACCACTCAAGAGGGTCTCCAACTTGGGTCAGGAAACCTTGATTTTGACCATCTCTTTCATTTGCTCCATCAATTAGATGTTGGGTTCATCCCCGAAATCTGGCAAGGGCATTTAAACCAAGGAGAAGGTTTTAAATTGGCTTTAGATACTATAGAAAATTTACTAAAAAATAAAATGAGTGGTCTATCATGTTCAGACAATGACCATAACCACCATCACCATTAGGAAGTTAGATGTCTACTTTGGCCTTAATCATAGCCCGCGGTGGCTCTAAGACAATCCCCAAAAAAAATATAATGGAATTTCATGGAAAA
>JAOHMI010000027.1 GCA_028101965.1 Bacteriovoracaceae bacterium
TTTGACTCTTTTTTTCTCAGCTTGCTCTTCTTCTGAAATGGTTGAATCAACGAGTACCAATATTTATCGTAGATTATTTATTCCTCATCCAACAAATTCTGAAGAAAAGGTAGAGTTTTACACCAAAAGTGATTGTTATAAACGTCCTAAAAAAACAATTATATTCCTGCATGGACATCAAGAAAAAAAGACTGGTGGCGAAGTTTATTTAGATTGGAACGAACTAACTCGTTGGCAGGATAAAGGTTTTCTGGCCGTGGCCATTTCACTTCCTGGTTATGGAGGGAGCACTGGGAAAAGTGATTTTTCAGGCCCATATTCTCAGGATGCAGTTGAAGGAGTGATCGATTTTCTTTTAAACAAAGGTTGGGCCGATAGCAACAACTTGAATATCCAAGGAGTAAGCCGCGGAGGAATTGTTGCTGGCAGAATTGCTTCCCGCCGAAATGAAGTAAAGAAGTTAGTCCTCATTTCTACGTCCTATGATCTAAAGAAAACTTATGAATATAATCAGGACTCTCTCTTGAAGAAAATCCTTATAAAAGAAATGAATCCTATCAAAAAAGAATTTGAGATGAGAAGTATTAAGCCAGACAGTATAAAGGCAGACATGCTAATCCTTCATGGCAAGCAAGATAAAAAAATTCCTTTTTCTCAAGTTAAATCTTTCTTTGAATCAAGACTAGAGTCTAGTCAAAGGGTCACTAGGCTTAAAAGTTTTAATACAGGCCATCGTATTCCCTTAAATATGAGGAAAGATATTATTGATCGTTTTATAAATGAATAATGCTATCTTAGACTAAATGGCTAAAATATCTGTTGCCTCATTTGAGTCATTCATTTTTCGTTTTAAGCGTGACAAACTCTGTGGAGAAATTCCAATGTATTCAGCAATATCTTTTTGTGAAATTAAATGCATAGGAACTTCAATGAAGTTTTGGAAATTAAGAAACCGTTCCTGAGGAGTCATAAAATAAAATCTTTCCTTATAATACTTACGGATAAAGTATTTTTTAAATAATAGGGACATGAAGAGAGCACCATTTGAAAGATTATAAATAGTTCGCTCCAATTCTGGGAAATCAAAAACAAATAATATTGAATCTTCTAAAGTAATAAATTCCTCGCGAGATTCTGTATGAAGGAAGGCTTCATCAACACTTAATAATATTCCTTTCGTTCCAGTAAAATCATATACATTTCCCTGAAAAATGGTTTTAAAGGCGCCATGATAGACAATTGCTCCTTGTTTCGGCCCTAAACGAATGGGTCGATTCCTAGGAACTTTCTTTAATGTCATTGCATTACTTAGAGATTGCCAGTCTAGTTCAAAGGGAACTTCAAAAAGAAATTGTAGCTGATTCACAGTTGGTCGTAATTGGTTCATTTGGTCTCCTCACTTTTTTTGTAACTAAGCTCAATTTTGGGATTAATTACTAAAAAATTATGACACGAAATTGATTTTGCTTAACGAAAGACAATAAAATTTTTATGTAGAATTTTTAGACAGTAATATAACTGCCTGATATGTCATAGAGTTTGTTCGCAATATGAAACCAAACTTACCGAATGGTAAATATGAGGGTGAGAAACTAAAATTTAGTAGCTGATAACACACAGTTTCATTTCTATGGGTAAGTGGTTTTACCTTTTAGCCTAAGCTTTATAATCATTATTAGAGTTTTATTTTCCAGTATTGCATTTAAATTGATAAAGCATTGCTTAAAATCGCTACTAATTAAAAAAAAGAGAGTGATCTATTTTAGAGATAAAGGATTGAAAAATCACTCTAGGCCACCTACAATACCCTCACTTGAAATTTATTATTTAGGGGGACTTCATGCTACACGCACCAAAAGTTTTAGCTTATTTGAGTTTGTTTATTTTCTCTGCCGGTTATTCGCAGGAGCGGATGGTGTATATGCAAGAAGATCAAGACAGTAAAAAAATATTTTTGTTAGAAGAAGGAAAAGAAAAAAAGGATTTATCTAGAGGAAGCTATTGGCACTTGTACCCAACTATTTCTGAAGACGGAAATCAAGTCGCTTATATTTATGGTAAGGACCAAAACTCACTTCAGTTAATGCGCTATGATTTGAAACGGAGAAGTCGCAAACGTTTAACTCCTAAAGGTTTTGTTTTACATCCGGCTTTTTCGAATAAGGGAAGCAAACTATTTTTTTCTTTAAAAGAGGGAGAGATAAATCGTATTGCCTGGGTGAACCCATCTCGAAAAGTAAAAGGTATGCCTAAAGTTAATTTCATTACTGATGAGTTAAGTAGTTATTTTCCACGTCCCTTTCAATCAGGCGAGAAAATGATTTATCAAAAAAATGGAGATAAAAAAGAAATTATCTTATTAGATCTTCTTAAAAAAACTGAAGAAGTGATTGATTTTGGTATGTCCCCAGCTTTGTCTAAGGATGAAAAATTTGTGGCTTATACACAAAAAGATGAGCAGGGAAATTGGAATGTCATGGTATTTGATCTTATCAATAAGGAAAAACGTCAGGTGACGAATCATTTGGCCCAAGACTTTTCACCTACATTTAAGGCAAATGGTGATTTAGTTTACACATCCGATCGAGAAGAAAAAAATAAATTTGCTATATATGTGCAAGAAAAAACATCTTGGATGAAAAAAGAATTTAAAGAAGTTTTACTTTTAAAAAGTGAAATAGGTTCTGTCTATGCTCCTCAATTTTCTGGAAACTCTTCTATCGAAATGGACCAGATGCCTTCAATGCCTGGAGAGTCACGTTCTTCATTTGGAACAATTGAGCATAAAAAAATAATTTATGTGGTAGGGGGACACCAAGGTCCTGAGCATACTTACCCACCAGAGTCTTTTTCAAATAGGTTAACTGCCTATGATGTGAAAAGAAAAAGGTGGCTTGAGCTCGAGCCAAAGAAGTATGCCTCACATGGTTTTCAAGTTGTGGCCGAAGGGGATTATTTATACGTGTTCGGAGGATTTGCCTATAATGCTTCAACTAAACCAGCTTGGAAGTCATTGAGTGTAGTGGAAAGATATAATATTAAAACTAACTCTTGGGATGAATTAAATGAAATGCCTCGGCGTCGATCATCAAATGTCGCACAAAAAGTAGGGAATAAAGTTTATCTTCTTGGAGGGTGGGACGCGACACCAAAATTTGAGGATGATATTGATGGAACATTTCATGGTGAGATTGATGTTTTCGATTTAACCACATTAAAGTGGGAAACACTTGAAACTAAATTACCTAAAAAAAGAAGGGCTTTCAGTGCTTTTGTTAAAGATCAAATAATCTATTTAGTTGGAGGAATATCAGAAGGGGGATCACACTTTAGTTTGTTAGATGATTTTACTGCTTTCGATACTGAGTCACTTTCTTTTACAGATATGCCTAAAATACCTTTTGCAACTTTTGCTCCGGCAGCTGGAATTGTTAAAGATAAAGGCTTTATGTTCGGTGGAATGTTTAAAATTGGCAAATGGAATTATAAGTATGTCCCCCATATTTTTCAATTTGATTTTAAAACTTTAAGTTGGAGCCATACTGGACGCTATCTGGTTGAAGAAAAAGGTTTCTCCCAAGTGATTAATACTGATGGTTGTTTAGGAATCTTAGGCGGGCATACATATAAGAATGGTAAAGATAAACCAGTGGCAACTTTTGAAAAGATGTGTCTATAAACTTTTAGGAATTCTTCTATACAAATGAGATGTCATATTCTATCAGGCTAATAGGTTGAAGTTTCATGACTTTATGACGAACAAAATTTAAATTCTAACATTTGCAGGTTAAAAGTTACTTAACTAGATAAAAATTCCTAACCTATGCAAAGAATTCTTGAATTAACTTAGCCCTAGTTCAGTATGCACCTACCCATTTAAAAAAAATATTGTAAAAAAGAGTATGCTATGAAGTCAAACTACGTTACTAACCGTATGGTTTTCACTTATTTGTTCCTAATTTTCCTTTCTCATTCAATACTAGCTCAAATGGAATGTGGGCACTTTAATCCTAAAATTAGCCAATTGGATCCGATTGCGGACGCTGAAAAAATTAAAGAGTTAAAGAAAAAAGATGATCTTAGTGCCATTAAAGAGCTTATTCGGATAAAGCATGAAGTCTCAAATGGCACATCAATAAATTTAAAATACGATTCAGAGAATAAATTAAAATTTTTGAGAATTTTGCAAGAGGAACTTTATTATTTAGTCGTAGAGTCGGAGACGTTATTGGTTTCTTCTTCCAACACTGACATTGAAAATCTCTTACTAAGTATTAATACAACTGGTTGGGATTTTTATGATTATGTTGCTGATCACGAAGGGAATATTAGAGCTAATGATTTTTCTTTTTTAAAAAATTATCCTGAACCATTCATTTTATTCGAAGATGCTTACTACAATTTAGATTCAAAAATTAATGAATCTTGTATCGGAGCGGCCAGAATTTCAATTAATTTAGGTTGTTACTCTTTAGTGAAATACCAACATAAATTGCTCGATATTGTGCAAACTTATCAAGAAATAATTCAAAAAGTAGAGGCTGAGGAGACTGTTTTAACGTCTCCAAATAATTTTGTGATGGCCCGTAACTCTGAAAATAAAAGAATTGCAGTGGTTTTTCATTATGTTGTAGATAAAGAAGAATTTGCGGACCAGGATAGAGACCTAGTTGAAATGTCCAATGATATACTTGATGATTTAAATAAATATTTTAATTCAACTGATTATTTCTCTCTTTACATGGACGGCTATATTCCTACTAATCCACACACTCTTTTCAATGATTGGGTTGATTTGAATGCAGCTCCTAATATAGAATTTTCATTAGCCAAACTAAAAATTGATGAAGATAGACCGGATAAGGCCACGCCAACTTCTGGAGTTGAAGTGAGATATATGGATGAATTTTGGCTTGGACGTCGAGCGATTAAAAGATGGGAGCTAGGTGGTCTTAACGCTTGGGACACAAAGACTTATTTAAATATTTGGATCAGTAATGATCGAGACCATGTCTACGAAGGTGGCTTTAAATTATTAGGTTCGGCAAGCTTTCCCGAGAGTTATTATAATTGGACAAATGAAGATTATGACTACCGTATCCATGATGGAGTTTGGGTTAATACCCAAGCGCTTCTCCCTGATAGAATGGCAAATACCGGAGAGTATTATCGTGGGAAAGTTATTCATCACGAGTTTGGCCACTATTTTGGATTGTTTCATACCCACGCTAAATCGAAAATTTATGATCACAACGATGGTTGTGCCATGGATGATGGATTATTAGATACTCCTCGAACTAATGGGGAGAAAGAATACTTTACTAATGATCAATTGATGGCAGTAGGTGGAACTCCCCAGCCTTGTGGTGAAGGCGAATATGAAATGTATCATAACTTTATGGGTTATAGTACTCCATTCACGAGTTCATTTACCCCTCAACAAGTTGAAGTAATGGACTATCATTTAGAAAATGAACGCGCTGGCCTTCTAACACTTTCTCATTTTCGTGGACAAGTTAGTAATGGTGATCTTTATAATGGCTTTGTAGGAGATTATGAGCACTCTAAGGATGATGAAGTTGATAATTATTCAATGAAAGAAGCGACTGCAAATCCAGTGGAAAAGGTATGGCCAAATGCCTACTCCTGCAAGGGACCTTTAAATATTGAAGTGTCAGTTCCTGTTTACTCAGACCGCTCTCGGTATAATAATCGACCTTATTCTATTCGTTTACTTCAGCTGTCTAACGCTCTTGGAAGGGTTATATCAGTTATCGATAATCCAACAAATGCCATTGTTACAGAATATGAAAGAAATGATGTACATCGCAAGTACAGAATCCAGATCGAGCCAAAAGATATTCCAATGTGTTCACAACAAGAGAAGGGAATATTCTTTTTTAACTTCAGGTTAACAGACGATGTATTTGGTTCTGAATACCACGGAACTGAATTTGGAGGAAAGGTTGTAATGAAGTTTTAATCTGCTTCAACCTCAAGCATTTCCTTAGGTTTTAAGTGCTGATTAATATGTTTCTCATTGCGGATAATTTTAATGGCCAGAATTAATCCTGGGATGGCCAATAAACCACAGAATACAAAAAAGTACTGATAGCCCAGCATTAGTTGTGCTTGCTCTTCCATACCTACTCCTAAGGATTTAAAAAAGTCTATTAAGTGACCTGCAAAACCGGAGAAGAAGGTTCTTCCGATGGCGGCCAATGAAGCTAAAAGTGCATATTGTGTGGCCGTGTAGCGCCGATTTGCCATGACGGAGAGAAAAGAAACCATGGCCGTGGTACCCAACCCGGAAGAGAAGTCCTCAAAGGCAACGATAGCGGCGAGTCCCCACCAACTAGCCCCAATGATAGGGAGCATAGCAAAGAATGCGGTGGACATGGCTTGGAAGAGTCCAAAAATGATGAGACAGCGAAAGATACCCATTATATAAATGATAGATGCTCCCACGGCCAGTCCTGCCATGGTAGAAGCAAAACCAATTCCCTTCGTTACTTCAGCGATTATTTTATTAGTAAATCCCATATCAACATAAAATGTACTATAGAGAGAACTTGCCACACCATCCCCAAATTTAAACAGAACCACAAAAAATAAGACGGTAAAGGCTAATTTTCGAGAGAGAAACTCTTTAAAGGGGTCTATAACAATAGTCGTAAAATTTTTAACCGAGCCATCTTTTACTGCTTCCGGCTCATTTGCCCACATGGAAATCAGAATCATAAAAATACAAAGACAACCCATGAGAAAAAACATTTGATTAAAACTAAAGTTCCAAGTCTCAGGGTCGACAATCCATAAGCCAAATCCTGAAGCCACAAGCATTCCAACTCGATAACCATAGACATATAAAGAGGCACCGATGCCCTGTTCATCATCACGCATGATTTCTCGTCGGTAAGCATCGATGGCCACATCCTGGGTCGCACTAAAGATGGCAATGGCTAAAGCGCTTAAGCATAGAAAGGTTAAACTTGAATGAGGATTGCTGGTGGATATAGCAAAAAGAGAGAGTCCTAACCCTAGTTGTGCTAAAATTATCCAACTTTTTCGTCGACCTAATTTTTTTACGAAAAAATTATCCAAAAGAGGGGCCCACAAGAAATTAATTGACCAAGGAATCATTAACCAAGAAATATAACTGATAGACTTTAAATCAAGGTCTTCACGTCTTAACCAAATCTTTACGGTAGAGGCAACCAACATGAGAGGAAGTCCCGCTGAAATCCCAAACATTAAAATTACAAAAAACTTCTTTTTTTTGAGTGAAATTAAGAGCTCTTTAAATGAATGTTTCTGGTCCATGAAATACCTTTCTAATTAAAAGAAAAAATTATATCGATGAGGGGGGAAGAAGGCAAACATGAGTGTAAGCTTGAATTAAAAATAAAAAAAAAACTGATTATTGAAAAGCAAAAAAGGGGCGCTGGTCAATAATCAGTTTTTAATATCCGCTATTTGATGAGTTTTGAAAATGGGTCTTCAATCCTTGAAGATTTTGCGGATTTATTAAACTAATCTCATAAAGATTATATATTTCTCTCTCTCATTACTGAGTATAAGAGGGATTAGGGCGCGGAAGGTGTACTTTTAATAATTATGTTAACTTACATAATTATTATTTTATCATCAATGATAAAAATAATTGGCGCAAGTTATAGGCGTGGGGACAATTTAAGAGTTTATTTAATTGTAGATCTAAAAAGTGGTACAAATTAGTTAAACCGACAATAAACGTCATCATCTAGGGTAATCCCTCGATAATCAGTCTTTACATTGCCAATACCTTTAACAGTATCAAGATCAATCCAATACTTATTTTCTTTTTCGAAGGTTTTGAAGGCTAGGCTTATTGATCCATCATCTTTATTTTTATTTAAAGTAAAGGTAGCTACATTTTGGTTTTCAACCACAAATAAAGATCCTTCAATGATGACATTTAAGTCTGATTTCAATTTTCCTTGATTGATTTCACCAAAGAAGTCCATCTTTAAAATGGCAGAGGCTTCACAATAAAAACTAGTGGGTGAGTGAGCGTGAGAAGAGAATAAAACACCCACAAAGGACAATATTAACATTAATTTTTTCATTTGAACTCCCTTTCAAAAAGAAAAAGATTAGCACTTTATGGTGTCTTTCGTAAAATTATATTGGGTAATTGGTGTAAGAAAAAAAAAGAACCGGCCATTTCATGGAGAGATGACCGGATATTTAAAATATTATATTTAATTAATTTGTAGCTTCAGTAGCTTCAGATTCTTCAGAAGGAGTTGTCGTCGCTGCCTCTGTTTCTGTTTCAGTGGTTGGTGCTGGAGTTGTTACAGCAGCTGATTGGGGAACATTGATAATCGGTGTATAGATTGTAAATCCAGCGAAAATTACGTTTGGATCTTTAATCAATGGCTTATTATTTTGCCAAATCTCTTTCCAATATTTTGGTGTTTGGTAAACATTGTCAGAAATAATTCCTAGTGTGTCATTTTCTTTAATTAAATATGGATTTCCCTCTGGATTCCAAGCAGGTACTGGCTCAGTTAAAACATAAGTTAAAGTAGTTCCAGGTTGTAAGTTAGACTGATCAACGATCACATCTTTATTGCTTTCTAGAATCTCTCTCCATCTTTCGTACTTTCCAAAGATTTTGAATGAGATGAGCATTAAAGTATCACCTTTTATCACAGTATATTCTTTTTCTTCACCAGTTGCAGCAACATCGGTTGTTTCAGTTGCGTCATCTGTCATAACTTCTTCTGTACTTTCTGCAGTTTGATCTACTTCTTCAGTGGCAATTTCATCTGTTGGAGGAGTGTAGTCAGCAACTTCAATACCTTCAGCATTTTCCTCTACAGTGGTCTCTTTTTTATTTCCAGAACAGGCCGCAAAGACCAATACTAGGGTTAGTGTGAATAAATTACGTATCATTCGTGACTCCTTGGTGTGTAAGCTTTAAGAAAATAAATTGTGATTTGATTTTTAACAAGTGTTTTTTTTTGATGTATATTGTTTCTACACACACTTTGGGTAAATATATTGTAACCGACTAAGAATTTAAGTATGTTGATTTCTTAGTTGCAATATACAAGTTGTTATTTGAGTTTTATAAATAGAGAAACTCAAAATTAATGACTATATGACTGAATCTGGTAAAAAAGGAAGGATGTTATGAATTTTCACGACGATTTTAAAGATTATAAATGGTTATTCAGAAACGCGGTTGATTGGGACCAAGTGATCGATCTCTACTATAAAGAATTTCCCACTGCTGATGGAATCGAATCAAAAGAAGATTTAATTGATTTTTTTGAAGATATTGCTTCTGCTGTTGGTGATTGGGCAGGGGAATCGCTTGCTCCATTAGCTCGAAAGCTAGATGAAGAAGGGGCAGGTATTGTAAAAGAGGGAAGAACAGTTCCTTCAGAAACACTGCAGAAGATCTATGATCAAGCCAAAGAGTTGGCCATTTTCGGCATGCTGGGCGAACAAAAACATGGAGGAATGGGATTGCCAGCTTCTGTGTATATGTTTGGATTTATTTATATGTGCAGAGCAGATATTGCAGCTGCGACGCAAATTGGCTTTTACAGCTCAATTTTAGACATGATCGAGCGTTTTTGCGAAGACAAGGATAAAGACCGCTTAATTCCTCTCATTGTTAATGGTGATATTAGTGGATCCATGAACTTAACCGAACCTGGTGCAGGCTCTGATGTGGGAAGCTTATCAACCACAGCTGAGAAAATTGAGGGTGAAGAAAAGCTGTATAAATTAAATGGTTCAAAAATATTCATTACCAATGGTGGTGGTGGAATTGGTTTTGTTTTAGCCCGAGTTAAAGGCGACAAACCTGGATTGGAAGGTATTTCGCTCTTCATGGTGGAACAAGATCATGCAGGTAAAGAAGGAAATAACTTTGAAGTGGTTAAGAACGAAGAGAAACTAGGTTTTCACGGTTCCTTTACATGTGAAGTTCTTTACGAAGACAGTATAGGAAAATTAGTTGGAGAAGAAAGCGAAGGCTTTCAATATATGCTGCATCTGATGAACGAAGCTAGAATATCTGTGGGGCTTCAGTGTCTTGGTGCAATTGAGGCTTGTATGGCCTATGCTCGAGAATATGCTGAAACGCGAACTCAATTTGGGAAACCTGTAATTGAACTTCCTCTTCTTAAAAGACAATTTGAAGATTGGGAAACGGAAAAAGATGGTTTTAGGGCCATGATGGTGGATACAATTCAATATTTCGATATGTATCAAAAACTGGATATTAAAAAACGTCACACAGGTGAGTTAACCAAAGAAGAAGAAGAAATTTATGACTATTCTCTTAAATGGGTTCGGAGAAGAACACCACTTGTGAAATACTATGGTTCCGAAACTTTCACCATGCTTTCGACTAAAGCCATTCAAGTTTTAGGCGGGTATGGATTTATGAAAGAATACGATGCTGAAAGATGGCATCGTGACTCTTTTGCCCCTTTACTATACGAAGGGACCAGTCAAATTCAATCTCTTATGTGCATGAAAGATCTCATGAAAAATATCATGAAGAACCCTTCAAAGTTTTTTCAAACCATGATGTACTCCCATCCTCTTGGAGGAATTATCAATGGAGCCGATGATATGGACAGAATCTTTAGAGGTCTGCAGTATGATTTTAAAAAGAACTTTGCTTCATTAATCGTCAAGACTCTCAAACCAGAGGTGAATTACGCCAATCCAGCAGAGATCGCTAAGTTATTTAATGCTAAGAACTGGATGGTTGAAGAAGGCTTTAGTAAGCTTATGGTTCACGCTGAAACTATTTGCCAAACTCAGTGCTATCTTGAAACTATTCGGGTACTCAGACTTCATGCTAAAAAAGATATGAACCGAAAAGAGCTATTTGATCGGTATGTTCAATTGGTAACTCCAAGATTTGAGGGTATTTACTCAGATTGGAAAATTCGGCTATAGTATAAAATAAATTATGAGGAAGATTCTTTTTCAAATTAATCTTCCTCACTCAAACGCTATCTCGTGTAAGATCAATTAAAACCCTGCAAGGATATATCAGTATTATTGAGCTCTTCTTTTTGTTATAAGAAAATCAATACTAAAGGAATTATTATGCAAAACGAACGATCAGAAATACTCATTTCTCAATTTGGAAGTGCTAGTCAGCTTCAAAAATCCGAAAATTCATTTTCCACGGATTTAAAAAATGATGAGGTTCTTATTGATGTGAAATATTCAGGAATTAATTTCGCCGATATCATGATGAGGTTAGGGCTCTATCCTGATGCTCCTCCAAAACCTTTTATTCCAGGCTATGAAGTGAGTGGTGTGATCTCTCAAGTGGGTTCATCTGTGAATGATTTTAAAGTGGGAGATGAGGTGATGGCCGGTAGCCGTTTTGGTGGTTACGTTTCTAAATTAGTCGTACCTGAGTGGCAGGTAGTAAAAAAGCCTAGTCATTTAAGCATGGAAGAAGCTGCCGCGACTCCTGTGAATTTTATTACGGCCCATTTGGCCATGAATGAATTCGGACGTGTTAGAAGAGGGGATAAAGTTTTAATCGATTGTGCCACAGGAGGAGTAGGAGTTTTTTGTTTGCAAATGGCGCAAACTCTCGGTGCTGAGTGTATTGGTTTAACCTCCACACCCGCTAAAAAGGAATTTATTTTAAGTTATGGGGCGAAGGCCTATACATTTGAGGAATTTGAAAAAAGTGACGAAAATAATTTTAATTTCATTTTAAACTCCACTGGGGGGAAAAAAGTAAAAGATCTGTTTAAGCGATTAGATAAAGCTGGTCAATTAACTTGTATTGGCCTTCAGGCCACCATTCATAATGGTAAAACTAGTTTACCGCGAAAGCTGAAAGCAGTCTTGCAGACACCTTTTTATCACTTGATTCAACTCATGCAAAACAGTAAGTCAGTTTCAGGCTTTAATGCTTTAAAGTTCTTTGATGATAAGAGATGGATGATCAATATTATGAAAGAGCTAGAAAGTAGTACATATAAACCCCATGTAGGAAAAGTATTTGCGGCAAGTGACGTAACAAAAGCTCATGAGTTCATTGAAACTCGTCAGGCCAAAGGAAAAGTTCTTCTTAAATGGAGCTAGTATGAAGCTATATGAAGCGGATATATAGAGTTGTTTATAAAATTATTAAATTTATAATTTTATTTCTGCTAACTTATATTTTAGGGGGACTCTCAATTAGATATTACTATGGAGGAGCATTACCTGATCATAATAGTTCAGGTGGAATTATACTTCTTGTTTTTACAATTTACTTTTTTTTGGTAAAGTGGCTTGTACTCTTTTTGGAAAAACTTTTTAAGGGAATTAATATTAAAAATCGAAATTAATTATTTTTTTAAATCAGCTGAAGAACTTTCAGAGAAAGAAACCCGATCACTAATGTATAAATAACATTTTCCGTTTTAATCGAAATCAAAAGAGCTATCAGAGCAGCAAGAATTCTTTCTTTTCCCAAAAGAATATTAGATGAACCATTAAAGTAAAATAATGCAGGTGAGACAAGGGCAGGAAAAATCGCCACCGTAAAGAAGGGAAGCCCCTGTTTTAAAAAATTTGGCAATTTAATTTTATCTCCGAAAAGAATAAAAGAAGATCTTATACTGAAGGTTAGTAAAACAACGCCGCTGACAATAACCCAAAATAAGCTATGCTTTTCCATGACAACTAATCCTCCCATTATTTTTTGATTGAACCATAACCGCTAAGTAAATGGTGAGAAAGATGGCCAGAATAAAACCTATATTTAATGGTAGATGGTAGAAAATTATACTAGCGACAGCAGAGATGGCTGCAAGAAGAGTGCCGAAGCGCTGTTTTAAATGAGGTCCTAGCATTCCGATAAAGACAAGGGGAACCATGAAATCCATATCGCTTATATTGGCGAAGGCATT
This sequence comes from Bacteriovoracaceae bacterium, assembly GCA_028101965.1. Lineage (GTDB taxonomy): Bacteria > Bdellovibrionota > Bacteriovoracia > Bacteriovoracales > Bacteriovoracaceae > JAOHMI01. Next base: position 12,939 of record JAOHMI010000027.1, read on the forward strand.
TCCGAAATAAAAACCAGCAAAGACAGATGTTTGCCAAAAGAGAAAAAAGATAAAAGCGCTAAAAAAATAAAATCTTAATTTGTCGTCTCTCTCTTCATATGTTTTCGCACTGCTTTGATAAATGGCATAGGACTGATCAGTAATCATATGGGAATAGATTAATTTCTTATACCAAGGTAATTTTTTGAAGCGATCGGAAAAATACACAGAGTACAGAATCATGCGAAAGTTAATCATAGCCGCGGAAATAATTATCATCACAAAATGGATGTTTTCCATCATCAGTTGCAGCATGGCCAATTGAGCGGCACCGGCAAAAATAAACAGACTCATTCCCATGGTTTCAATAAGTCCTAAGTCCCCGCTGGCAGCAAGAGAGCCCTTAACCATGCCAAAGGGAATGACTGTGATCGCCAGGGGAAATGACTTTTTAAAAGCGTTCTTTAATAGGTGCATTTAGGAATTGTATGAGATTATGAAATATTTAATAGCGAATTTAATCTAGGGTGAATATTATTTGCAGTAATAGTTTCGCTTAATAAATTTCTTCATTTTTAAATTACCACACAGGTTTGATTTCTCTTTAGATATATTGTGATAATCAATTCCATGGGATTGAATATAGTCAACCATGGCAAAGAATAATGGAGATAAGCTTTGATGAATTTTCCCTGTCACATATTTTGGTTTGTGAGGGTTTCCCTCGGCATACCCTCTTTCACACATATCCTCATTAAAGATTTCATATTTGTTTTTACTCGGGTTTTTTAATAATTCATAAATGCCGGACAAAACTCCTGTACGATCTTCTCCTACTGTACAATGAAAAAATATTTTTCCTCTACTGACTTCTACTTGCTTTATGTAATCAATGGCATTAATAACTTGATGGCAAGCATTTTCAAAGTCATTAATATCTCTCCAGACAAAGTCAATTTGCTTGTAGTTTATGTTTGTCGAACTTATTTGATCGATCTCACGATCAATTTCATCCCTGGTTTGATTTTTAAAGATCAGAATGTCTGTAATTCCAAATTCTATTAATTCTTCAAATTTACCGTTAGGAGCTTGTCCTCGGATAACACTTTTATCTTCGTTTAAATAATGTGAGTTATTTATGGTTAAACCATCAACACTTGAGGCAAAAGGAGACTCAAGCCCAGCAAAGACTGTAATGGAGGTAAGTATATAGGCGATAATTAATTTCATTCTGATTCCTTTGAAGTTGTGTGAATTTAGCGCTTTTATATTAGATTTAAAATTAGATTAGTCTTAGGATACCTATCTACTAATTAGATCATTGTTTCGTTTTTTCTTTATGAGGTAAAGATACATTTCTTACTACTATTGCGGATTTTAGGCAGGAAAAGGGTTGAAACTGGCCGACTATAGTTCTGATATCTTCCTAGTTATTGAAATACTTAGTTTTCAAAAGTGGTATGTAAGCGAAATTAAATAGATCAGAAATATAGTCGGCCAGTTAGAAAAGGGTTAAATTAGTCTTTTTATATAACTCAAAATCTTGGCAAATCCTTTCTCCTTAAAAAGACACTAACTGTTCTTAGTCTAATAGTATTAATATTATTTCAGCTACTTACTAGACTTCAGCCCATATCACCGAATCATGCTTTATAATAGAAGGTGAGGACGTTTTATCATGAGAAGCATTTTTCTAAAATTTGCATTAATTGCAGCTGTGGTAATTTTCTCCACTAGCTGTGATCCAGACTCTCAATTAAAAGAAGTTGAAGTGAGTTGTCATGCAGGTGTATGTGAGAAATCCTCCGAAAATCTGCCGTCTGGTAGTAGTAATTCAGAAATAGATGAAACCATATCCGTATCTCAAGTAACTATCGTCGGTGATGATAATAATGGCCGCGAGTATAGTAATGGTGAGTATGCTAAAAGTTGCTCTGATTATAGGTCCGGCCAATACTATGATGGACAAACTGGGGATGGTATCTATAATGTTCAGCCTGATGAATCTGTGGCCCCCTTTAAAGTCTATTGTGATATGGAAGAAAATGATGGGGGATGGACCTTAGTATGGAGCAATCTACGCGGAGGCGTCGGTAAGCCTTTTACTGGTTTAGATTGGGCCACGGCCACAACCACGATACCAATTTATGATTCAAACCCAATAAGCACTGATTTGGAGAGTTTTATTGTCTACACTGGAGTAGAGCACTATGAAAATCTATCTCCAGAGGGAAAGATTCGCTATCAGTGGTCTCATGATTTTGGTGAAGATATCAGTCATGCCCTTATTTGTGATTATGAATTAACTGAATTTAACTTTGCTTTGTCTTTAACTAACTGTACTCAAGAATTAGGGGCAACAGCTTCTGGTTTTCTGAATAGTTCAGGGCGATCCTTTCAAGTTAATACTGGCAATGATTGTGATTCATTTATGACACCATTTTGGTACACTTCGAGCTGTATTGATGGGGCGATCACTGGAGGTGGTGAAGGGTCTACATTTGGTATCTATAATGGAGCTTACTGGACAGGTGATGATGCTAGTTGGGGTAATAGCATCAGCGGCACAGGGGCGGGAAATGGATGGATCTCTGTTAAATAATATTAACTAATTTTCCAGTTTTGCCGATTATTTTAGTCGAAATAATAAGTTTATAATGTGAATTTATTTAACAAATTTTCATAATTACAATTTGTTATAAAAGTTTTTTAATTTGAGTTATAATCTATTGAAAGAGTGAGTTGGTAATCAATGTTAAAAATTAAGGTACTTTTATTATTTTTGTTGATCAGTAACCTGTATTCAGGTGAGATTGATAAATTAAAATGGACTCAAACGGCCAACGAAGATCAAATTAAAATTTGGGATGCACCAGCTTTAAAAAGTGGGCATGTACCAGTTAGAGGCGAAGTTTTAATTGATGGATCCATGGAAAAAGTTCTAGCCGTTCTTTCTGATACGAAAAATAAACCTGAATGGTTAACAGCTCTGCGAAAAGCAAAAGTCATTAAAGATAAGTCTGACTATAATAGAGTTGAGTATTATGAAGTAAAAATGCCAACTTTTCTAATTTCTGATCGGACATTTTCTTTTGAATACGACGCCGTCGTAAACCCTAAAGATAAGTCTGTTTTTGTAAACATAAAGTCGAGTGACAAATACCTTAAGCGAAATGATAAATTTGTTCGAGCAAACTTACGTGACTCATCGATGACTATAGAATATGTAGTTAACAAAAAAGGCAAGAAGTTGGTTAAGGTAACCGGAATATTTTTTACCAGTCCAAAAGGCCTTATCCCTAATTGGGTGGTAACTCGATTCACTCGAAGCTTGGCCAAAGAATCTTTGCGCAAGTTTCGTGAAGTGGTAAAAAAGAGAAAGTATCCTCAAACAAGAATTCAAGAAATAGCTAAGTTAATCGAGGAGTACCCTTCCAAGGGTTTAGCACTAAATAAATAGTCAAAGTTCACAAAGTAAATCCAAGAGAAAAATTTTCATCATTTCTTTGCAAATACAAATCATCCCAGTATAGTTTTAGTCAATTCTTATATGTCTAATACGAACGATAAAATGATTTTTAACTTTATAAGAAATTATTGGAGATATCTAAATGAGCAATAAAATTTCAGCGCAACATATCTTAGTGGATCAAAAGTTTGAAGCGGAGGACATCATTAAAAAAATTAATGATGGTGAGGAATTCGCAGATTTGGCAAAAAGCTTCTCCAAGTGTGGTTCAGCAACAGATGGAGGCAATTTAGGAGAATTTTCAAAAGGGATGATGGTCCCTGAGTTTGAAAAAGCTGCTTTTGCTTTAGATGTCGGTCAAGTTTCAGAACCAATTCAAACTCAGTTTGGCCATCATATTATAAAGAGAAATCAATAATGGAGCTGAGAGAAAAACTTAAAGCAGAGATCAATTCTTGCGACTGGGAGATGCTTAAAGTCCATCATCGTAATGGAGCAGTGTTTATGCTTCATGATTCATTGGCATTGGAAGATGTGGGGGTGGCTTTAGCAAAAGATGAAGCTAAGCAAGTTAAAGAATGGATGGAAAATAAGTGGTTGGAGCGTCCTTCCGAGAAAAATATAAAAGAGTGGGAAGAGCAATCTCAACCGGAATTAGCCTCTTTTTTAATTATTCAGCCCTATGTCTTGATGAAGTTGAAAGATCCGTCTTTATAAATGATTCGACATGATTACAACTCAGCATAAAAAGCATTTGATTCAAGAAACCATAGCTTACCTAGAACAGGAGCTGGAGCAAGCCTCAAACGCATTGGCTTCCACAAAATCTTACTCTCAATCCTCTGACTTAAAGCAGGAAGGCAAGTATGACACGCGTGCTATCGAAGCGGGTTACTTAGCTGGTGCCCAAAAAAAGAGAGTTGAAGAGTTAAGGCGAGACTTAGCTATCATGTCTAATCTGGACGAGAAAGTATTAGTAAAGAATGACTCAATTTCTGTTTTTAGTGTGGTTGAGCTTAAAGATGAGACTGATAATATTTCTTATTATTTCCTTTGCTCAACTCCTGCACCCTCTTCATTTCAAATTAATGGGTTAAAAATTTGTAGTGTGACTTTGGAATCGCCATTTGGACAAGCTCTAATAAATTTAAAAACCGACGATGATTTTTCTTTAGAAATTGGCCCTGAGGAAAGAGAGTACTTAGTTAAGTCGATTTTTTAATTGGAATCATCTTTTTTAATTGCTAGAATTTTATTCATAATTATTTTTCGAATCGAACAAGGATGTTATGATGAAATATATAATCTGTTCACTTATTTTCTTAAGTATCACTTCAGTCTTTGCTCAAAATCGACGATATTGCATCGTTGGTGACACTGGAACTGGACAAGAAATTCAATATCGTATTTCGAAAGTAATGGAATTGCGTAATTGTGATGAAGTTTTGATTACCGGGGATATTATTTATCCAGATGGAATTTCCTCCTCCAGTGACCCACAGATCGAAACTAAGTTTTTTAAGCCCTTTAAAAACCTTTTTGATAAAGGAGTTGAAATGACCTTAAGCATGGGAAACCATGATTACAGAGGAAATATAGGAGCATGGATTGAAGTTGCTTCAACTGAACCATTGCTTAACTTTCCAAAGAAGTACTTCTATTTTATCAAAAATAATATTTGTTTTGTTTCATTAGATACTAATGATCATTTTGATGAGCAGGCGAATTGGCTGCAAAAAGAAGTATACCCGGTGTTTAAAAATCAATCCTGCTCTTATATCCTTGCCTTCGCTCATCATCCTTATAAAAGCTCTGGTGCCCATGGGAATTCCAAAGGAGAGGTAAAACGATTTCTCAAAAAAAATATTATTGGAAAAGTAGATGCCTTTTTTGGAGGTCATGATCATTTTCTCAGTTATGAGGGGAAAAAGAAGGGAACACGCTTATTCGTTTCGGGGGCAGGGGCTAAACTTCGCTGGACCAGGTTTTGGAAGCGGCCTCCCTATAAAGCTAAAAAGCAAGGCTTTGTGGCCATGGATGTATTTGAAGATAAAATAGAATATAAGTTTGTTGTTCTTGGTATTGGGGTATCGTCTAAAATCACCTATCAGGTTACTGAAGATCTTTAATTTTATTGATATTTCTGAGTAAACCTGGGGATGAATAAACTGATAATGGCCAATGTTGTTCCCCCTAATACATCGATAAACAGATGTTGACGGATCATCATGGTGGAGACAGTGATTAAGCAAGCGAGAAAGAGCAAACTCCATTTTTTATTTTCGTAAATTTTTCCTAAATAAATGCAACAAACAAACGCGGTCGAGACATGCAAACTGGGAAAGCAGTTTGTAGGTTTATCTAAAATCCATAATAATTTAAAAGGAGTGTGGAAAAATGAACTCAATGGAATCCAACTGGTATTTCTGAGAATGCCATTAGGAAAGATTAAAAAAATAAAAATACTACATAAACTAACAAGTAAAAATGAGAGAGAGAAGTTTACGAACTGCTCATTTGATTTTCTAATTAGAGCAAATGATATAAATACTAGAGGGTATGAAAGAATATAAAAAAAAATAAAAGCAGGAATTTTAGGTATCTTTAAATCTATAATTCCGGGATTAAGTATGGTTACTTCTCTTAAAGGAAAGTGCTGAGCCATAAAGTAAAATAGGATATATACAATCATAATGATAGTAATTGACTTATTTCGATTGTTTTTTATCTGTAAAATTAGATCTTTCATAGTCTAATGACAATTATAGTTTGAAATCTCAAAGAAGGAACTAATTTAAAGGTATTTCTCACAAATTTTAGCCGCAAATAGTGAATAAAAATTTCCCAGATGATGAAATTTCAATGTAATCTTTCTGCAAGTGGTTACAATTATTTTAAATAATTACCTCTCGTGAGTTTTCAGTGATGAAATGCTCTCTAAACTTACTTGAATGCAGCACCTTAGAAAACTCATTTTCTATGAATTCTCAAAAGGCATAAGCATAAAATAAAAACTGGAATGACAAAGATGAAGAAAATAGGTCTATGTGGAGGCGGGCAATTGGCCTTAATGATGCTTCCCTGGATAAAAAAGCTCGGCTTTTCCTCGGTTGTATTAGATAAACCTGGTTCAAGTTGTGATGGAATAGCAGATACGTTTCTTTCAGGAAGCTTTAATTCAATCAGTGACATAGATAAATTATCAAACTGCGATGTTGTAACTTTTGAAATTGAAGCGGCTTCTGTCGCGGGCTTGGAATCCTTGGAAGAAAAGGGCATATCAGTTCTTCCTTCATCAAAAACTTTAGCCTTAATAAAAGATAAAGGATTACAAAAAAGTTTTTTGCAACAAAATAAAATTCCCACCAGTAACTTTATTGTGGGAAAAATAGATACAATAGATGAGGGTCAACTCAAAAACAAAGTCATCAAACTAGTCACAGGTGGATATGATGGAAAAGGTGTCTGGATCCCTGGTCAAAGTGAAATTCCATCAGAGTTTCTCCAATGCGATTGTGTGATTGAAGACAGAGTTAATATTAAGAAAGAATTGGCCGTTGTTGGTGTTAGGTCAAAGGTTGGAGAAATTAAAATTTATGATGTGGTGGAAATGGTGATGGATCCTAATCTGAATTTATTAGACTATCAATCAAGTCCGGCTGATATTGTTACAGAGATAGCTGTTCAAATAAAAGATATTACCACGAAAGTTATGAAGTTATTAGACTATGTTGGAGTTCTGGCCATTGAGTTTTTTATTGATCAAGACGGGAAGATTTTTGTCAATGAACTTTCCCCTCGCGTCCATAATTCTGGCCACAATACAATAGAAAGTGCCCCCACAGGGCAATTTGAGAATCATATACGTGCCATTGCAGGGCTATCACTTGGGGAGAGTACTCCTGGAAAAGAAAGTATGACAGTAAACTTATTAGGCACTGGAGAATCTGGAAGAGTTCAAATATCTAAAGATCCTTCTTTAGATAAAGATATTAAGGTTCATTTATATAATAAGTCTGATTCTCGGCCAGGAAGAAAGATGGGGCACGCTACTTTTATTGGAAAGAAAGAACTTTTTAAAAATAAAAAAAATGAAATAAAAGATAAAATAATTATCAGTGGAATTAATTCACAGGAGTAAATGGTGAAGGAACAATCGACAGAAGTAGCAATCATTATGGGATCAATTTCAGATATGAATGTCATGAGAGAAGCAATCGAAGTGCTAAAACAGTTTTCGATACCGACTTATGTTGAAGTTATTTCAGCTCATCGAACTCCTAAAAAAATGCTTGATTTTGCTCAAAGTGCACGTGATAAAGGTTTTAAGGTAATTATTGCGGGAGCAGGAGGAGCAGCTCATTTACCAGGAATGGTAGCCTCTGCAACGACACTACCAGTGATTGGTGTTCCCATCAATTCTTCCAACTCAGTGGAAGGAATTGATTCACTTCTTTCTATTGTTCAAATGCCTGGAGGGGTCCCAGTGGCATCAGTGGCCATTAATGGAGCTAAGAATGCTGGAATTCTCGCACTGCAAGTACTTGCCACTTCCAATGATAATCTAAGTCAAAAACTAATTGATTATAAAGAGGACTTGAAAGCAAAAGTAGATGAAATGAATAAGGACATTTAGAGGTTTTAATAAAGTAAATCAGAGTATTTAATAAAATGTTTCTTTAGTAAGGGTCCTGAAAATTCATTTTTAGTATAAAGGATATATCTTATAATTTCAGCCATACTAAAAGGAATTTCAATATAGTGTAAATCCTTTTGTTTTTGAGGTAAAATAAAGCCTAACTTTTGATAGAATCTCTTCTTAAGATAAAAACTATAATAATTTTTATTCCCTCTAAAAGTATCTATGAGTTTAACTTTTATAGCTCCAGTTCTCAAGGACTGGGTAGCAATCTTGAGAACTTCTTTATCTATTTTTCTTAGACACATTTTTAATTGGTCGATTAGTTCTTGTTTGGAAGAAATTATTTTGGAAAATTCTCGGTAATTCGGCATGCACCCATCAATAGCTTTCATTAACTTAAGAGAGTATTCTTTTCCTTTTATTTTGATAGATTTTATCTTTTGAATTTTGAGATAATCAAGATTTTCATATCGGTCAATCAAGGAGGGAAGAGAAGCGTATGAACTTTGGATAAAAATGATTTCTTCATTTAGAATCACTTTTAATTTCTTCTGTGACTCAGCATACACAAAGTTTTGTATTTGATTACCTGGATACTTTTTTAATAGATTTAGGACCACTTGAGACTCAATATCTCGAATGAGTGAAATTGGGATTAAATTTGCTTTTATTTTGATATCATTTTTAAAAGATAGAGAGCAATCTTGAGAGAATTTTAAGTCAAAACATTTTCTAATATATGATATCCAAAAGTTTTTATTTAAATTAGGCAGAAGTTCTTGGTGCTCTCTAATCGTATTAATCATTTCCTTTTTTTCTTGATACAGAAACTTATCTTTATAATTAATCTGAAATTCTTTATTGAGTGTGCCAATAAGTTTATTCTTTGTGTCGATTGGCATGAGATTCAAAACCTCGTAGTAACCGAGGCTACTCGGTTTAAGTTTTGTTAATTCATCACAATCTTTATTGCCTTTTATAATTTCTTTAATGTCCCTCCATGATGAGAGAAACCATGGAAGAGATTCTAAATCTTTATTTGGTTTGTGATTGATTATTTTTTTGAAGTTGTGAATGTATAAATTGATGACATTTTCCTCAACCTTTAATTTGTTTTTAAATGAACATTTCTTGTTTTCTTCTAATCGTATTTGTTTTGCCAGACAAATTTGATAAAAAATAAAATTAGTTAATTCATTGAACGTTTTTTGATTATATTCAGAGTAGCTTGATTTGTATGTTTGATTAAATCGAGGACATAACGGATCTTCTAGGTGATATGAGAGGTCGAGGTATTCCAGCTGAATGCGAAAGAAGTTATTATTTTGTTTGGATATATCCTGTGAATACAATGATACAGATCTAAAGAGACTTAGAAGGCATAGAATCAGGGCAGGAGAGGGTTTCATTCTAATTTTGCCGGAGAATGAAATTTCGCAACGGATTCAAATTTTTGTGAAATTTGCGACTCATCATAAAATCTTCGTGTCCCTGATTTTGGTAGATGCGAAGAAATTTTTTAGATTGGGGGGTTGCTATATACGAAAAATCATCTCTAATGGTTTCTTCAGGAGGTGCGAGACCATCCAAAGTGTAAAGCATTTGGAAGATTGGTAACTCTATATAAGATAATCCTTTTTGGTAAGACTCGTATCTTTTCTCGGTATGGAGGCACCCATCTTTTGCTCCATAATAAAACTGTGCCATAGTAGGAGCGCTTACTCCTTCTACTGTTTTATTATAGATCGCATTTCTTGCTTTACTGCTTACATTTTTAGGGTTGTATAAAAACTTCCAAAAAAGATTATGAGTAATTACATTTTTCTTTCCCTTTCTGTTGACTGGAAAAAGAATTTTATTAAAAAGTTTTGTGGGAAGGAAACCCATTCTTTTCACCACTGGTACTGCGGGGAAAATAGCTTTAGTCAGAATTTGAATAATATTTCCTGGTTTATCATTGGTGACACAAACATTTCCAGCTGAAAAAATTGCAACATGAATTTTATCCTGCCTTTTTTTTGCTATTTGAGGGTCAAAACAATGGGACCTTTTGGTACACTTCGTTATACCGCCAAGGTAGGCTTTGCTAGTGATAGCACCCATTGAATGTGAAAAGAGAATTAGTTTTTTTTGTGGGTATTTACTTTTCAGGTAATCAACACTCGATGCTATGTCATGAAGAGCGATATCATCTAAGGTTGATCTCTTTAGATACTTACTTCTACCAATTCCATTGGGGTTGAGTAAGAAAGACTCGTGCGGGAGTAATTCCTGCATATACCTTGCAACACTAATTTTTTCTTTAGGTAATAAGTCAAAGCTTTCCGCATTTTGAAAATATCCTGGGATATATAAGATGATATATTTAGAATTTATGTTTTCTGTTGAAGTAAGTTTTATAAGCTCGAGCTTTGAATTAGATTTTTTATCGAAATTACTTTGTATGAGGATGGATTCCTTAATCGTTTTTCCATAAACAGAAGACAGACTAAGGATTAAAAAGTGCAATATGAGTATTTTCATAAATTAAGTTTAGCTTGGCAAAATACTCAAGTAAAGCATTCCTCTATAGAGGGACGAGAAAGAAAATGATTGCTTGACCGAGTTAAAGAACTTTTCTAGCGTTTAATGTATGAATCAATCAGTTATTGAAATCTCAAAATTAAATAAAATTTATGAAGGTGGCTTTCGTGCACTAGACGATGTCAATTTGAACATTAATCAAGGTGAAATTTTTGCTCTCTTAGGGCCAAATGGTGCTGGTAAAACCACTTTAATTAGCATTATTTGCGGTATCAATCGCTTTGAACATGGAGAGATAAAAGTTGGTGGTTTTGATATAAAGAAAGATTACCGGAAAGCACGCTCTCAAATAGGGTTAGTCCCGCAAGAATTGACTCGTGACGCATTTGAAACCGTATGGAATACAGTTAGCTTTTCCAGAGGGTTGTTTGGAAAAAAGAGAGATGATGCGAAAATAGAAAAAATTTTAAAAGATCTTAGTTTATGGGAAAAAAAAGATAATAAGTTAATGACCCTTTCTGGAGGGATGAAAAGAAGGGTCATGATAGCAAAAGCACTTAGTCACGAACCTCAGATTCTATTCTTAGATGAACCCACCGCAGGAGTTGATGTGGAGCTTCGAAAATCCATGTGGAATCAAGTTAGGCAGTTGCGTGAATCAGGTGTCACCATAATTTTAACCACACATTATATTGAGGAAGCTGAAGAGATGGCCGATCGAATTGGAATTATAAATCAAGGTAAAATTATTCATACGGATAGAAAGTCTGAACTGATGAGTCGCCTAGGTCAAAAAGAATTAACCATTACTCTTGAAAATACTTTAGAAACTCTTCCCAGCTTTCTTGCCCCCTATAAAGATTTATTAAAAATTGAGGGGGAAAACTTAGTTTATAAATTTGATTCAAATAATAGTGATCATAGTATCGAAAATATTTTAAAACTGATTCATCAAAATAATTTAGGCTATGTGGATTTAAATACAAAGCAATCCTCCTTAGAGGAGATATTTGTTAACTTAGTGAGTGCTTCATGAATTTAAGAGGTGTTTTATCAATTTATATATTTGAAATGTCTCGAATGAAACGGACCTTAGGCCAATCGGTAGCTTCGCCAGTTATTTCCACTGCTTTGTACTTTGTGGTATTTGGTTCGGCCATTGGGTCTAAAATTAACTCAATTGACGGGATAAGCTACGGAAGCTTTATTGTTCCTGGTTTGATTATGATGTCCGTCTTGACTCAAAGTATTTCAAACTCATCTTTTGCCATATTCTTTCCTCGATTTACGGGAAGTATCTATGAAATATTGTCAGCTCCCATTAGCCATCTTGAAGTTGTGCTCGGGTATGTTGGTGCGGCCACAAGTAAAGCACTTATTATAGGTTTAATTATTTTGGCCACGGCAAATTGCTTTGTTGATGTTCAAATTCAATACCCTTTTCTAATGATTCTCTTCCTTTTCTTAACGTCACTTAGTTTTTGTCTTTTTGGTTTCATAATTGGAATTTGGGCAGATAACTTTGAAAAATTACAGATTATTCCTCTTTTAATTATAACTCCCTTAGCTTTTTTAGGAGGAACATTTTATTCGATAAATATGCTACCTCCTGTGTGGAGAACCATCTCATTATTTAATCCAGTGGTGTATTTGATCTCAGCATTTCGCTATAGCTTTTATGGGAAGTCTGATGTGAATATTGGTATTTCTTTAGGAATGATTGGTTTAATTCTACTTATTTGTGTAATCATAATTTATTTTATATTTCGCACCGGTTATAAATTAAAACCATAACAATAAGATTAAAATTATTAGTTTATTTTGGAGCAAAACTTCCAAGAACAACTAATCATAATATATAAGTTTCTCTGACTTAATTCAAATCAAAATGTATGAATATAAAAATTTCTTATTAAGATTAATCATTCGTTTTTTCCGAAAACCTTGATATGAGTTCGCGAACTATCTTTACCAATTTCTCGAAAGGACTTTAAGTGATAAATAAAATTGTTTTCTCATTAATGATTTTAAGCATGTCTATTGCCCAAGAATATAAAGCCTTTACTTTAATTGATGGAATTGAGTCATCAGATATTGAAGAGAATACATTGGCCTTTAATCTTAGAGATGAAAATGGATTTCCTTTAGAGAAAATGGCCAGACTTGAATGTGGACGGGCTGAACAAAGTGAATTGATGGATAGAGAGCCTACATTTATTTTTGATACATATTCAAAAATAATATCAATTGATGGAGTCTCAAAAGATATGGTCAATAATGTCGCAATGAAAGCTTTTGAAACTGTAGATTCTCGCTCCCATCAAATTAGATCCAAAAAGGATTGTCTGGCCTTGTATAATTGTTTCTTAAGGTTAAAAAAAGAGGAAAAGTATTTTATCCTTCCCCAATCTGATTCAGTTGAATTTATTTTAACAAAAGAGGAAGATGTTGTGATTGATCTCCCTCTTTTATGTCAATAAATATTAATAATGAACTTTTAGTGGTGTTTTTTGTTTCTGCTTCTCTTCGTCAATTAATATCAAATCACTCATCACTAAGAAATCAGTAAGATTATGCTTAGTCAGTGTTTTATTTTTAGTAATATCAATCTGGGCCACAAAGTTAAGCATATAATTAGATAAGCTTATTTTAAATGTGTCCTTGGGAAATTTATATTCTAAAAATTCAACGAAGATATTAGTTTGGTCTAATTGGGATTCTTTCATTCCTTTGCCATTGTCATAGTTTTGGATTGTATCTAATGCGAAATAGTAGTTTTTCCCTGCATCCTTAATTCCTGAAAATATTTTAAAGTCGTCTTTATTTTCAACTTTGACTTTAACTTCTTTAAAGTCATCTCCTTCTTTAACAAAAAGACGATGATCAATTCTTCCCCAGTAATTTTCAATTTTTTTATCCAAACTTAACTTAATTTTAAATTTAGCTTCTTTGTTAGGGAAAGTGATTGGGTGAAAAGAGTAGTGGTTGGTTTTTACTTTTACTTTTTCAATTTTTGCGAGCCGTGAGTTTGTAATTTCAAATTTTTCAATTTTAGTATTCTGCAGAGACGCCATAAAGCTTTTGCTCATTTCTTTTTTCGCAATACTTAAATCTGACTCTTTAATTCCAAATTTAATTTGTTTTAAGGCCATATCAAACTCAGTATCACTAAGCCACGAATGAGAAGATGTACTGACTGTGACTTCCCAAATTCCTTGATTAATCTTTCCTTTTTTGAGCGTCGTTAGATCAAGCTTGAGCTGAGAATAACCATTAATTGGAGTATTATTCACAACTTTAAATACAAGCTCCTTACCGTCGGGGTCGTAAACTTGGATAAAGAGTTTTCCTGGCATGGATCTTTTCATGGCCATGGAAAGTTTAAGTCCTCGAGTGTGCGCGTCTACTAAAAAGGGATAGCGATGGAATTGATTGATTCCAATTTTTTCGTTTTTAACCACAATACTATCGGTATATTTATTTTTATTTGGATTGAGAGAGTCAAGACTAATTTTATGGTTTTTAAACTTCATAGGGATGGAAACAACATCTAAGATATTTTGCACATTTGCTGTTCCTGCAAAGATTTTGTAATGGGCCAAATACGTAAAACCCGGTTTCATTTTACTTAGAACTCTTTTGGAAAAGAAAGTTGTATTTCGGCGGTTATTAAAAACAACCTTAGTTTCTCTTGCTTTCTTTTGTGCATTTCCTAAGTCAATAATATAGAAGAAATCTTCCATTTTAGAGTGAAACTTTACTTTCCCCTGAGGAGAGATCTCTTCGACTCGGTCAAGTTGAACTTTAACCCCTTGGGAGATCAGGTAGGCTGTTTCTATTTTACTTCGCTCTCCATCTTTCCCTAAGCTTAAGGTGAAGCTATTTGTCTCAGATTGCTGAATTCCTCTTTTATAGCCACCCTTTTCATAGTTATTGATAACCACTTCAAAGTATTTTTTCTCGCCAGCATTAATTTCATTTAAAAGTGTGATAAGTTTTTCTTTCGCCTTAAAAGCCTTGATTAAACCAAATCCTTGTTGGGCCATGGATAAGTTAGGAACTCTCTTAGCGGAAAGCATGAGAGAATCCCTCATGGCATAAACATAGGGTTGAAGAGTTTCTTGTACGGTTGACTCATCCTTTTTCCTCAATAAACGTGTATTTTTAATTTGTTTAAATAAATCAGGCGCTTCATGCATGGAAGAGGAAATGACTGCGGCCATAACTCCTGCTGCGAGAGGGGAGGACATGGAAGTACCATTTGCTTGGGACATATATCCCTCTGCGGCCAGAACGGTGGAAATTGCTCCGCCAGGGGCCACAATATTTGGTTTCATTTCACCTGTATAACTTGGACCTAAGGAACTAAAAAAGAGTAATTGTTCATTTAAAACAGGAGCATCATCGGGAAGGTTATATTGATCCTTTAAGGTTTGTGCTGAAACATTTGCTCCCACAGTGACCACTGCACCTGAATTTCCAAGATGGTTTAGTGAACGAAAACCAGGTCCGCTGTTTGAGGCTGAAATAAAAAAGATGCTTCCAAATTTTGCGGAGAGATCATTAAAAATATGAGAGTACAATCCTCGTTTATAACCTTCATGGGAACCAAGTGAAATATTCACCACGTCTGGAATAATTTTTCCATTATAGAAAGCTTTATACAAAGCTTTTATGATGGCCGAATCGGTACAGGAGATTTGTGAGCATACTCTTAAGGACATGAGTTTTGCTTTAGGAGCGACACCCACGAGATTATTTTTAGGATCATCAGCGGCAATGATTCCTGCAACGTGTGTTCCGTGCATTCCTGATGTTTTACCTAATCCAGCATAGAGTTTATCACCTTCTTTCGTTAAAAGAAGTGGGTATTTTATAATATTATTTCGAGTGGGAAAACTAACCATACCTTTTTTTCGATTTATTTCTGAAGTCAGGTTGTAGTCTATGAGCGGGAAGCTTAATTCTTTTTTTGAGAATTTAAAATCACCATTAGTATCCACGTAGGATTTGTACTGATCGTTAGTTTTAGTGATTAATATCAGAAATGTGTCTGCGGTTTTATTATAATTTAAATCTAAAAATCCTTTTTTACTTTTATTGTCATCATTTAGTTGAAAGAAAAATTCCTTTTCATTGAATGATCCTAGGTAAACTTCCTCACCTTTAAATTGGCTTAAGTCGATTGATTTATTTTTATAATTTACTTTTCCTTCCTCTGAAATATTTTTTAATACTAAAGGAATTTTTGTTTCTTCAGTTGCATCAAACCAGTAATCTACTCGATTGGTAAAAGCAGGATGTGAGGCATCAATTCCCGTATCAATGACGGCCACAGTAACTCCTGCTCCCAATTGATTGCGCTGTTCAGGTGGAAAGTTAAACAGTCCAACAGAATCTGTAGGAATAAAGTTTGTGGGCTTAATGGAAGAGTTTATCTCTAAACGATTTGTGGGGATAGTATGCTTTTGAACTTTGTCTAAACTTGCGCTTTTAAGATTTAAAGAGAGCATAAATTTAGTATTATTAATTTGATCGGGAGTTAATTCTGCTAAGTAAAACGGAATGTCATTACCTTCGCGAAAGTTGGGGTCGTAAATTAATTTCCCTCCTTTCTCAATTAAATTGGATATTGATTGCTGGATATCTTTTTCTGGAATTAATATCAGAGTGAGTTTAGGTGTCCGATACATGGACTTTATTTCGGTTTGCAATTCAGATATTACTTTTTGTGGGTTAACTTTTGGTATATTTGGATTGATTCCACCTCGAGGGGTTACAATGGTTTTATCTTTCTCTTTTGCATCTTCTTTGGCTTTATCTTTGTGCGGTGCCTTTGTGCAAGCAATGGCCAATGTTGCAATAACTATAGCATTAATTTTTAATTGATGAATCATAGTCTCTCCTAAAAAATTTCCCGCATCATATTACTTTGAATCAAGAATAGAAAGATTATTTGTCTGACATAAAAGCCTCTCGTTTTGATCGAATTGAAAGAAAATTGGAGTCAAATTGATTCCAATAGAATAAAAATAGTATCTGAAATTATGGTTTGAATCTTGTATTTTCGCAGATTCCTGTTTTGTGGAATTTTTATGGAAGAAGAATTGTTTTGTTTAAATGAAGTTATGCTTGATTTAAATACCAAGCTTTCCAGTAATTATCAATTTGATGTTCAACTTTCCCATGGAGGTCTGACTCAAGTTTATGTCCTTTTTGAAAAGGGAAGGGGGAAGGCTATTTTAAAAGTGGGGGAAAACGCCACTCAGCTTATTGGAGAAAGGAATGATTTGCAGCTACTTAAGGATAATGGGTATCTTTTTGTTCCAGAAGTTATGTGTGCACAAAGCAATTATACAGTTTTTGAATATATTTCGAATACTTCAAGTCCAGTTAATTGGACGAAGTTTGGTGAGAGCCTAGCTAAAATGCACTATACTTCTACTGAGGCGAAATTTGGAAATAATTATGATAATTATCTAGGAGATACGCTTCAGGTAAATGATTGGTGCAATGATTGGGGTGAGTTTTTTTGGCAACAGAGAATTAAAGCCTTGTTAATAAAGATTTCCAAAAAAAATCCAACTGAAAATTTGTCAAGCTTCTTTAATGCTAAAAATAGAATCATTGATGCTCTCTCTGCTGCAAATGAGACCCCAAGTTTTATTCATGGTGATTTATGGTCCGGAAACTATATTGCTAGCGGTGATGAAACATATCTCATTGATCCAGCTGGATATTATGCTCATAGAGAAATGGAGTTTGGAATGATAACTTTGTTTGGGGCATTCGACTCTTTATTCTTTGATGCTTATCAATCTGTTTATCCTTTTCTTCCCAGACATGAAAAGCGAATTAAGATTTACCAACTTTATCACTTATTAAATCATTTTTTATTATTTGAGGGGAATTATTTAAATCAAGCAATTAATAAATTGGAAATGATAATTAAATATTAATTGATGGTAGTTTCTCAATCTA
>JAOHMI010000028.1 GCA_028101965.1 Bacteriovoracaceae bacterium
TTTGAATGATTATAGCCCTCCCCTTATGAGCCGGATTTATGACCGAGAAGGGAAGCTTCTTCTCGAGATTGGGAATGAAAAAAGAACTTTAGTTGACATGGAAAATGTTCCGCAAAAAGTAATTGATTGTTTTGTATCTGCTGAAGATGATAATTTTTTTGAACACTCAGGAGTTGATTACTCTGGGATCCTTAGAGCAGCACTGGCCAACCTAAAAGCAGGAAGGGTCGTACAGGGAGGGTCGACTATAACCCAACAGGTAGCTAAGTCTCTTCTTTTGAGTAGCGAAAGATCATTTACTCGTAAAATAAAAGATTTATTATTGGCAAGGAAAATTGAAAAACAATTTTCGAAAAATGAAATTCTTTATTTATATTTAAATCAGATGTATTTTGGTGGTGGATACTACGGCATTGTCGAAGCTTTTCAAGGGTATTTTGGCAAGAAACTAAATGAAGTTACATCAGCGGAGTGCGCGCTTGTTGCGGGTCTACTAGTAGCCCCTGGAAGGTATTCACCCTATATTAATCCCGGTAGAGCTAAGAAAAGACAATTATATGTTTTAGAAAGATTGAAAAAAAGAAAAAAAATTACAATTGAGGAATATGAACAAGCGGTTTTAGAAGATATGCCTATTCTGAATCGAAAGTTTGCCAAGGTAGAGGCCGGTTATTTTACAGATTGGATATTGCAGAGATTATTTAGAGAGGTTGGGAAAGATGAATTTCTTACCGGAGGTTATGAAGTTTACACTACTTTAGATTTAGAGCTCAATAATCGGTCAGAAAAAGAGCTCTTCGATGGGCTCAGAGCTTTGGATAAAAGACAAGGGTATAAAGGATCTCCTGAATTTTTATCAGAAGAAGATATTTCCGTATTTTTACATGAGCAATTAGTTGAACTGTATAAAAGTAATGAGGAAAGCTTTACTTTTAAGGCAGATGGAACCGTCGAGCATTCTTTTAATGTTACGGTGGAAAATATTAAAGAAAGACTAATTGGGATAAAAGATAAAATTGCAGAACAACCTAAAGAGATTAAAAGATATTATTTCCCTGGAAATGATGAAGAGATTGATTCGATTAATCTGATTGATAAAAGTAAGACACATAAAGCTGTTGTCCTTGGGGTTAATGATCGACTTGAATATATATTTGTGAGCCTTTACGGTCTTTTAGGTGTAATTCCACAAGAAGAGTTTTCCTGGGTTCATAAACGTGAATTAAGCACCGATCCTATTTACCATGGAGCTCTTAAGAATCCTTCAAAAGTATTTAAAGAAGGAGATGTAGTTGAAGTAAGATTGTTAAAAGATAAGATGAATCTTTTTTCTGCGATCAACAAAAACTTAAAAAAACGGTTACGTAAGAAAAAATGGTATAAGAAGATTAATCGTGAAAGTTTTGTTCGATTAAGTTTAGAACAGCACCCAGAAGTTGAAGGAGCAGTAATATCTGTTTCGGCTCGGACTGGAGAAATTTTGTCTATGGTTGGGGGGAAAGATTTTAAGGAATCTAAGTTCAATCGTGCGATACAGTCACTAAGACAACCAGGATCTGCGGTTAAGCCTTTTATTTATGCCGCTGCATTGGAAAATGGCTATAATCCTGCTTCTACTCTATATGATACTCCCCAAGCTCTTGGAGGAGTAGATGATTTCCTAAGTTGGAAGCCAAAAAATTATGATGGAAAGTTTAAGGGAACGATCACTTTAAGAAAGGCTTTAGAGACTTCAAGAAATATTCCAACCATTAAACTTGTTCAAGAAATTGGTATTACAAAAATGATTGAGTTTTTTCGACGTATGAATATTAATGGAAAACTACCTGAAGATTTATCTATTTCTTTAGGATCATTTGGGATTTCACTTATTGATTTAGTTACGGCTTATTCAATTTTTCCTAATGCAGGAAAGATTCAAGATTACAAAGGCATATCAAAAATAGTTAACCGTTATAAGGATGAAGTTTCTCTAAAAAAATTAAAGGAAGAAGATGCAAAAGAAGAGTCTCTCAAAATTGAAGATAAAGTATCAGAGAAGTTAACCGCAGCAGAGACAGATCCTAAGAAGATAACTCTTGAAAAAGAAGAACGTGTGAATCCATTCACTCAATATCTTAAAGATAATTATGTTTACGACCGCAGATTAGCCTATCTTATGACAAACTTGTGCAAAGGGATTATTTCACATGGAACAGGGAGAGCTACGAGGGATTTAAGTTCTTATATTGGTGGTAAAACTGGTACTACCAATAATTATGTTGATGCATGGTTCATAGGTTTTTCTAATAAAACGATTACTGGTGTTTGGACAGGCTTTGATGACAATAAAACATTAGGCTGGCCAGAAACAGGATCTAAGGCAGCTTTACCTGTTTGGAAAGGGGTCATGGAGTTAGCACTAAAGAAATATGGAGAGTATGATTTCTATGCGCCCAGTGGGATTGTTAATGTGGCCATAAATCGAGATTCAGGAAAGCATGCCACTCCAAGTGACACTAATGTACTTTTAGAATCTTTTGTTGAAGGTTATGGTCCTGATTCAAATGGACTTGACAAGGAAGATGCTACCACTATCGAAGAGTCAATCATGGATAGTGATGATTATTATTATAATCAATAATCTTAATAAATTGTATCGTAACGTTTTTGATCAATTAATGGATTACAGTCTGCTTTAGAATAGCCATAGTATTGATCAATTAATTCATAGATAACTAGGGTACCCTGATAGTTAGTGCTTACATCAATATAGTTTCTTCTACTCTTAGCATCTGAGATTTTCTGTTGATATTTCTCTAATATTGAATTTTGAGTGAAGTATTCATCATAGAGACCAATATCTTTTTTACCAATAATAGTTTGGGATTCGCTTTTTTCACTTCCCTGATAAGTGAATTTAATTTCATCTGTTACTTTTTGATCGAGGGAAACCTCAGAGCATCTAGGGTCAAAAGATTTAGCATGAGATAAAGCTCCAATGCAAAAAGTTAAAATAATGGTTAGATTGGTTTTAGTATTCATGAGAAAGTCCTATTTCTTTTAATAATACTAAAGCTTAAACTAATTAAATCTTCTTTGAGTTATTTTTTGAATTATTTTCCAATTTTTTTTCTAATTTTGGTTTTATAACGGGAAGGCAAGGAGACTGTGTAAGATTTCGATAAGCATTCTCTTTTATAATTCGTGGATCTTTCATATTATTTTCTACGACATCTTGACCAATTTTTTCATATTCATTAACTAAGATCTTTTCAATGAATGTAGCTTCTTCGTTTGTGTAGAAATCAAAGTCGATTAGGCTCACGATATCTTCATCTAATTTAAAAGTTCTCAAAACAAAAACGGGTTGTCCTTCAGGAAAAAAGTAAAGCTTTGAAACTTGATGATTTTCAAAGTCTAAGAAGTACTCTGCTAAAAGCCAATTAGCACTTAGTTCAGTATTACGACATACCTCGCTAAAGGCTTCGTTTACTTTGATTCGCAGAGTGTCAAAGTAGAGTTTTTTTAGCTTTAACTCTTTAATATTAAACTCTTCATCATATTTAGGAAGAGTTTGTTGAGAGAAGGCATTTAAAGTGACACTAATGATAAAGAAAATAAACAGTTTCAAAGGCACTCCTTTCAATATGTTAGCTTGTAATTTTTCAAAACATAGCAACTTAGTCAGGCTTCGTAAAAGGTTTGCCAGGAAAGAGTTTCCGGCGCTGGTAATATTTATACATTTGGTTAAGGCCTGCTGAAAAAAGCCGATTACTAGTTTGATGAGAGAAAAGTTTTTAAATTTTGATTTTGGCGATCTTAGCCAATGGAACTTACGTAAGATAGCGCTTTTTGTTGTTTTCTTCCACGTTCTATCGTTTTTATTTCAAGTTGATTTAACCAAAATCAGCTTTAAAAAAAATGAAGAAACCACGGCAATCAAGCTTAAGCTTAATCCAGCTACATTGGAGCATCTTAGGGACAGTAAGAAGAAACAGATAGCTGAAACCGTCAAATCAAAACTTAAGTATCGAAAAAAAGATAAGCAGTTTCTTTCAGAGAAGAATAATTACTTCGACCGGCAAACAATAGCAAAAACTGTGGATAAGTTTAATGTGGGAGGTTCAGCTGCTAGTCAGGCTCAAAAGAAGCAAGCTGAGAAGAAGAAAACGGCAAAATCAAAAACCAAATCCAAAAAAATAGATTTTAAAAAAATTGGGTTAACTTATTCACCTAAAATGCAGAATGAGTCTTTTACTAAAAAAGAAGAGAATCAACGGGCTAAGCGGAAAAACCCATCGAGTAAGGGGATTGGTCGTGGGATTTCGGCTTCCAATGATTACGTTAAGGATATCCCTTTAGGTGATTTTACAAAATTAAATTCTCAAGAGTACCAATTTTATGGTTATTACAATCGGATTAAAAATAAATTGGAGCAATTTTGGGGACGAAATCTTCAAGATGAGGCTCAGAAGATTTTTAAGCGTGGGGGGAGGTTTCCCTCATCTAGTAATCATGTCACATCTTTGATTATAGTTCTTAGTCCCGAAGGTCGAATCACTGCGGTGAAAGTAAAAAACTCTTCTGGATATCAGGAGCTTGATAAAGCTGCAACAGATGCATTTAATCAAGCGGGACCATTTCCCAACCCACCAAGTGGAATGATAAAAAATGGAATGGTTAAATTAGAATGGGGATTTGTAGTTAATACTTAAGTTAGCAAACTAATAATGACCCCTAGGCATCGTGATAAGTCATTTTCATTTTTTCTTCACCTTGTGTTTCATAAAAACAATTCCAAAATGAAGGATCTTTATAATTGTTGAAAATAATTTCAATTATTTAATGAATTAGATCATAAGTCCTGATTTTGCTTAATAAGGATGCCTTGATTAAAAGTTTACTTCAAGGAAAGCCTTTTTAATTGCTCTGTTTCCAATCGTGCCAGATGTGATGTTACATGTGCATACCAAGCTCTTTTGGTATTCGACCAAGCTTGTGTGTCTCTGGCTAAGAAAGCTATTTTAGTGGTAGCAGCATCTTGTTCTGATGCAGTTGACCACATTTGATTATTATCTAGAAACGTTTCTCTCGCCTCCCTAACTTCTAATCTTGATTCTTGAAGAGCAGTTTTGAGGGAGTTTATAGCATCTTTAATTTCTAAGTTTGTGCATTCATTTATGTTGATAATCCATATATAGGTATTAGTTTTTCCCACAGAGCTTTTAACTTTTAAATCTTCTACTTGCTTGGGATCTTTTATGCATCCTGCATGAATAGATGTGGAAATACAGATGAAAAGACAAAAATTTATTAAGATGGAATTTATCATGATGTTCTCCTGTCAATAATTAGTGTTAGCTTTTATGGATAATAGAATGGGTTTTGAACTTTACCTATGGCAATGATTTGCCACATATAAATTAGATATGATTGAGAAGTGATAAATGCTAAAAATATTTTTTGTTAAAATTGATTCTGAATGTGATTTATTGAAATGTATTTTGAGCTGAAGATCCCTGATCTGAGTTTTTCAAAATAGATTTAAGACGATCAATTCCTTCCATAAGGACATAGTCTTCCCAAATAGTGTCGAGTTCACGAAGAGTTTCAATTAGCATAACAGCGGCTTGGTCTCGGCTAATTTTTTGGCTATCAGAAAGAGAAACAATACTTTTGTTAATAGCGTCCATTACAGGAGAATTACAAATAACTTTTAGTCTTTCTTCATAATTAGTGTTGATCGACTTTTCTTTACTTTTAATAATGGCAGTATTTAAAAGCTGGATAGGTTCCATTTGTTTCTAAGTCCTCATGATTTACGTCTATTATTCACTTCACGTAAGAAGTTTTGAACTATACAGATCCAACTGGTAATCGTAAAGCTTGGATTAATAAATTTTTAATATTTACTCGATCTAATTATTGTTTAAACAATAATCATTGTAAGTCTCCGCATTAAGTAGGTGCTCTCTATTTAATTCTGGTGAGACTTTGAGTTTTACTATCCAATTTTTATATGGATCTTCATTTAATTTTTCTGGAGCATCATTTAAGTCATTGTTTATTTCTATAACTTCGCCTGTGATAGGAGAAAATAAATCACTAACAGATTTTATGGATTCTACCACTCCAAATGTTTGTTCTTGAGATAAATTCATACCGGATTCAGGAAGTTCTACGAACACAATGTCTCCTAGAGAGCTTTGTGCGTAATCTGTTATTCCAATCGTAGCCGTATCGCCGTCTAATTTAACCCATTCATGTTCTTTGGTGTAAAATAATTCACTTGGTGTATTCATTTAAACCTCTAATCTAAAAAATTTCCTGTTATCTCTGTTGCTTGTACTTTTTTATTCCGAATTTGAATATAATAATTTTCTGTTTCTGAAATGGCCACAGTTTCAATGTGGGCCATGGCGATTCCCTTTTCAATTGTGGGAGAAAATGTACCACTGGAAACCACTCCGATTTCTCGATCATTTTCATTTAATACTTTATATCCTTGCCGAGGAATAGATTTTTTATCCAAAACAAATTTTTTCAATTTTACTTTTGTTTTTTTATTTTCGATTGCGGTTTTTCCCAGAAAATTCTCTTTTTTAAGCTTAACAGTCCAAGCTAAACCACATTCATAGGGATTGTGATTAATAGTTAGATCATTTCCATAAAGTGGATAGGCAACTTCTAAGCGAAGAACATCACGTGCCGCTAAACCACAAGGAGTCACACCAAATTCCACCAATTTAGCAAAAAAATCAGCAATGATATTATTTGGAACAAAGAGCTCACAACCTTTCTCACCAGTATATCCTGTGGTGGCAAGGAGTAAGGTTTCGCCCTCAAAGGTTATTTCTTGAAGACTGAAGGGAGGGAGATCTTTAATTTCAGTGGGAAAGTTAAACTCTTTAATCAGAATATCGAATGCTTCTGGTCCTTGGACTGCGAGTAGACCTGTTTGATCTGAAATAAAATTGATCTGATTATTAAAGTCTTGATTAACCTGATTCATCCAATTGAGATCTTTTTCTATATTGGAAGCATTAAAAACGATATAAGCATTTTTCTGATTAATTTTATAACAAATTAAATCATCAATTATTCCGCCCTTCTCATTAATGATGGGAGAGTATACCGCTTTCATATTTTTTAATGTTGAATAGTTATTAGTGATTAGATGATCGATAAACTCATTAATTTTATCGCCAGTTATTTCGACGATGCCCATATGAGAAACATCAAAAGCACCCGCTTTATTTCGAATTGCAGCTACTTCGGTTTTAATGTCACTATAATTTAGAGGCATTTTAAAACCGGCAAAGGGAACAAGCTTAGCTTTTAAATTTTCATGTGTATGGTAAAGAGCTGTAGTTTTTAGTTCAGTCATATTTTAATCCATATTTAAGAGTGTCACCAGATTTTCCATTAATGATAAGACAGTAAGAGGGCCAACTCCTCCAGGAACAGGAGTGATCGCTTTAACTTTTCCAATTAAATTGTCGTAATCCATATCACCACAGATTTTTCCATCAACTTTGGTAATTCCGATATCCACTAGGACTTGTGATTGATCATCTCTAAAGTATTCTGCGGTTAAAAACCTAGGCTTGCCTACAGCTGAAATGATAATGTCAGCATTTTTGGTATGCTCACTTAAATTTTTTGTATAACGGTGGCAAAGGTTCACAGTGGCATTTTCATTATTGAGCATCATGGCCATTGGTCGTCCAACGATATGACTTCTTCCAATAACCGTTATCTTTTTTCCGTGCATTTCAATTTTGCTATCTTTAAGTAAAGTCAGGATGCCTTTTGGAGTACAAGGAGCTAATAAATCATTATTTCCAAAATACACTTTTCCAATATTTAGTGAATGAAAGCAGTCTAAGTCTTTTTTCGGGTCAATAAGGTTAAAGAACTTCTGACGAGAAAAACTTTTCGGTAGGGGGAGTTGAATGAAAGTTCCATGTATTGAATCATCATGGTTTGTATCAATAATCGCTTTTTCCAGACGTTTTTCTAATTCAGCTTCACTTGCATTATCATCATTGAGTTGAACTAGCTCAAAATCAATTCCAAGACTTTTGGCCTTTCGCTCTTTATGCCCGATATAGACTAGGCTTGCGGGGTTTGCACCAACTAGAAATACCCTCATTTTGGGGGTTATGCCTCTTTTTTTGTGCACTAAAATTCCCTCAGCGACTTCGGCTAGCCGAGTGGCAACTAAATTTTTTGAAGCTAATATTTCTGTCATAATTTAATATAACTTATGGCAATTATTGCTTTTTCTCAAGCATTAATTAATTTCTTCATGGTTGAATTGAAAAAAAGTATTGAAACGTAAGTACATTTTGTCTTCGTGAACATGCTGCAAGCATTTAAAATGGAGGAGAGAAAGTTTTTAATCAATTCCTGGGGGGAATCAATGGCCACCAACAATAAAAAAAATGAACATCAATACTGCACAGTTTGTCAGTGCTATGGTCAGCACGAGCCAATTCGAAGAAGTGATTTGTTTGAAGAGACCGTCTATGATGAAAGAGGATTTCCTGTTTACACTACTTTATGTCGTTACCACGCAGTGGAACTATTCCGTTTAGGCCAAAAAAAGTTTTTTGTAAAACATTTCTCTAAGGCGAAAGACATTATTGCTGATGATTTTAGAAATACTCGATTTTATAACTTGATGGATCGAGTTGGTCATAAATTCAGAGACTTATATGACATATTTATTTATGATTAGAGGTTCGTATGAGTTGTAACGCTATCATAAAATAAACGAAACTCACTCATAATCCCATAAGCATCAGTTGCTCTTCGATCATTTAAAGCAGTGAAATCATCGAATTCATTACCATTTGAAGAAGCTCCCCAAATGATTCCTATCGCATTCCCCGATGAGTTAAGAACTGGGCTTCCTGAGTTACCTGGAATAATAGGGCAACTAATTAATAACGTAGAAGCCACAAAGCCAGGAATTTCAGCCTTACAATTTAATTGAACAATTCTTCCATGGAGAATATCAATCTGATCTACTACAAAAGTGGAAAGTTGTTCTTGGTTTTGAACTTCAATACTTTGAGTTTGAATTGGAGTTATATCTACTGTTTTATCAAGTTTTAAAATTGAGTAGTCGAGAGTTCGAGCAACCAAACCAGAGCCACCATTTGACTCTGTTTCGAGAATCTCAGAGCATTTAGCTCTTACAGAACTGCCATCGGAGTGAATGGCGATAAAGGTATTTTGACAATCAAGTTCGTTTGTCACGCAATGATTATTAGTGATTAAAACATCCTCATCAATGAGAAAACCTGTACATACAGAAGACTCGGTTGGTTCATATTGATTAAAAATAAAGACTCTGGCCAACCCATCAGGACAACTATCAGAGTTATTAACCGTTTCACAGGTAAAAAATTGATTATCCATTATTTCATCAATCTCTTCTAAGGTAAGCTCAATTGTTTTTGAAGCTTGCTCACGCTTCTCTTTTTTCTTTTTATTTTTGGCACAACTGATAAAAGAGAGACAAATAACTAGTAAGAGTAAAATTCTTCCTATTCCCCTTAACATTAGCACTCCTCAATTTTTAAATTTATAAGACACAGATATATAGAGCAAAGAGAGTGCCAAGATTTTGGACATACCTTGAGCATTAAAGTGTTTATATTTGGTACAAATTGTGAGTAATTGATTGATTAATGTTTAAAAGTTGATCAATTAATTATTTTTACGAAAATTTGGACTCAAAACTGTTTAGTTCATTGTCAAAAGATGAATTATTATTATTCTATTCTTCATCTTTTGTTTAAGATTTTTACAAATTAATATTCCATTCAACAATTTGCCAAGAATCTACTTGTGAGACAGAAGGATATTATTAAAATTTTTGGCTTCCATCTTGCTTTTAATATTTACATAAAATTATTTTTTAGTAGATCTGCAAGGAGAAATACAATGAGCAAAAACTTATTAATAGGATTATTTTTACTTTTATCACAAGGATTAATTGCGCAAAATTTTTGTAATGTAATGGTTTCGAACTCAAAATATCATGGAGTTCATATCGATGGTAAATTCGATAGTATTGAAGTATATACTGGCGATTACATTTCGGACAATAACGTTGGGTTATATATACCTCTTATGATAAGTGATTCTACAAAAAGTGAAACTGTCATTGCTAATCTACTTTCAAGTAAAAATCAGTTGAAGCATGATGATAGAATTAAATGTGATCGAGAAAATTTACAAAGTCGTTTAAACAATGCTTTTTCAATGGATAAGACTTTTAAATGTAGTATCGTCATAACTGAAGTACATGCATTATTAGCAGAAAATTGTGGTGTTGAAATTTATGCGATTCCAACAAATGATAAAAAATCAAAAGCCAAAGTTGAGGCAAAATCTTCAAATGAATAAACATAAAGAACTGTGAATTTAATTGCAATCCTTTAAAGAATATCTAACTTTGATTCAGCGCGCTCATGGAAGAGTATGCTTACAGATTAATATCCATGTTTTTTCAAACTATTTTTTGCAGCATTTGCCACATCACTATCGGAATCACCAAGCAGGCTGACCAATGTTTTAATGGAGTTTTGACCAGTGACAAACTCCAGTGCCTTGGCAAGTCCTTTTCTAGCTTTCCAACTATTCAGATTAATCATACTTTTAATCGCAATCTTTTCACCATCAAACCTTTTAGTTTTTATGGAATTATAGGCCGCTAAGAGAACATCATTATCAGTATCAGCATTTAACTTTAAGAGCGCTGTGTTGGCACCATTTCCGCTGGCAAATTGTAATGCTTTAGCTAGTCCCTTTCGCGCTTTCCATGAGTTTTTATTTATAAAGTTTGAAACTTTGTAGCTGGCAAGATTAAAGCTCTTATTTTTAATTGATGCGTAAGCAGAGACTTGAACGTCTGCATCTTTATCTCCATTTAATCTTAATAAAGCTATAAAGCTCTTTTTCCCACTCACATATTTTAGGGCTTTTGCTAATCCTTTTCTCGATTGCCAAGAATTTTTATTAATTAATTCTAAAATATTAACCTTTGTACTCTCGATTGGATTGGCTTGAATTGATTTCAATGCTGCTGCTTGTACATCCGTATCAGTATCAGCGTTTAACATAAGGATAGCTTTCTGAACTCCCTCACCTTTGGCAAATTGCAGAGAGCGAGCGAGTCCTTTGCGGGACTGCCATGAATTTGAATTAATAAAGGTGGAAATGTCGTAATCATCTAAATTTAAGTTTCGGTTTTTCATTGATTCAGTTGCAGCAGCTTGTACATCTGTGTCTTTGTCTGCACTTAATTTGAGTAAAGCAACTGCACTTGAATGACCCGAAACATGTTTGAGTGCTTCAGCTAAAGATTTCTTAGCTCTCCAGTCATTAGATTTAATTAGATCAAGGATAAATATATTTGAACCATCAAAAGAAGATTTTCGAATTGAGTTTAATGCTTCCCTTCGAACAAATGAATCATTATCCATGACAAGTTTCAATAGCCATTCTCGAGCCAGATCATCATCATAATAGGGAAGTGTTTTTGCCACTTCTTTTCTAACAAATGAATTATTATACTGAGCAAATTTTATTAGATCAGCGATATCACCAAATTGGTTTTTATATTTACTAAAAAGAAGCATTCCTCTTTCTATCCAAACTTGCTCCTTTGCTGTTTTGAGAAGACTTAAAGCTGAGTCAAGTTGATCTTGAGTGGCTTGCTCAATAGGATGATGATGAAGAAGGATCGTCGCGATCTTTCCTTGTATTATTTTGTTTGTTTCAGAGCTGTACATCGCTTCTAGTTTCATGATGATAGCTTGTTTATCTATCCAACTTTCAGATTCTTTAAACTTAACTAATTGTTCAATATAAAGATCTTGGTAAGCAACTGATGCAATTGTAAATAGTTGATCAACCGTTGTCAGGTAGTATTCTTGAAACTCTTTAGATATAAAGTCTTTTTGAAAGGCAAATTCAGACCAGTGAAAAAATGAGCGAGGAGTGGCAATATCTTCATACTGAATAAGGAAGTCAGCCTCTTGGAGAAAATCCCACAGAACTAATTCTCCTACATAATTGATTCCAAGTATTTGCTCCAAAGTATTAATGGAGGAGGATTCAGAAAGATCTTTTCCTTGTATATCTTTTTTAGCCTTATTAATTATTTCGTAAAGTTCCTGATTTGAGTCCACTGAGAAGAGCAAAAATCTACTTGAGACAGTATTATCATCTTCAGTGTTATCAAACTTAAAGACAAAAATTGTGCTAGAAGTTTTTTTGAAACGTAAAACCTTTGCTTCGATACCTTTATTCTTACTTGGGTAAAGATAGAGAATATCGCGAGATTCTAAAAATATTTTTTCATTGCATAAGGGACTTAAAGTGAAAACCAAGGCTTGGTTAATACCACATTCAAAATAATCCTTTTCTAATAAACTTTTTTCTTCATTAGTTAAAAGATCATGATTTATTTTATCATAAATGATTTGTTTAACCAGATAGTCAGTCGTTGAACTATCATAGGTTGGGGGAAGAGGATAATCTTCTTCTTCTTTAGTGGATTGATTTGGAGCTTGAACCTTTTTTTCTATCTTTGGAGAGTCTGATGTATCATTTTTTCGGTTAGACTTTTTCTTGGATTTTTCTTCTTGGCAAGCGATGAAAGTAAAAAGAGAAATTGCACAGAGAAAGTTTAAGAATAATTTCATAAGGTTCCTATGATAAAAATAATATTAATTTAGCAGCTACCACTGAGTTAAATCTTTCGTCAATAAATCGGGTTACTGCTGTTCAGAGATTCTCTAGGCATTAAATTTTGTGGAAGTAAAACTTACTAACCGGGTGACTACGGTGGTGAAAAATATGATTCTGTATACTTAGGACTATGATTTAGGTTTAATTTCAATGCATTAAAAATTATCACCACTATTGTCACCCGGTTAATAAAACTTTTAACCCTACTTTACTAAAGTTCAGAAATAAGAGATATCAAAGGGATGAAATACTTCTTTTACATCGGTACAGGAATGCAATTGTGCGGTTTAGCAAGTGTTGGATTATGTTTTATCACTGGTATGCAGCTGGGCGATTATGGAAAGGCTGAACTAGCACAATTTATCTTTGGAATGTTCATTTTTTATGTGGGAAACTACGTAAAAGGGAAGTATTCAACTCCCTCCTAAAACCGAAATGGTATAACACGGGAAGTCTCATATGATTGTTCTGGGAATAGATCCAGGTTCCATCAATACTGGATTTGCTTTTCTGCAACAAGGTGAAACACACCGTGCCAATCAATATAGGGTTATTCGATCTGGAGCAATCAAAACAGATTCAAAGATTCCCTTTCAAGAACGTTTAAAAATAATCCAAAATGAATTCTTAGAAGTTTTGAAAAGTGAAAAGATTCCTCAGATGCATATCTCAATGGAATCACTTATTTATGTGAAAAGCCCCACCTCGTTAATTAAGTTAGCTCAGACACGAGGGCTATTAATAAGTTGCTTGTACCAAATGGAATATTTTCAAATACACGAATATAGCCCAAATTTAATTAAGACAACGGTAACAGGTCATGGACATGCCACGAAAGAGTCTATGGCCCTCATGCTGCAAAAAATTCTTAAAGTAAAAAATTTTTCTTCACATGATGAATCCGATGCTATTGCCACGGCCTTTTGTCATTTGCTAAGATTTCCCACCAATGGCCCGTCAAATGCAAATGTGAAAAAATCAACGGGAAAGCGGAATTTGCAAAATTCTTTGAGTCATTTAGTTAATCGGTAATCAGAGGAATCTATCATGTATGGTTTTGTTGAAGGAGAGGTTCTTAGTAATAACTCTTCAAAAGTAATTGTAAAAACTCAGTCGGGAATTGGTTTTGAGGTGAACGCTATATCAACATTTAATCAAGGTGATAGTGCAGCATTTTATCTTTCACATGTGGTAAATGAAAATTTTCAAGCTTTGTATGGCTTTACTAATTTGGATGAAAAACTTTTTTTTGAATTATTAAGAAAAGTAAATAAAGTTGGTCCCTCTATTGCTTTTAGATTAATTCATCAACTGACTTTGCCAATCTTAATCGGAGCTATTCTTGATGAAGATACAAAAACAATTTCATCGGCTAAAGGAGTGGGAAAAGCCCTGGCAGATAAAATTGTTTTAGATTTAAAAAAGAAAATCGAAAAAGAGGAGTTCTCACAAAGGTCACTTCTTGCTTCGACAAAAGTGAATGATCAAAATTCTCAAACTAAAATGGGTGGTATACATGAAACTCAGGATTTAGAGGAAACCATATTGGCCCTTGAATCTTTGGGGTATCGTTCGGACGAAGTGATGCCTATCATTAGAAATATTATTGGCCTTGCAACTGAGCCAATGCCTAGTAAAAAAATAATTCAACAAGTTCTAAAAGAGATGCGTCTATGAATAATGAAGAAATGAATGATGATCATTTTTTTGATCAAGAGAGAATTAGTCATTCGGAAAGAGATTATGAAGTTCGACTTCGTCCCACCAACTTTGACGAATATATTGGGCAGAAAAAAGTTGTGCAAAATGTTGAGTTGATGTCTAAGTCGGCTTTAAAACGTAATCAAGCCATGGATCACATCTTACTTTCAGGACCTCCTGGTTTAGGGAAAACATCTTTAGCTATGCTAACGGCAAAAGAGTTGGGATCACAACTGCATGTGATTAGTGCTCCTGCTCTAGAAAGAAAAGGCGATTTAGCTGCTATTCTTTCTAATTTAAATGACCAGGATGTGCTTTTTATCGATGAAATTCATCGATTACATATAACCATTGAAGAAATTCTTTATAGTGCAATGGAGGATTTTAAATTAGATATTGTTATTGGACAGGGACCAGCTGCGCGTACGGTGCAAATTGATCTTCTTCCCTTTACGCTAATTGGTGCAACCACTCGAGCTGGCTTACTTTCAAATCCACTGCGCGATAGATTTATGGCCCATTTAAATTTTGATTTTTATCAACCAAATGATTTATCAAAAATTATTGAGATGAATGCTAAAAAACTAAAGTTAAATGTAACTAAAGATGCTCGTTTAATGATGGGGCATTGCTGCCGGGGAACTCCACGAATAGCGAACCGTATTCTAAGAAGAGTTCGGGACTATGCCTTAGTTCATGATAGAGAGGTTATCGATCAGGAGGTTGTAAAAATTGCCTTATCCATGTTGGAAATAGATGATCTCGGTTTAGATTCTATGGATCGTAAAATTCTTACAGTCATACGTGATTACTATCAAAATGGCCCAGTAGGTATAGATGCCTTAAGTGCTACCTTAGGTGAAGATAAACAAACCATAGAAGATGTTTATGAGCCATATTTATTAAAGGAAGGTCTTCTAATTAGAACTCCTCGTGGACGCATGCTTTCAGATAAGTCGATTGATCATCTAAACTAATTCAATTAGGATAAAAAAATTTCATAAAGTTTCATTCCATCTATCTAAAATTTATGTATTTAGTAAGTAAAGCCTATTAATAAAATTATGAAAGGCTCGCGTATGAAGTTAGTATTCTTAAGTCTTCTTTGTTTCCACATTTTTAACCTTCAAGCTCAAGAGAAATTTAAATTTAAACTGCCAGTCAATGAAAGTATTTATAAGAAGCAAATTCTTTCTAGCCCTCAAGGTAGTGTTGTGTGGAGTACAAAAAACTTAGATGAATTAACTAATTATGTTCAAAATGAAATTAAACATATTCTTCTCAAACAAGGAAGGGATCCTTTGGTTTATAGGCAAGTGAATGCAAGATCTTGGGATATGGAGGTTGAATTAAGCCATAATTCATCTTCAGTGAATTTTTATATTCATTCATCAAATGCCAATGGAAGAATTACAAAGCAATCTATACTTAAAGTTGGGAAAAATATAGTTAAAATTCACAATATCCATAATATTAGCAGTTTAAGAATCGTAGCTTACAGTGATAAATTTGTAAGTTTAAATTATTCATTAAAAATTAATAAATATACAATAAAAGGGAATATCCCTAAAAAAATTGTAAGAGAAAATAAAGATTATAAACCAAATTTACCTATAATAGAGGTTCCAATACCAGTATCAAGTGTCTATTGTGGTATTCCGCAAAACTTATTTCAAAAAAATGTATGGAAGAAAATTGAAAGTAATTTAAATTTAATTTCGGATTACTGCAATTTTTTAAAGTATGCAAATTTAATTAAAAAAGCTTATGATTTGCCACCACTAAATCAGCCTCCAGCCGAGCCGTTAAAGCCAAAAGAAATAGTTTCACCAGAAGATTATCTTAAAGAAAGTAATGCTGAGAAACCGGTTAAAATAGAAATAAATGATAAAGAGTTAAGAAAGATTATTGCTAAAGAATATGATCCCTATGCTTATATAAATATTAGTAATGCCTTTACCACAAATTCTGCCTATTTAGTTGATATGTCTACAACTGTTAATGGAGCACCTCTTAGAACAATAAAATCTGAACTGCAAATACAGCTTGAGATGCTGGAAGAACCCCATACTATTAGCGTTTATCGGATGTCTTACCGAAGAAATAGAAGAAGAGTTATTTTCTTTGAAAACTTTAAGGGGAAAAATCGGCAACCTGGTAAACTAAAAACTTATTCTAGTGTTATTAAAAATATTTTTAATGATGATCCTGGGGGGATTACAACTTCAGATGATATGGTTATTCATTCTTTTAGAGCAGCACTGGAAAATAAAAAAATTGATACGATAAATATTCTTTCAGATGTGGGCTTTGAAGAGTTTCGAAGACATAAAGGGGAGCAGTTGATCAATAAAATGCGTAAAGAAATAAAAAGATCTAACAGATCGATAACCGTAAATGTTTATAACTTTAGTGGTACAGTTCGTTCTAGCTGGAAGTCTTGGTGCGAGGAAATTGTAAAACTTGGGACAGGAGAAGGGCAATTCTTTACAGATAAAAAACTTAGACCTGCTCAAGCAAAAGTTGTTTTACAAAAAATTAGAGATACCTACGATCCGATTAAAAAAGAGACCTTAATTGAAGAGTATCAGAAAGAAGAAAATGAACGGTTTGAAAAAGACATGGCCGTTTGGGAAGAAAAACGCCAGGATCAAATCAAGGAGAGTAAAGCCTATATTGAAAAGTATGAAGAGTACCTTTTGGCTTTAGAAGTATGGGAAGGTGAGCACAGTGATTGGGAAGCGGAGATGAAAACTTTTCGTGATAAGGAAAAATTAATTTATAACAAATTAGCCGATAATAATATTCAATTTATTGATCTTGAGACTTTTCGAGAGAGTTTAGAGAGCTTTATCAAGGACTCTACTACTTCTGAAGAAGTTTCATTTTATAAAGAATTAGAAGAGATGTTGATTAGTAATTAGTGAATATAAAACGAGAAAGCATTCTTGAACTATTTGAAAATATTTTTTTATTTTCACGGTTAACTTCAGTTTCTTTTGCTGGACTCCATTCATGAATTCGAAATTTTTGATTATTATCGTCTAAAAACGCTAGCATTGAGTTTGAAAGCATGACAGAGACAATATTTTTGTCAAAATCTATCCAAAAACTTGTTCCGGTAAAACCAGTATGGCCAAAACTATTCATGGAAGCTTTTCTTTCAGGCGTGTCTGGTCTTCCTCCTGTTGGGGGACTAGAGTAGTAAATAAGTTTATCTCCCCTAGGATTGCCTGCGGCAATATCAACCCCTAAGCCTCTTTTGTAAGTGCTTGGGGTAAGTATTTTTTCTAAAGTTGATTTTTTTATGCCGATGGTGTTTTCTAAATTATTATAAACTTTAAGAAGCTGGATCCCGAATTTTGTTAAATCATTATTTGTTGAAAAGATTCCGGCATTACCACTAACACCATCAAAGCAGAAATTTGCAATAGGGTCATGGACAATTTGAGGGTCTTTTAAAGGGTCAACTTTGCTAATTCTTTTGTATCCGGTTTGATTCATATTTGCTGGAATAAATATTTCTTTTTCCACTATGGTTTCAAGGGGGAAGTGTTTCTTATACTTTAAAAAGTATAAATGCTTGAGATAGTAGCCAATTAGAATGATGTTTATATCTCTATATATATGAATCCCGCGAGTGTAGGTTTCGTGTTGGTTATAAGTTTCCACGGTTTGCTCAAAATATTTCTTTAAAAGACTTTTTCCTTGATACTTTTGAGGGTTGTAGTTTTGGCAAATAGGGTAACCTGGAGTATCTAATCCACTTTGGTGAGTTAATAGGTCATATAAAGATATTTTTGCTCCGGCTGGAAACTTAAAAACATCCGCTATTTGAGGGATGGCCAAGATAGGCTTTTTTAATTCAATGTGGGGAAAATTGTTCTCTAAAACCTTCATGAATGCAATGGAGACGATAAGTTTAGTTACACTGGCAAGGTCATATTCTTTGTATTTGTAATTGAACTTGTTTTTAAAAAAATCATAATTTTCATGAAGTCTTTTCGCATAATTATTTAGGCTGTGGTAAACATGAGAAGACTTAACTCTATAGCTAGCCGTTTCACCTCGCAAGGCTTGAAATTCTTCCTTTTCAAAGGATTCTTCTTCAGTTTCTATCAATCTATCTTTTTCAACATATAGAGCTTGTGCTGGTTGTTGATCAATTACATATCCTTGGTGTCGAGGAAAAAAAGTATTTAAATCTTTTTGATACTCACCCTCTTGTAAAAAACCAATCCCAATTGAAAAGCTAGGAGACAACAACCTTGATGGATGTGTCTCGATTTCTTTTTTGAGTGAAAGGTAACTTGCTTTCAAGGCATCAAGTTCATCTGCTAAATCAGTGAACTGATTTTTTTTCTCGTTTCTATCTTTTGCTTTTGATTTTAACTCTGCTAGATCTTCAGCGTTTTGTTTTTTCGCATTAAGTTCATAATCAACACTCATAAAATTGAGTTTTTCATTTTTATCTAATTCTTCTTTTTCGCTACGAAATTTAAACTCAAGAAAGAGGAAATCTCTTTCGTCCTTATAAAAAGATTGAAAGTAAGTAATTGCTTCCTTGTGCTTATTAATTAAATTCAATCGATTTTGCTCAAAATAATGAAGTTTTCGAACATACTCTTCGCGAAACGAGTCAGTTCGGTAATTTAATACGGACTTATAGGTTGAAGACTCGGGCCTTAAGGGTAAGTCTATAAAATTAAATTTTTGAATACCTTGGTTTATACTCGTTATTGTTTCATCGATTGGGTGGGCAAAAGATAAATTAATCATACCCAACAGCAAACAGCAAAAGCTGAATAGAGCAAATAGACTTTGTTTTAAAGGGATCCCTTTCATATTTTTCTTTACTAAACTAACTAATTAAATTTTTTTGGTTGAACATTTTTTTTAACATTAAATTGAGTTGTAGCAAGTTTGTATTCATTTTTGTGTAATGGATACAGATCTGAGACTAATAAGCCCTGTAGACTTTATAGATAAGTGATCGAATTAAGCCAATTATTTGGTCAATTTAGGGCATTTCTTACTGATAAATTGATAGAAACTTTCATCCGTTGGAAATTTAAATAAGAATCGAGATGAATCTCCTCCTGTCTGGTCCCACAAGAGGTTAGCTCGAACTTTACAGGTTTTGCCGTTTTTACTAATAGTAGCATATTTCTTTTGTCCCCAAACCATATCAGCTTCAGGTAGCTCTCCACGTTGATCTACTCGAATCATATATCCTGATCCGGAATAAGAGATTTGTGGAAAGTTTCTGCGATGCCGATTTTCTAAATAATCAATTGGTTTCTCCGTAAATACTCCAGAAATTATTTCTTTTGTTTCGAGATTAAAGACAACTTTTTCTTTGGTAGGTAAAGTTACTTCTGCCGAGTTGAGTTCTTGATTTATGATTATATAAGGAAGAACTTTCCGGGGAATAAAATAAAAAGATGAGAGCATATGCCAATGAGAAATTCTTCCCACGGGATTAGCTATTTCTTCGATCGATAATTTTATTTGCTGTCTGGCATTTTCTTGGTAAGAAAAGTGAAAAGTTCTCTCTGAATCAGTATCTTTTCCCCTTGGATTGATAACTTCACTGCCGGTATTAGTTATCATAAATCCATAAATCATTTTTTCTTGTTCAGATTTATTTGGACCAAAGCATGGCTTAGATTCATCTATCCGCATATATTGAAAGTCCACTGCTATGTCATTGTGGATTGATCGATTACTTCCAGCACAAGAATCATCTTTTTTGATTTCGTTGTAGAGAGGAGTATTTTCTTGAGATACTTGTTTATAGAGGCTTAGCTTGTCGTCTTGAGCATAAACTGAACTTAAAATGATTAATGTCAGTGTTGTTATTTTCATAAGAAATAACTATGAAAAAAATCTAAGTTTGTTAAGTAGCCTATAGGTAATACAGGGTTGAGTTTAGATACATCGACTCTTCTTAACCTTGGTTAAGAAATTGTTTTATGAATTGTAAAATATAAGTAGGATGTTAAAGAATTTTTACTTGAAATTTTTTTGACCTCCCTTAAAAAGAATTAAACCAAGTTAGAAAAAGAAAATAGTATGAATCAAAAAATCCCATTCTGGCTCTTATTGTGTAGTCTTTATTTTTTATTTAGTTTTTCATCTTACTCACAGTCAAAATTGAATTGCTTAATTCCTGCGTCGTATGAAGAGTTTACTGTTGTTGAGTATGAAGGTGATCGAAGTTTTTTAATTGGAGATACGTTAATCCCAGTATGTATATATGATTTTGAAAAAGGGGAAGTGGTTTTTAATGATTTTAAAAAGTTTGAATCTCGAACTAAACAAAAACCATTATCTGTTAACACTCGAAATTTAACCGATGGTAATGTCGAAGTTACAAATTATGAACAGGACTCATTGTGGTGGGACTACTACTATATGGACCGAAGATGGGAACAATTAGATATACCAGTTTTTGTTCAAGAAGATGATTTTTCTGAATCTCAATTAAGGGAAGTTTATTGGTCATTAAAAATTGTTGAGAATTCAACATTAATTCGCTTTGTACCAATTCCTGAGGATCAATTTTGCCAGTATCAAGATAATTCTGATGAGCCATGCGAGCATGAAGGAAATGGTAAAAAGATTTGGTATCGAAAGATAGATACTAGTACTCCTCAAGCTGAAAGAGATTATTTTATCTATATTTACTTAGGTGATTCAGGCTTTTGTTCAGCGGTTATCGGAAGACAAATTAATACCAACTTTCAAGCATCAGGCATTCGCTTAACCAATGCCTGCTTTAGTACTGGTTATGTTCATGAGTTATTGCATGTGCTTGGGCGAGTTCATGAGCAATCACGATATGATCGAGATCGGTTTATTATGATCGATTGGGATGCCGGAATTCATACAACAACAGGTGGCCAGTTTAGAAGAAATAATTTGCCTCGTACCTACTTAGAGCATTATGGTTTAGTTAATGGAATCGTTGGAGCGGATGCGGATTATGCTTATATGGGTAAGGATCTGCAAAATATTAAAAACCTCGTTTCAACAAATGAAGACAAAACATTGATGGATTTTTCTAAACTTTATCAATATGACCCTTATTTTTTATGGGGATCATATTTTAGTTTTAATTCCGTCATGCTTTATAATTCAGGATATGATCCCATTGACTCAGACGATGTTCCCTCGCGAAAAATTCCTTACCTTGATCATGTACTCGATCTTGAGTTAACTCTTGACCAAAAAGCGAGTTCACGATCTTTAGAAAGTGGGGATGCAGATCGGGTTAACTTTTTATTTAAGTATGACTATTTAAAGCAATCATTTTTTGATAATTCTGATTTGTTTGAAGTTAATGAAGATCTACCGATACCAGCATACGTTCGCTTTAATTATGAAGAAGAGAAAGGATATGTTGGATTACCTGTTGATCTAGTTGAAATTGATAATTTAGGAATCTATATTGTTTATCGTCGGGGAACATTTACTGAAGAGAATTTAAACCCCATGTACGGTGGACCACAGTTTATCCCTCTCGATTACTTTTTGACTCCTGAGAATTTAAAGGATCGAGAAATCTCTTTTGATATTTCTCGATTAATAAGATCCGTTGAGGTTGAGGGAAATACATCATTAAATGGCTTTGATTCAAAAAGCTTTAAATTACAAATAGGTTTTTATCAGGTGGATGAAGACTATCGTGATATCAACAGTGATAAATATGCTATTCAAAGATACATCGGGCCAAAAACTGAAATTGAGTTAACTAAAATTAATGATAAATCCTTCAGAGAAAATAATCATCCTCTTCGAGAAGTAAAAACGATTGTATCTGTATTGAATCTTTATCCAAATCCTGTTCGTGCCGGCGGCAATTTGAATATTGGATTAAGTTATCTTTCTGATGGTATGATCATTGAAAAATATAATTATCGGTACCAAGTTATGGATTCAGCCGGGAGAGTCTTAAGACAGCTTGAAGGAATTCATTTTGGAGGAGATTTACAGTTAGAGAATGTGGATTTTCCTCCTGGAATTTACTTTTTTCATTTACAATCTAAAGGTGAAAAGAGCTCTCAATATACTTCCAATGCTACCCCCTTTATTGTTACCCCTTAAATCTATCTATTTAAGCTGAATTCCTTTACATCAAGGAATGATCGTTCTAAAAAAGATGCCTATGAAATTATTGGCTTCATTTTTAATCCTGATCTCACTTTCAGCTCACTCCGAAGTTTTACTTGGAACGGGGCTTCATTCAGAGACCCAGGGAAGACTTTCTCCAATGTTATACGGAGCCTATGAATATGAAAATAATGCAATTGTTTTTAATTCAGTAGGTGTCGCATCTAAATATCATTATCACTCTGCATATCAATTAGGATATTTTCTCAATGAAGATTGGGGAACATTTCTTGAAGGTAAGTTAAGCGCCGGTGTTGGTGTGGTTATCTTTCATCGAGAATTTGGCTATCGAGATGATACTGATGATGAAGATGGCACCGTATCTTACGACACAAATGTTGGGGGTGGAGTTAGAGTTCGAGTGGATATTCTCGATCATTTCTTTATTGGAGTTGAAGGAACTTTTGGAGTCGCAGGACTTTATCCCATATTGTTAAGTTTTCAAAATACACAAGTGATGACTTTTGGAGTTATGTTTTGAAGATCAAACTTTTATTCATCCTTATATTCTCTTTTTATTCGCTTAGCGTTCAAGCAGCAAAAGATGAAAAGTATGCTCATGTTTATGTGGGAGCCGGGGAACTTCTTGGCTTAGGAACTGTTCGAGTTGGCTTTAAGGAATGGGAATTTGGAATGCTTAATCAGCGTGCTCCCTTGGGGGCGATGAAACAAATATATAAAGATGATTTATATGTGGGCGCAGGTTTTGTTCTTAATTATAAT
The DNA here is from genome assembly GCA_028101965.1 of Bacteriovoracaceae bacterium. Classification (GTDB taxonomy): domain Bacteria; phylum Bdellovibrionota; class Bacteriovoracia; order Bacteriovoracales; family Bacteriovoracaceae; genus JAOHMI01. Next base: position 23,353 of record JAOHMI010000028.1, read on the forward strand.
TTGAGCCCAGGAATAATTGGAGCTGTTGGATACGAATATTATTTCTGGAAAATTTTTTCCTTTCGAGCTGAGGCGAATGTTTCCCATAGCGTTGATAATTATTCTCATGCAAATGGACTAGTTGGCTTAACTGTTTATTATTAAAAGATAGGTATCTAAATGAAAAAAAATTATTTTTTTATACTAATTTTTGTGATGCTGACTGTTGGTTATAAATATGATCAGGAAGGTAAGTGGGATATAAAGCGTAGTGATCCAACAATTTGGGTGAAATTTTGCTCAAGTATGGAAGACCAAGACTTTAAGCAGAGTGATTTGCCTGATGATGATGTTCTTGAAGACGAAAGTATCGAATTTGATGATGTTATTAACTCTGTCATTAACGACTTTAATAATATTGGACCTAGCTTTCTTCGTTTAGCGGTTTACCCAGAAGATGATGATAATCCTGGAGATCCCGCCGCAGGTGATTCCACATTTACTAAAGATAGAGCTGAAGATCGAACTATCAGTGTATGTATTGAATCCTCGGATAATCCCTTTCAAGGTGGACATGCAATTAGTTATCGTGAAGAAGGTAAAAGAGTTGCCTGTACCATAGTTCTTGCTTCGAGCACAGAAGATAAAATTCATTCTTTTGTACAAACTTTGACTCATGAAATAGGGCATTGCCTAGGTTTAGATCATGATCAAAACACTAGCAAATCAATAATGTCGTACTTTTTAGATGAGGGAGAAATCAGACTGCTTCCCTCAGATGAGGTTGGAATTGCCTCTCTCTATCCTGAGGATAAAGAAGATATGAAAGAATATTCAAATTTTGGGATGGGTTGTACTTTTCGCGACTAATATCCCCCAGTATTCTGTAACTTAAACTGAGAGCTTTTTTCACTCTTCCTATGTTATTTTTATAATAGGTTAAGAAAATTTCATTGAATATTTGAATACTTGACTTATTCTCATTTAATAGGCACAAACCGCTATTGGAAAAAAAATTTGAGATATATTAATAAAATTAGTTTATACTCTAAGAGTTAAGGGAATGTTTTTACAAGAAAGTTGATATGATTGGACAACGAACTATAGCTAAACAAGTTTCACTTACCGGAATAGGACTTCATTCTGGCAAGAAAGTAACTATGAATCTGATTCCTCAAGATGCGGGAACAGGAATTCGTTTTATAAGAACCGATTTAAAAAATGCTAAGCCTCTCAGAGCTTATGCAGGTAATGTCTCAGCCACAAATAATAATACAACCATTGGTGAGGGCCCTGAAGCAATTCATACAGTGGAACACCTTATGGCCACATTATATGGTCTGGGAATTGATAATCTATTAATTGAAATTAGTGGCCCTGAAGTTCCAATTATGGACGGTTCAGGCGCAAGTTTTGTTTTCATATGTCGCGAAATAGGCGTGCGAGAATTAAATCATGCTAAAAAGTTTCTAGTGGTTAAAGATAAAGTTGAAGTCAAGCAAGGTGACTCGTGGGTGACTATTGAACCTTTCGAAAACTTTACTATTAATTCAACCATTGTTTTTCCTCACCCTGCTATTTCAAATCAAAGCATTAACTTTGAATTTAGTTGTGAAAACTTCATTCATGAAATTTCAAGAGCTCGTACTTTTGGGATGCTTAAAGATGTAGACTCTTTGCAGAGACGGGGTTTGATCAAGGGCGGCTCATTAGATAATGCAATTGTTTTAGATGATTACAATGTGGTTAATACTGATGGACTTCGATATGAAAATGAATTTGTCCGTCATAAGGTGCTTGATACTATTGGCGATGTGGCACTCTTGGGATTCGAATTAATTGGTAAGATTACCACTTATAAGTCTGGTCACTATTTACATAATAAACTATGTCGTAAACTCCTTTCAGACCAAAATACTTATGAAGTTGTAGGAGCAAGCGCAGTGAAGGAGCCATTTTTGGCAAATTTAAGACTTCCATCCTTAATTTCTTGTAACTACTAATGCACTCTTGAATTACGTCTTTATAATCTTATTTAATTGAGATAATCTTCTAGATACCAATCCTACAAAATAATGTCAGGTCGTTGCTGCGCTTTCGCGGTATTTTTTATACAGCTACAAGCTTGCGCCTACCGACATTAAATTTTAGAATTAGTATTATTTTTGTGATTAGAGGATACTATATGAAGCTTTCTCAAGGTTATTGGCAAACCTATAAAGAAATACCAAATGATGCAGAAGTCCCTTCCCATCAACTTTTGTTAAGAGCCGGATTTATTCAAAAAATAGCTGCTGGGATTTATACTTATCTTCCATTCGCTTTAAGAGTAATTAAAAAGATTGAAAACATCATAAGAGAGGAGCACGAAAAGATTAATGCTCATGAAGTTCAGTTTTCAATTATGACCCCAGGTGATTTATGGAAAGAAACAAAGCGATGGGATGATATGGGACCGCAGATGCTTAAAGCAAAAGATCGTATGAATCGAGATCTTTGTTTTTCCCCCACTAATGAAGAGGCCGTTTCAGATTTATTTAGAAATACAGTATCAAGTTATAAGCAACTTCCTTTAAATTTGTATCAAATTAATACTAAATTTAGAGATGAAATTCGACCAAGATTTGGATTGCTTAGAGGGCGCGAATTTTTAATGAAGGATGCTTACTCTTTCCATCTTTCGAAGGATTGCCAAGATAAAGTTTATGATGATTTTTACCGCTGCTATGAAAATATATTCAGAAGGTGTGGGTTGGAATTTATTATTGTTGAAGCTGATGCTGGAGCCATGGCAGATAGTTCAAATAAAACACACGAATTCCAAGTTGTCGCCGACACTGGAGAGGATACGATAGTCTATTCTTCTGAAATAAAATATGCTTCAAATATAGAAAAAGCTAAAACTAAAAGAATTAATCTTGATTTTTCTAATGACCAAAATTTAGCTGAAGTTGAAACTAAAGGAAAGTCTACATGTGAGGATGTGGCTGAACTATTAGGTGTTCCCTTAACCCATACTTTGAAAACAATAATGGTAACTTCCATAGTCGAAGAAGAAGAAACCCATAATATGATTTTGATTTTGGGTGACGATGAAGTAAATGAAGTTAAATTGAAGAGTTTCCTAAAAGCAGATCACATAATACCAACGAAAGAAAGTGTTTTATCTGAACTAGGATTAGTCGTTGGTTATATGGGCCCATATCAATTAAAAAATTCGCTGAATATTATTATTGATGAAGCGGTAGATTTAAGTGCAACTTATATTACGGGAGCAAATAAAAAAGACTATCACGTTAAAGGCTTTTCTTTGAAGGAACTTAAATATGAAAAAGCAGATTTGAGACTTTCTCAAGAAAGTGATGTGGCCGAAGATGGTAAAACTCCGATTAAGTTTAGAAAAGGAATTGAAGTTGGTCATATTTTTCAACTAGGAGATAAGTATACTCAGTCGATGAATATTAAAATTCTCGATGAAAAAGGATCAAGGCAATCACCTTCAATGGGGTGCTATGGAATCGGAGTTACTCGAACTATGGCCGCTGCAATTGAGCAATGTCATGATGAGAATGGTATTATTTGGCCATTTTCAATTGCACCTTTTCAAGTTCATTTTTGTCTGATTTCAAAAACAGATGAGACTAAAAAAATAGCTAATGATTTATATGAGAATATTAAACAAACAGGCATTGAAATTATCTTTGATGATCGTAAAATGGGACCAGGGTTTAAGTTTAAAGACGCTGATTTATTAGGTTGTCCGATCCGACTTACATTGGGTGAACGAGATTTTAATAAAACTGGAAAACTAGAGATAAAACTACGGAAAGATGGTGATGGAGTTGCAGTTTCTCCAGAAGAAGTTATTCCGGCATTACAAAAGATTATAAGTGAAAATAAATAGAGTAGAAAAAGATACCCAATTAATTATAGGAATTCATTCCATAACCGCAGCACTCAAGAATGCTAAGCGAAAGTCGCACACATTGATGGGCACTGATAAAGGTTTAGAGAGTTTGCGGAAAGCATTTGGTGGAAAACTTCCTCAAATAGATATTCAAAAATTAGAAAACCATAAATTTCAAGAATCAGCAGAGAGATTATATAAAGAACATCAATTTGAATTCAAGAGGATTCCATCGGGATTGTTATTAGATTCAAGTAAAGTTGATCCACTCGATGAAGAAGTCTTCTTTAGAGAGACGATTGCCTCTCAGGGAACTTGGAAAATAGTTTGTTTAGACCAGGTGACCGATGTGCATAATTGTGCAGCTGTAATGCGAACAAGTGCTTTTTTTGATATTGACTTAGTAGTCGTGACAGGAAAAAACTTTCGCTTAAGCCCAGGTTTTTTTCGAGTGAGTTCTGGTGGGGCAGAGTTTGTTCCTATCTTAAATACAAATTCATTATCTAAATTTGTAAAAAAAATAAAAAAAGCGGGAATTCCTTTAGTTCCCTTAGATGAAACTGGAGACGATATTTCTACTTTTGAAAGTTCTGACTCTTTTTGCTTAATATCTGGTCAAGAGGATTTAGGTTTATCTAATGCGGTTAAGTTTAATTGTGGAAAACTGTATAAATTAAATTCTTTTGGGCCGATTGAGACCCTCAATGTTTCAATCGCTACCTCTGTTGCTTTGACAAAAATACGAAAATAAATTTCATTTTATCCAGTAATTTTTATATTAAATTCTTATTAAACTAAATTTTAAAATTGTACAAATACCCAACCTCAAAGTTTATTATGATATTAAATTCTTAGTATGATTATTTGCTTGAAATTTCTATTCAGAAATTCTATAACATTCTTTCGTTTATCATGAAAGATGGTGACATCTTTTGGGCTGGTTTAGCTCAGTTGGTAGAGCAGCAGTTTTGTAAACTGCCGGTCGTAGGTTCAAATCCTATAACCAGCTCCATTTTTGGCGTGGTTCCCGAGTGGCTAAAGGGACCAGACTGTAAATCTGGCGGCGTATGCCTTCGATGGTTCGAATCCATCCCGCGCCACCATTTTTTTTGATAATCTTCTTGCGCAAGGCTTTGAACTTCAATAGTATAAGGCCTTACAATTTAGCGGGTGTAGCTCAGTTGGTAGAGCACCAGCCTTCCAAGCTGGGGGTCGAGAGTTCGAACCTCTTCGCCCGCTCCATTTTACAAAAATACTTTCTTAGATCTTGATAGATGATAAAAGCTTGTCTTTATAAGTATTTGAGAACTTATTTAGCTCACGTGGCTCAGGGGTAGAGCACTTCCTTGGTAAGGAAGAGGTCGCGGGTTCAAATCCCGCCGTGAGCTCCATTGATTTTTAACTAATTTCCAATTAATTCAATAAAATTACTTAACTTGTTCACTCGGGTTTCCGAGTAGTTATTATGTTAAAATTGAAATGTGTTTTTTTTCTTTCGATGTCACTAATTTTTAATCTCTCTAGTGGCTTTTGTCAGGACCTTTTACCCCAAGTAAGTAAGGGCGATCTTGTTTTTGAAAAAATTGAAGATACTTTAGACCCAGCGGTATCGCATTTTGTAGCCCCTATTAAAGTTTATGAGCAAGCCCTAAGGACTAGTGATACTTTGGGTGAAAGTATCACTGAAAATAAAGAAGTTATCGTTGGTTATATAACGATTTCTGCCGTATTAGTTGGTGGAAATTATGTCATTAAAAAAGTATTTCTGGAAGATTCTGTCGGAATTAACAAATTTGATAAAGTGACACAAGCAAGTATGAAGTCAAACCCAAAGTCAGTTTTATATATTAGCTCTTTGGCAGAAAATATTGATCCAGTAAAAGCTATTTTAGGAATATTAAACCCAGGTGAGCTGGGTATGAACGCAGCAATTGCTTTAATAAAGCGTTACGGAGAACCTGGGACAATCATCCCCACTTCACCTAAGGAAATTTTTAGATTGGCCAGAGAGATTGTGAATGGTCAGCAAATCTATTTAGATGAAATTGCCGATATGAGGTTTCAGAATTTATATGGTAATCACCCCAATGCCACACATTTGGTTGTTAAAGGAAAAGAAGACTTTAAAAAGAAGTTACTACAGCTTGATAAAGAAATAAGTAAGGGGAAAAAATCTAAATTTGATAGAATTGAATATATCCAACATGGATCAGAGCAAGGCTTAGTAACACAAAAATTAACTTGGTTTGGTTTATGGAGGAAAAATGAAGAAATTGGTGGAGAACTAATTGAGGAAATTCGCGGATTGGATTTAGATATAGCTGAGCCAAATGCTGATTTAAGAATGTGTGCCTGTCAATCTGCCAAAGAAGTTAAGGGAGTAAAAGATGGACCTCAATTTCTAACTGATTTTGCTCAAATGATGTCTTCCGGCGAGATGAAGGTACATGCCAGTTCAAAAAATATTGCTGTTGGTTCAAACTTAATAGGTAAAGTGGTGAAGTTTGGAGAAGGTACTATTATAGGTGCTTTGGGGCTTGCTCCACCGGTTGAGCTT
>JAOHMI010000029.1 GCA_028101965.1 Bacteriovoracaceae bacterium
TGGCACTAGATTTTCATGAGATTGCTGGGCAGATAATTCAGTATTAATTATTATTGTTGTAAAAGTGGGTGAGATAAACGAACATTTTTTCCAAATTCAATCTTGTTTTTACCAAAACTATCCAAGACCACTTGATTTTTCTTATCAAACCACAAGCTAAAATTATTAATCGCACCATCAGATTTCCGCTTAATCTCCACTTGTACTTTATAGGCATTCACTTCAAAGTGTGCTTTTTTATAAAGAGCATCTTTATAGGAAAGAATCTGTATTTGATAATCTTCACCTAAGCTATTTGGAAAGAAGTGATCTAACAGAATTGATTTCATCTCCGTTGTATTCATGGTCTTTCTTAAGTCTTTAACTTTAACGGCTCTTAAAGTGGGAGGAGTTTTTTTGACTTGAGAATTTGTTTTCTTAGAAGGTTTTAGACTGGCCGGAACTCGGTCATCCATTTTTTTTGCTTGATTTCTATGAACTTCCTTCGCAATGTGATTTATTTTTATTTTTATTTTTTCTCTCGATAAGTTAAGTGAGAAAAAGAAACCTGTAACAAGAACCCATCTGGTTATTTGAGAAAGAGGGAATTTTTTAGACTCTTTCATTGGGGCCTTTACTCGATGACAATAAAACTAAAATTAATTAATTGAAATGGTTCATGTCCGGCGAACTCATAATCTAAATACTCATCATTGCTATTGTCAGGATCATTGTAGCAGTCAGCACAATTGGTGAAGCGTGTACGAAAGCGGCATGTAAACTTAGTCCCTGGTGGAACCCATTTATTTACTTCCATTAAAATCACATTAGAACTAGTAAAGGTGACACTTTGACTGCCATCACCTTGCATGGTTTCAGGCCATGACTTAGTTGGGTCGACTTTTCCGAAATATGATGAGGATGCGCCTGGTAGAATTCTGACCAAACATTCATTGGGGTTAAAAGCATCTCCAGACATATTAGGATTATTCAAACAATCATAATCGGAAAGATCTAGTCCAGAAATTTGACGAAAGTGATTTTGCGATACCCACTGGGTGGAATCGTCATCTCTTTTCTCCACTAAACAAACGGGAGAAGCGAAGTCTTGAGGATAATTATTTGAGGTGTCCATAACAAAAGGAGCGTTATCTGTAACGATAGCGTTACAACCATCATCTGTTTCTTCAAAACCACCTTCACTCGTTGTGGGCCAGTCGTCATATATACAAGGACTAATGGATTCAAGAGTCTGATCAGTGGTATCGGTGAGACGCATATGATCCCAGTCGTTTCCTAAGATCTGAACTCCGGCCATGGTGGAATTAGAATTATTAATGAGGTTTAATGAAATTCCTACTACCTCTCCGGGACTAATTTGAATATTACTATTATTGTATTCGGTTCCCGCAAGTCCAGCAGAAGTGGATACATTTTCTCCCATAAAAGTGAGTTCATTTAAAATTGAATTAATCGCGCTCTGAGAATCAAAAATATAAGCCTCAGGACGGGTATCATTGGTCCCAGGTAGGGATAACTCTTCTTTTGAGATGAGGATACTGTGCCGTCGGTTCGCTTCATTGACGCTTGTTTTTGTCCAGCTGGATACAGAGAGAGTTTGGAACAGGGGAGTTGACGTCATATTGGCGTAAGTTTGAGTTCCATCAGAATTATATCCTTCATCACGATAGTCGCGAAACAAAAGTAGCCCATACTCATCAAGGTCTTGTTCTAATTCATCGATCGAATATTCTGTGCAGTAATTATTGGTGACGTGATACAACAGTGATCGAGCGAAAATTTGAAAAAAACGACGATAGGTGGGTGGGTTTACCACATGGGTCCACAAGTAAGAGTTATCTTCATTTAAATTCACATAACCAGTATTGGGGTTAAAGTCAGTCCCTTCCGTATAAAGGTCTCCAACTTCGGCCATGGTTTCATTCAAGGCCGCAAATACATAGTAAGAAGCATATTTGAATTTATCCGCATCACTAAGATTGCTGCCAATATGAGAAAAGGAGCATTGGCCTTCTAACCTTCTAGTTAAATAAGCTAAATAGTGGCTAGTTATCTGACCCGCATAGTGAACATCTTCAGCTACTTCGTCAGGGAAGTTAGGATCATAATGCAAGAAATCGGGATATTTTAATTTTTCTCCAGAGGCGGTGCTAATACCATTGATATGCAGATCATCTGATTCTCTCATGGGACGTGATTGACGAAAAAATCGTCCCATTCCCCATTCACCAACTCGGTCTCTCGAACCACCTAGCATCATCCAGGCAAAGTAATCGGCGATTCCTTCGTTGATGGCCCCGGGCTCATCATAAAAAGCATCACCTAGGTGAGCATAATAATCAGTGGAAGTAGTCGTACTCAAAAGAGAGTCGTATTGAGAATTTCTTTGGTTCATCATCACCGAAACAAAGGCGTGACCCATTTCATGATAGAGAACCGTTGGATCTTGAACAAATTTAAAATTATCATTGGCAAAGTCTCGGCCCATACACAAACTTCGCGTTTCAAAACTATAGAATGAATTCTTATCCAGCTCACATGAACTATAAATATTCAGTGATGCCTCGGAGAAAATATCAGTGGGGGAGAACCAATAGCTATTGGTATAAATCATATCCGCTTTGGTGGCCGGTGGAATTACCATGATATCTTGAAAGTGAACCAGATCATGGGTAAATTCCATGGCCTCCATATATTTATCCAGAATAAGGTTTGTGTGGTAGAAGGCATTCACCTGGTAAAACTCTTTTGAGTTCACTTCAAAATTCCAGCTGCCATAAGTTGACTGAAGTAATGAGGTGGATAGATCCATATCATTAAACACATTGATACAATTATCTTTACTAGAGTTAGTGAGACTTCCGTTATTAACCAAGCGCTGAGAAAAGGAGCAGTCTTCCTGCAAGAAAGAATTATTGGTGACAAAGAGGGGTTCTTTGTTCACGTAGTCTATCATATTCACGTAACCTAAATTATAGTTTCCGGAAAGAATAATGGGGTTATCTTCATAGATGAGACTTTTTCCAGTTCCATATAAGTCAGATTCATATAAATTTATTCTTTCACGCTTTCGTCCTTTCTTTGGCGGGTTAAAAAAACACGCGGTCAGAAATAAACTGACTAGTATCGTAAAGGCGAATGGTTTGGTTCTACTCATCTATTTAACTTTTTCCCTTTCTTTCTCATTATCTCTCAATTTTTCCGTTAACCATCAAAGGAGCTGGATTCAAAAGCACCAGCTAGTCCACGATTGAGTGTTTCAAAAATATACTTACCAGGTTGCTGTTCGTTTGAAGGAGCTTGGCAGGAGGTGTGGGCGATGCCTTTTTCCCCTAAGTTGTCAAAGGGGCGAGACGTAGGCTCTTTTGCTTTTTTCATGACTTTGGCGATTTTTTCAAAGTGATCACTTCTGTCTTTACACAGTGATTCCATATTCTCTCTTACCGGGTCGATAGCTTCTTTTTTACCAGCTTTCTCTTCGTCGTCTGCAATTTTATTCCACTCATCAAACTTTTTATTATAATCTTCTTCGGCTGCTATACATTTATCTAATTCTTCACATCCTTCTATTCCATTATCCTCAGCCTTACATTTTGAAAGAGCACTAGATTCGCTCACATAATAAGTTTCTGCAGCTTCTTTTTCATTATTATAGCTTTGGCATTTCTTTCGATATTCCGCTATCGCATTCAAGTACTTTGGGTCTCTTCCCACAACTCCGGCAGATTTAAGCGCATCTTCATACAAATCTTTGAGTTGATCACAATCAGGGAAAGCATTGAAGGTTTCCGCGGTCATACAGAACTCGCCAATTTCTTTCATACGATTAGCATGGGCTTCTTGTTGGGCTTTATTGTTCGCTGCAATTTGGGCATTGATTCCATCAATAGCGGCCATACATTTACCTCGGAGTCCTTCCCAAAATCCCTTTTCTCTTGCCCATTCCGCTAAGTAGGTTGATCTTTCTTTAGCCGCTTGTTGAAGCGCTTTGTTTTTATGTTCCATTACTTTGGCAATAACATTTTGAACTTTTTGTACCATTAAGTCGTAATATTTTTCTGGATCTTCCATTAAGAGAGCTGGGTCAATATTATTCGCATCTGGAAACATGGCTGCCTTATTAAGATTTTGAAAATCATCCATAGCAAAAGATTTCTTATAGTCTTCGTCTCCAAACCAAGAGGCTGCGGGGAAAATACTTTGTACTCTTTTTGCCGCGGCATCCACATAACCTTGAATTTGATCAAAACGATCTTTCAAGTTCTTTTTATATCTCATGACAATGCCACGATACTCTAAACTTTTATCAAATTTCTTTTTCTCAAGTTCTTTTACTTTCGCTTTTGTTTTCTCCATACAACCACTAATATTAGTGGAACACTGAACCGCTTGCTTCATACAAAAACGAGAACCCGCAACTGAGAAATTATTTGGGTCCTTACAAGAGTTAGTTCCTTTGGCCTTCGTATCCATTCCTTTACAGTTCAGCATTCTTCCTAGCATGTGCTCAGTGATGTCACTTTTAAAAGTTGCTTCTTTGGCCTTTACTCGTGCATGAATTTTTTGAGCTAATTTAGTGATGGCTTTTGGAGGGTAACCTTTTGTTCCTTTTCTTCGACTATTAAATCGCTGATTACAATCTTTATAGTAGCAGGACATGATGTCGGATAAGCGAGTTGCACCAGAAGCGGTGATAGTACTGTCTCCGCAAGGTATGGTGGAGCCGCTTCTTAGCACCCAGTTTTGACCAGAGCCTTTCTTTTCAGCTTCCAGTACTTGTTGAAGTTTATCTTCAACCGTTAGATCACTATTATCAACAATACTATTTAGTTTATTTTTAAAAGGATTATCAGCCTTTCTTTGTTTCTTTTTAGAGATTCTTCCTTTTCGGTCTTCAAGCTTTCTTATAATTCGATTGAGATCGTTTAATTTCCCTGCAGAATTGTTGGCAAAACAACTATCTTTAAAGTTTTTTTCGTAGACTCGCAACTCTTCTTCCATGTCTATATCTGTTTGATAGGCTTTACTCACTAGGTCTCGATAAGCAGAATTACTACCAATATATTTTTGAGCTTTACGCTGGGTTTTTTTGATAAAATTTTCGTGAGGACGGAGTGATTCTTTAACCGCAGCTTCGAGCGACTTTGATGTTCCCACGCCATATTCTGTGTCGCCAAAAGAAGGCTTAACTTGACCGCTAACGGATGCATTTAAACCGGCGGCGTCTAACTCATCTGCAATTTTAGAAACAGAATCAAGAATTTCTTTTTTTATTCTTGGTTGTTCCGCTAAAAATTTTTGTGGAGAGGGATTCCCTCGCGTAAAATTACTTTCAAGCATATTTTCAATACTACGTAATCCACCACCACCGTTGGCCTCATTTCCCCCTCGGCCCATTTGGTTTGCCGTGGTTTTATCAATCATGGTTTTACAGGAGGAGTCTTTGAAAAATTTTGCAAAATTAGTACTTTTTAACAATTTCTTTTTATTTTCACCTTCTTCTCCATTGATCATCGCATCGTTAATTTTGATTTGGTCAAGAATCGGTTGCAGTTCAGTGACTTTATTTTCTTTTTCTCTTTTCATTGCTGTTAAGTGACCTTGCAAATCCGCAATGACTTTATCGTAAGAAGCTCCTAAGTTTTCTGCGGCCTTTTCTAAACAGGTTTTTCCATAGCCAGTGGATTTCTTCTGCGTATGATCTCCTAAATAGTTATCCAGAGTATTTTGATTTTGTTCACTAATTTCGTAAAAGGATTTTATGCCACAGGTTTGCGATTGATCTGGTTGCCTACATTGATGAATTTGATACATGCGATTCCCACGCGCTTGAATGACTTTACATTGGGGAAAGTTTTCATCTTGGAGAGGTTTTAGTAAGTATGTTCTTTGGTTATGCATTGTTTCTTGCTGACATCGCAATTGAGCTTGTTGGTTTGCCATTTGTGCTTGAAAGCCAGCTAAGAATTGTTGAAGAGCTGCTGCTTGTTGTTCTCCAGTTGTTCCTGGTTGTTGTCCGGGCACTTGAGTAGAAGCCACGGGTGAAAAAACCATGGAATAAATCAAAAGAATGTTTAAAACGTGTTTCACTAAAACCTCACCATTACGGATTGTTAGATCATATCTCTATCTAACTTATCGGTGAGAATTCCTGCATATTTAAAAAAATACCCTAAGTAAAATCCTCTAATAACTATTATAGGAGAGATTCTTCGTCAGGTACTGTTTGTAGGAAAAGTTTGGCATTTGATGCGAATACGATAAAATAAAACAGATGTATTATTAAGGATTTAAAGGGAAAGAAATCTTCAATGGGAATATTTGGAAAAAGTAAGGACAAGGATAGTCCGCCCACAAAAGATGGCACTTCTGTCGTTTCTATCTATGTAACCGTTTCCACCTTCGAGGGTGCTCCAACTCAGAAAATTAATAAGACTATTCAGATTGGATCTCAAGTAGGAGATTTAGTCATTAATGATGATTCAATCTCCCCCAAACATTGCACGATTGCCCTTAGTAATGGAGTTTTGAGTGTGATTGATCATAATTCCGAAGCGGGAACCTATATTGGAAAAAAACAAATTCGACCTAATCGAACTTTTATTTTTAATGCTACGGACAAGGTTCGAATTGGCCGTCACTTTTTAGAGTTTATTGAAAAAGAAGAAACCGTTAACTTTACGGCCAGTGATATTGATCCAAATATACCACAAACAGAGGTTCTCTCTAATACTACCATTCAGGAATTAAACAGAGATATTGATGATGAGATGGAGCGCCAAAAAACCGGAACTTCTCTTTCTGAAGACGATATTTATGGAGATGAAGATACAAATCTTTCTCTTAATCGTGGAGTCACTGACAAGAGCGGAACTTTAACCGGACTCGATATTGATGTTATGTTGGGGACTGATGATGAAGTCAAGGCCCCTGATCCGACAAAAGGGAAGGTACCACAGTTCGAGCCTCTAACTGAGATCAAAGAGCTGAGTAAAAAAGAGAAAAAAGCCTTAGAGAAAGAAGAGAAAAAAAGGCAAAAAGAAGCAGAGAAGTTAAAAAAGCAGCAAGATAAAGAACAAAAAAAGAATCGTAAGAAAAATGCTAAGGCCAAAGATAGTATGGCAACAGGTCAGATAACACTTCCGGTTGAAATTAGCGTTGGACCCATACTTCGACTTGCCTCATTTGGAATTGATTTTCTTCTATCCTTATCAGTGATTAATGTTTTCGAAAGTTTTAATGGTATTTCCAATTTACTAACAGGTTTGAAAGAGGCTTTTGCTTTTCTACCAAAGTACCTTTATTCAAATTATATTGGGGAGCACGCAACTGCTTTATTAGGGCAAAAGAATGAAGCTGAAATTATAAAAGTAATAGCTACATTTTACGAAGACCAAGAATATTTCTTTGAAGGTCTTTATTTGATGTTTGTCTTGAGAATGGTTTCATCTTTACTCTTGGGTAATTCGTTAGGACAGGTCATGATCTTTTTGACCAACTCGAAACGGCACCCAATTCAAGGCCGCATACTTTCATATTTGAGAGAATTGTTAGGACAGCTTTTATTTCCCTTCTTTTTCATATCAGAATTTCCAGGGCTACTTGGGAAGAGAAGCTTAAAAGAAGTTCTTTCAACACAAAAACTTCTCTCACGCTCAAAATGGAAGTCAAGTTTTGCTATGCCGTTTATTTTGTTATTCAGTTTTACATTATATTCCTTATCACCATTATTTGCAGAGCTAAAACTTATGCCGACAATTGATGTGCTTTTCCAAGCCTCTGCAAAAAAGAAAAAAAGCTTTAATCAAATTGATCATTTTAATTATTTTAAGTTTTCTCTCAATCGCCAAATTGATAACTATGAAGTGATTCCTACTTTTAATGTGAGTAAAGGAAATAAAGGTGAAACCATTCATCCCTTGTTAAATATTAGTCATCGTGAAACGCAAGATATGATTCAATTGAAAGTAATCAAAAATTTTAATATTCGTGATTTAGTGGGAATTGCAATTAATCCTAACCCTTTGTCTGTACATTTATACCCAAATTTATTTGGATTGGTTCATGATGCTGGTGTAAAAAATAAAAATCTCAAGGGTCGTAAAGCTGGAAGTTATTGGGAAAGAGTTCAAGAAGAATTATATAAAGTGTTCTTGGTTAGCTTTCACCATCCAATTGAAAAAGTTCATGAATCTGTGATGATTAATGGCCCTATCTTTACCGGTACCGTCAATTTTCGTACGGCTTTCGAAAAAATTGTGGATAAGAAAATAGAGATGATTACACTTGGATTTATCGGAAAAACCCCAGTGATTAGAATAAAAGTAGATAATAAAGTTAAATACGAAGAATTAATATTAACTATTCAGGAGACTTCTTATTTATATGCTTTAAAAAGCGAAAATGCTTCTACCAACTTCAAGCAGTTTCAAAGCTTTTTTGATCAATTAACTTTTGAGAAGCCAGCGAAAGCTTATAAGAAACTAATTGCTGAGCAAGAAGGGCAGGAAGGTTTTGGTACGGCCCAGATAATTGATTTTTTTGCGGACTCAAATCTTCAGCCTTGGCAACGGTCATTATTAAATAAATATTTGGTGAATTATTATAAAGACCGAATTGCCCATCACTTGGAAGAGGAAAATTTAGATACTTTAAATTTATATAAAGAGTCTTTGCAAAATATAATAAATAAAGTCGGAATATTTTCAGGGACCTTTGTCACCTCAGAACTTCATCCAACAAATCCTTATGATCAGTTAACTTTAGAGCTCAATGAGCTTTTAAGAGGATTAGAAGAGGGGAATATGGAGTTTTTTGAGCAAAATGGAGCCTCTTCCTTAACAAATGATATCCCTCCTGATATTAATAAAAATCAACCATAGTTTTTAATTAAGGTCATTGATTTGGAAATAATAATCTCTCTCGTCTACGGAATTATTCAAGCTCTTTCAGAGTTTTTACCCGTTAGCTCCTCTGGGCATCTGGCCCTGTTTCCTAAGGTTTTTTCTTTTAAAGACCCAGGCGTTATTTATGATTTTCTACTGCATGTGGGGACTGCTGTGGCCATGACCGTGTATTTTCGGCGTGAAATAAAAGATGTGCTACTGCAGATTTATCGACGCAAGTTTCCAAGTGATCCAGTCTTGGATAGCCGCTTTCTTTTTACTTCAGTGGTCACATCAATTGTATTAATTTTTATTCTAAAAGGGCCAGCACTTAAAATTGGAAGAAGTCCAAATCTGATTGGAATAAATTTAATCGTATTTGGAATTCTCCTTGTCTTGAGTGAGAAGCTGGGAAAAAATAATAAAAATGTGGGTTATAAAATAGCCATTTTGATTGGATTGGCCCAAGCCATCGCGGTTTTCCCTGGAGTTTCTCGCTCTGGGATTACTATTACTATGGGGCTTTTTTTAGGGCTCTCTAAATTCAATGCAGCTCGTTTTTCTTTTCTTATGAGTATTCCAATAATTTATGCGGGTGTTTTGTATAAAAGTCCGGTTCTCTTTACTGGAGAGAATCTAGGCTTCTCACTTACTTCTGCATTAATTGGAACAGCGGTTAGTGCGATTGTTGGTTATTTTGTTATTCATTGGTTTTTAAAGTTTATTCAGAAAATTTCTCTTATGTGGTTTTGTGTTTATCGAATTTTGATTGGTATTTTAGTATTAACTCTTTTATAAGAGTAATTAATCTCTTATTGACTGAAGCTCTTGAAAGAATTTCTCTAAACCATGCTGCTCTAGTTCCCAATGATTGAGAACCAGTCGAAAAAAAGTTCCATTTTTTTCATCTTTGGCAAAATTAACCATAAAGTTTCCTCTTTCCATAAGTTTCTCTCTTAATTCACGATTGTACTTATTGATATTAGTTTCAGAAGTTTGAGGGATTACTTGGAAACAAAAATTCATATACTCCGGAGAATGTAGAAGCTTAAAATCTTTCTGATTATTTTCAAAAAAATTAACTAACCATTCAGATATCCCTTCTAGATGGTTTATTTTTTGCTTAAATTGATCAGTCCCACGAGATTTCCATTGTAACCAAACCGGTAGAGAATTTGCTCGGCGACCACATTGAAGGGAGTAAAGTCCTGTATCAATGGCTTCTTCATCATGGAAGATATACTTATCTCCACCACCTGAGTTAGCTTTTCTTAAAATATTTTTATGAGATGTTAAAAAAAGACCTTTCGTTACGGTTGAGGCAAACAATTTATGAAAGTCGATAGTAATTGAATCGATTTTTTCAACTCCTTCAAAGAGTTGATTTGATTTGTTATCGGACCAAAGCGCCAAACCACCCCATGCTGCATCCACATGATGCCAAATATTTTCTTCCTGACAAACAACTTGAATCTCTTGAATCGGATCAAAGGCACCCCAGACCGTGGTTCCGGCTGTTGAAACAACACACAAGGGGATACTTCCCTCAGACTTACACTGTTTGATTTTATCTTTGAGATCATTTACATCCATTTTATGATTTGGACTTGTCTTAACTAAAACTAATGATTCCTCCCCAAAACCCATAAGATTCATTGCTTTTTTGCTAGAGTAGTGGGCATCACTTGAGACAAAAATTTTGCAAGGGGGAATTTCTCTTAGCCCCACATTTTTTGTTTCTGGTAAATGAAAATGGCGAGCACAATGAATTCCTAGCATATTGGCGTAACTACCTCCAGGAGTAAAGAGCCCTTCAACGTGTTTAAAACCAATTTGCTTATTCACTTGAGCGATGATTTCTTTTTCCATCAAGGTGGCAAGAGGTGCAATTTCATAAGTGGCCATGGACGTATTTAAAATTGCAACTAAGAGCTCTCCCAACCAAGCTTCTTGAGTGGATCCTCCATAAAGTTGATTGAGAAAATGCGGACTTTGAGTATTTACTGAATATTTAAAGATTTGATCCACCACTTTGGCCAATTGCTCAGAATTAACCTTGTCATCAAGGGACAGGTCGAATGTTTCTGCTAATTGAGCATGGGGGATGGGTTTTTGTAAACCTTGGTCTTTTAATTTAAAAGCTTTAGAGAGAGTTTGTTTAAATAGTTCTTCCATAGGCAGAGCTTATCATGAAAAGATTAGGGATTTGAAAAGTTTGACTTCACTGTAAATATTATTGACCAGTAGAACCACTTCCTCCACCACTATTGTAACCAGCAGGTACGCAATAAACCTGATGGTTCCATCTTAAGCCAATGTCATAGTAACTTGCGGCTGGAGATGTTTGATTATCTAGTTCATCATCCATGACAAATCTTCTGGTTTTGGCATTTAAGTTTGCCGCCGCACCTTCTAAAGGAATAGGGAGGTCGTCTGAAATGGCCACACCATAAGCCGCATTTCCTGAACAACACATGGTGGAGGCTTTTTGCAAAACTGTCTCTTTATTTTTAATAAACCCAGTCAGGGGATCGTATTCAGAATCAGTTAAGCCTGATCCTTCAGAGCTTATATAGCGGTTTGTATAGACAGATAAATTTGTATAGTCTTCAAGACAGCACTTAACCGTTCCATCGATTTGTCCTTTAAATCCAGTGCAGCAAACGTCATCATCATCGGTTGATTCCACTTCTGTCCCAGCGGGAAGGCAGCAGGCAAACTTATTTTCGGAAAAAACTTTTTTCAGTTTACCAGCTTCTATTTGAAAATTATCATAATTAGCGGCAGAATAGTAATGAACAGTACTATAAGTGGCATCTATTTTTTCTTCATCGATTAAATCTACTATGGTGCCTTCAACTGCAGTTTCATATTGAGTTATTGATTCCTGTGATTCTCCAACAGTTAGAGCAATACTATTTGTTTGGTTTTGAGTACTGGGGATTAACACTTGAGGGACTCCTACTAGTTCTAATAACCCAAAGAAGTTAAGAAAGTTTTCCTCATGAGCTGAACCAGGAAGAATATTTCGTATTTCACAAGCGGCCGTTTCCCAATTGTCTAATGTACATTCAAATTCAGCATTGTCTAGATAGAAATCAATACCATTATCAGGCAACCAATTTAGCCTTTTAAAAGAAGCTTTATCAATTCTTTGCTGCCGAGAATTTGTCCAGTAGTGTCCTCCGGTATTTGCATTAGCTCCAGAAGCAAATTCTCGGACCCAGGATCCACTACAGCACATTCTTTGGTTATGCACATCAAGTGTATTATATTGCTTGGTATTGTAATTAGTCATGGTTGTGGAGGCAGAGCTTTCCGACGGGTAGATCAAGGCAGGATAGTTTAGTGAGTCAGTGGTTAATAAGTCATAGATCGTATTAATACGAGAGTATCTTTCGTTAGAGTTTATATCTAAGTTTATTCCTGGAACCAGAGGTTCTCCATTAGTTGTATTAAAAGCTGTGAAATCCGAGTTTTGATGGGGCTGTGAATAGAAAGTAAAATTATTTCCAGTTTCACGACAACATTTTTGTTCAGTTAAATCATATTCAGGGTTAGGAGAAGTGGATGAGATCAAATATCGATCTACTGTACTTGCACATGTCAACTCTTCCTTCCAAACCTGTTGTTCCGCCTCATTCATAGATTGCCAGTCATTGATTGCAATGGCTTTGCTATATATTTGACGATTTGGCGCACATTCAGCATCTGTAAAACAAGGAGCACCGGCGGTTCGCAAACATGAGGCAGTATTTATTCCTTCTTGAGTAATGAGTGTACTTGTATCATTAAATAAACTGGAGTTGCTAAAAGCATCATGTGTAAAAAGGTTGGTGGAAAAATTATTGCTGATTCCATATATTTGCTGATTCGTGGAAGATAAGTTATCTGCAGAAGTATGGGAGTAGTAACCATTAGAATCAATACCGGGACACGCGCTTAAGTATTCATCGTCGGAATTGATTGTACTGACATATGTTTTACCAATATTAAAAATTTTATCTGCGCTATCACTTCGATTAGCATCAGTTGGCCCGGTGTCATTCAAATTTGCAGTGGTGGCCGAACCAGAGGGATTTTTTCCTGGAATACAAATAGAGTTAACGTTGTTAGCGTTTAGTTGAGTTTGCACATCAGTATCAACAGACTCTTCTCCAAAAAAGCTAAAGGGGCGGCCTAAAACTCTTGCGGCAAGTCCATAAGTATCAGAGTCGGTGGTGATGTAACTGGAAACATTTTGAGCGGCCGGAGGAATCCCATAACGAGCGATTCGGTCGTTAAATCGATCCTCTCCGAGGTCCTCACAGTAATTATTGAGGGAGCATACATTTAAGGTTGTATTTTGAGTTTTTGTATAACTATTTGTCGCAGTAATGTTAAATGGGTTTTGATGGCAGATAGCCCCTTTCCCTCGGTAAACGCATCTCTTGGCACTTCCTCCATTGGTCCCTCCAACTAGAGACATAAGAGTAATATCAGTGGATCCGATAGTTTCCAATCCATTGATATCAAAAACCGGCCAAGGAGTTTTTACTGTTCCGACATTTTGGCAAACATAATCATAGCCTAGTTGAGTAAGGCAATCTTGATCAGTATCACACATATGATAACGTTGGCATTCAGCCCCATCTGATTCAAGGTCATGTTCAATCTCAGAACCAGAGTTTATAATGGGGGCCATCTCGCTTATGATTACTTTATAAGTATTGTCTAAGGTGAGATCGGAAAAGTAAGCGTTAACTGCTAAAAATAGTTTATTGGACTTTGCTTTTGTTCTTCGAGAATTACCAACACTAAACCAAGTCATTCCGTCATAAGAACCGATCAATGATCCATAATCAAAACCATACCAATCCCTATTATAACCATTGGCAAATAGAAAGTGCTGGGCAGCTCTTCTGTTTGTTCGCTGGTCAGGAATAGAATCCTGAGTCTGATGGGTCCAAGGAATCATTGTGGCCGGGACGAAGCAAGCTCGACCAAACAACTTATCGTCTGCGGGGTAGCTACTTAAGTTTCCTTTCCGTCGTGACTCAACTGAAGAAGGAAAATAACCGGCACCGCGGTAATTCGTATTAAATGGAAAAAATTTAACAAAGTTGGATTCATAGCTGGATGAGCAATCAGTACATTGCGAGAATGTTCCATTGTCAGTGTATAAGTCATATACTTTATTTTTAACCACTTCAATTTCCATGGCCGGTATGGCCAGAAAACCACTACCCATACTTCCATAAATCTCATTAAAGCCCACAGCATTTGACTGGTTATTAGGACGATTAGGAGGATTATAATTTACATAACTAAACTCTTCACCTTCGTGAGTTGTGGCCGTAGAAAAATCCGCATAATCATAATATACTCCATCTTCATTAAAATACGCAGTGGCGGCCGAGCGAGTAGATAAATAGACTGTAGCTTGTAAGAGTGGATCAGGGTTATCCGGTTCCGGATACACACAAGAGAAGAAATCATCATTTTCATTATCTTCATTAGGCTTGATATTACATTCAGCACCATCACAATTACAATATTCTTGAACTTTTCCAAGAGCATAATTTCTTGCTTCCATTAAATCATTGACGGTGAAATTTTCAGTTGCATCATCAGTAACATAATAAGTAATTTCTAGATCTTGATTGTCATAAATGTCATAGGAACTATCAAAAATAATATCATCACCACTGGTAGACCAAGTTGAGCTTCCTGCGGGAACGGTAATGTTATCTATTTTTATAATGGCCGAATAGGCAAGGTTGGCGTAGTAAGGAAGACTAAAAGTTTTAGAAACATTGTCATGATCAGCGGGCATGGCCGGAGTGGAAGACCTTCCAAAGGTATAGTACTTTGTACAACGAGCAAGTGATGTTCCAATTTCTTCACAGGTTCCATCAATTTTAAATCGAATTTTTAAGGTATCGTTATAGCTTTGGTTTGTGGCATTATAGCTTATATCCACAGTTTGAGCGGAGTCGAGTTTATCATCAGCTGCATTTATTGTACCGTTGGTTCCTAGCGCCACCTCATTTTCTTTATAAAGAGTGACACCACCATAATCAATTTCAACAATATTATCTGCTGTTATTAAAGAATTAATCCCAGAAAAAGTTATATCAGAATTATAATTAGTAAATGTATATGTTCCTCCATTGATAAGATCAGAGGCATCTTCATAATAAATGGAGCAATAACTGTATTCGTCATCTTGGCGATTAAGACATAAATAATAATCTTCCAGTTCATTTTTTAAAATTTCTGCAGCGGCGTTTGCTTCATTTTCAGTCGGACCTCCGTTATTTTCACCAGAGTCTTCATTAATGAGGTTTGGACAGACAAAATACAAATGAGCATAGTTGGTTAAGAGACCTGGGTTATTTAAGATTTGTGCCACACTACCAAGATACTCGGAACTATTGGTATCAGTTTCCGGACGAACCGCTGCATGGTTGACACATTGACCTTGCAAGCAACAATCATAATCTTGGCTACAATGGGAGTCGATCAAACAAGATGAAGTTGGATTTGAGTTAGTGGTGGTATTGGTTTGTATGGTTAGAGAGAGATGATCTAGATCTATCTCCTGAATAATTTGTCCATTATTAAAATAGAGATCAAAGTTGTTTGCCACTTGGTTGGTTAAGCAGCTTGAGCAAAGCTCATCGAGTTTAAAAGTTATATCAGTAGAGGGAATTGAGCGCAAACTAACTTGCTGACCGATTAAGTCTACTGTCTGGCAGTTGGACTCATTGATATCCTGGTCGTTTGGAAAAACCTTAAGATAAAACTCAAATTGCTTTAAGGTGGAGTTATAAATCTTATTTATAATAGGGGAAACGATTACTACTTTTTTATCATTGTTGTTAGGAAAGTACAGAGGCAAACATAAAGAAGTATTTAAACTTATTTGACTCAAATAAGAAGATAAATTATTTCCACGAAGATAAAGAGCATCATTAAAGTCGATCGCTATACTTATTCCAGACGCACTGATTTCGCTTCCATTTTGAATATAATTTTTTGCAAAAGTTGAGACATTTGATTCGGGTAGATCACTTTTTTGCGTTTCAATCACTTCACCCTGATCATCTAATTCACGACCCCCGCGATCCGGTGGCAAACATGACGATATAAAAACAATTAATCCTAATAGGAAAATTGAGTTTAATTTTTGAATTTTAAAATTCCGTAATATCATTCCAACTCTTAGTCTTACTCCAATCAACTAATCGAAATAAAACGAAACTAAATTAAATTAGTCTTGTTTATTATTATAGTTTATCTATGTACTTTTCTCCTTAAGTACTTGAATTGATGTTCAGACCTATGAATGAGTACCTTAAAAAATTTGCATATTTGATGAGGATTACATTTGATTAAACCTAATTTTATCATTTTACGATAATTGATTATGCGTAAAACCTGGATTTTTTTTCTATTATCGATTTTAAACCCTAGCTGGGGGTTTGATGAGGAAGCTCTTCTAAGCTATAGAGAATTTGTGGATTCCATTTTTTACTCTGATCAGAGCATTTATAATAAAGAACAGAAAATTATTCAACACCAAATCATTACAGAACTACTTCGGAATAATGAGATTGAAGACTTATTTCCTATTTCTCAGGAAGATCTTAAGTTGCTCCATCAAGAAAAATTTCTAGAACTTCATACAAAATTGTTAAAAATTATCAAAAATAGATTCCAATTTAAATTTGCATTGAGTGATTTTCATATCATTGAAACTCTAGGGAATAGGTTGAATATTTTTATTCATCGTAACAATGATTCAAAATCATTGAGTGAAATTTACGGTTTAATGAAATCTGTAAGTTCTGACTATTTAAGAAAGAATAGATTTATTTTTGATGATAATTTTTTTTCTTATTCAGCTCAAGTGAGAGATTACATCATCGATAGATTTCCCTGGCAATCTTTTAGTGATTCAGAAATACTACTCATGTTTTCCCGAAATAGTAGTAAGGTGAATAGTCTATGGTTTGCCAAGGCGATGAACCAACTCCAACCTAGTAATAAAAATTTGTTAGCACAAATGGCAATAGATAAAATGTTTATGGTGGATCATGCTCAAGTAAAAACATGGTTGAGTGAGTTTATAATCAATAATGGTGTGGCTGATAATCAAGTTTATAATATAGTAAGTTTTGAAGAATATATTAAGAACATAAACACTAAGGAGTTTACTACGAGCACAATTAATATTGATAATTTATGGACTCAATTTTTAAACTTCCAAAAACCGACACTAGGGAGAATACAGCTAGAGGATCAAGAGTTATTAAAAGAAAAATTTATTTTACACTTTTCCTCATTTGAAGAAAAAGTAATAAAAGTGAAGCGCTTGGAGCAAATCTTTGATGATTTCCTCAATGATAGTTTTGAAGGGGTAGGCGATTTTAAATCTGTGCCTTTTAGTCTTGATTATTACATTAAAGGATACTCTAGTGAGAATAAATATTTAAATATCAAAGAATTGTTTGATTATATTAATAGTAGAAAAAAATATTCACATCTTGAATTGGAGGAACTTTTTCTAAAAGTGTTTATAGGGTATGGGAATTTCGAAAAGCTAACAGATGAAAGCGTAATTAATATTCTAAAAAGTATCGTTGAACAGGAAATTAAGATAAACCCAGTTGATTTTGACATGTTAAAGCATGGGCTTGATTCGAATAAACATCATTTTAGAAATCGATTGGAGAAAATGCTTTTAAATCCTGAGTACAAGCTCAGTATTCAAAAAATATTTCAAGGTAAGTTGGGATCTTTATCAAGCATATTAATGCCAGCAACTGAAATCAAGGAAGTATTAAAAAGAATAAAAGATGGCCAGCTCGGTTTAACTAAAATAAACCAGGCAATAAATCTTAATTTAATAAATGATCTTAATAAATTATCTTTTATAAGCCAATCAACTCTCAAAGATGAACTACTAAATGTTTTTAATCCAGAGGAGGCTATTAATCTATATGAATTTTTAAAGGCCAAAATGATAGTGAAGGATCTCGAGAGTTTTAACAAGATGAGAGAAGTTGTAGAGGGAATTGAACTTTTGCTTAGTAGGAGACTTAGTTTACTCGATCCGGAGCAAAGGAAAAGATTTATTCGTATGTATGAAAACCCAATGGATTCCTTTTCGGATAATAATATAATTATACCAAACCAAGACTCAGAGTATTTCTTAGCTCAGTCTCAGAAAAGATTTAATGTTTATGATAGGGAGATCAACGAAAATATTATGAGAGAGGAAAGGATTATTCCCCTAAAGATACTGAATGAAGATTTGAGTAGCGATGTTCGAAGTAAATATTTTAAATTGGCGATTGAAATATTATCAAATCAAGATAGTTTGAGTGAGTTACAACGAATAGAAAATTTATCAAAGTTTAAAAGATTAGTTTTCATGGAAAAAGATCCAAAGAACATACTCTTACTAATGGCATCTCTGAAGGGTCATTTTTTTAAGAATGCAATGATTGGTTTCGAATTCTCGGATAAAGGGATGTCTCTTATTCTAGAAAATTATGCAAAAATTAGAGAGTCTGGGTTAAATCCAAACATTGATTTAAGTAAGCATTTTAAGCCAGAGTACATTGAATTAATTCAAAATAATGCTGGTCAAATTGAAGAAAACATAGCCTCTCTCATTGACCTCATATCTGAGGAAAAGATAAAACTGTGGCGTTTAAAAGGCAGTATAATTGACTCAAATAGAGCTCAAGAAGTATTAAGTCTTAAAGAAGTTGCTGAACTTTTTAAGCAAAGTGGAATGAATATTACCTATTATAATGAAACTAATTCTATAAAATATACTAGATCAATAAAATTTGATGCTGCAGTTAGTATCTTGATTCAAAACTGCTTTGACGACAAGCGTAGTAATTGATTTATATCATTCGATGAATAGACCGCAGCTGCACTAAATTCCAACTATTTAATTATTTCTAGACTTAGAGGTTTTCTAACCGGGTGACAACGGTGGTGATAGCTTTTAAGTTATGAAAATGATTAGAAGTTTAAATTGATAAATATTTGAAATTTCAATTTTCACCATTATAGTCACCCGGTTAAAGAGGTTTTAGATATTTTGTTTATAGTCGAGAACAAGCCAGATCGGTACGCAAGATTCGCATATACTCTTAGGGTGTATCTAATTTTCCTATGAAATTTATCCTTGATCATTTCAATTTTGGATACATTTAGATATGGTTCGTTTCGTCAAACTACAGGAAGTCACAAATGGAACAAATTTCAAAATCAAAATTAATTATCTTGCTTACATTCTTATTCTCATTTTCTCTCATTGCAGATGAAATTGCAGCTTACCGAAAAATTGAGCGCGGAAGAAGTAGAGAGAAACTTATATTAGTAGATAATAAAGGTGATGAGATTAAATCTTTCGATGCTACTGATATTAAAGACTACCTTATTTTGTTTAATCGATTATTAATCTCAGACATATTTAACAATGTAAAAGTTTATGATTCTAAAGGTGAATTACTTTTTGCCGAACAAGGGGTCACTCAATTTGATATGTCTGAAAATGCCTTTGCAGTATTAAGAAATAATAGAATTGGAGCTGCTTATTTATTTGGAGAAAAAGAGGCGTTTATTCAAGAGAGAAATGTTGATTTTATCGCAGCAACTAATAATTTTGTATTAATGAGGTCTCGAATTAATAATGAAGTGAAGATGTTTTCTTTTCAACAAAAAGAAAAAGAGGCTCTAGTTAAATCCATTGATAACCTAAACTTTGAGTCTGACAAATTACAATTGCAAATTTTAGAACTTGAAGATCAAATCTATCGAATAGATATCATTGAAGAGTTAGAAAAACTTAATACACAACTGGTTTTCAAAAAAGAAGAGTATCATCGAAGTTTAGATGAGACTAAACTGAAAGAGGAAAAACTAGAGAAATTAAATAGCTCTGAAATGGTGAAGAATATTTTTCCTAAAGAAGCACTGGCCGGATTGAGAAGAGTGGTGAAGGTTGCTGTAAGTGATAATTTTATCGTTTTGGAAGATTACTTAGGTGATACCACAATAATGGATGAATATGGGGAAATTATAGTTAATCGAGCGAGAAATATAACAGAGTTCTTTCTTTCAGATAATTTTTTAGTAACAAAAGATTGGAATGATTGGGTGGATGTCTATTTGGCGAAAGAAGATGAAAATGAATTAGTTTACACTGGGAATGACCTGAACAATATAAAAGTGACAAACGGTTTTGTTTCTTTTGAATGGGGAAGCTCAATTAATTTAATAAATACAAAGGGTGAGACAGAAACCTTATTTCTTGATTCCATCAAAAATTATGTAATTTCAAATCATCAAATCATGACTCGATCAAATACAAATTATCTTTCAGTTTTGGATGAAGACTTCAATCAAGTTTTTAGTGCCATGGGAATTCGGCGTGCCTTTCAATTAAAAGATAAGGCCATCGCCTATATGGCGGGACCAGGTTCATACGTAAATTATAGTTCAGGTAACTTTAAGCGTAATGTGAGTAAAAGTATTCTAGGTTTTGAAACTTATCAAATCTCAAATGATTTCTTAGCGATCAAGCTGAAAAATAGCTCTCGTCTGAAGCTCTACGACTCCAGAGGAGAGCTGATAAGGCAAGACAGGTTCGTTCAAAGTATTTCACTTCCGATGTATGAAGATCGTTACAAATGGAAAGTGTTCGATTTAAATCAATGAAAGAATGACTAAATCGTCCTTTACTTCGGCTTTGAGAGCCTTACTCTTTATTAAGAGAACAGGAAACTCTGAAGATTCTTGCACTAATATTTCTGCCATTTCACCTAACTTATCCAAATCGATATTTGATTGGATCAAAAGATGTTTTCCGCGCCCCTTGAACATGTCATCTTTTGCGCTCATTTGATTAATGATTCCATTGATCTTTTGAGACTTGAAGTAGGTTAGTGACCCATTAGCATTAAGAATTGATGGGAGAAATAAGAATAGACTAAATAAAACTAATAAATTTTTCATAATGTCCTCGCAAACGTACCGCTAGATACAATTATATTCGGGGTAAAATAAAAAAGTACTTAATAGTTTCGGATTCTAAGTAAAACAAATAGTTAAACGTTTAATTGATGAATCCCAAAATTTTTAATAATTAAAAAAATGCCATCAATATGCGCCAAAAACAGGCCATTATTACTATAAGTAGTCGAATTTATTCACCTGGGAATAATAAATTTTATTAACTTTTTTGTCTGTTTTGTCGATACATCTTGTATGGGATTACCAGCAGAAAAAGCCGTTATTATGAAAAAGAAGTCGATCTTATTGATTGATGATAACGAAGATCTCCTCGATACAGTAAAAGATATGCTGGAGGATTTAGAGTTTCGAGTTGTCACAGCAAAAGATGGACGAGACGGAGCTTTTAAATTTTCTAATGAAGATTTTGATGTAATTATCTCCGACATCAATTTACCCAAACTAAATGGGGTTGACTTCGTAAAAGAAATTCGCGCCATTGAATTAAGAAAGAAGAAAGATCCCACTCCTGTTCTCTTAATTTCAGGAAATATTGATGAATTCAAGTCTGATATATCACTTCTTAATAATGTATCTTGTCTAGAGAAACCTTTCACTGGAGATGATATTCAGGAAAAAATTGATGTCTTCTTTGATAAGGATGGTAGTAAAAAATCTCTAAATGGTGAAAGAAGAAATATAAAAGAAAAGACCGTTCTTATTAAAGAAGGTGAAAAAGGTTCAGAAATGTTCTGGGTCCTTTCAGGTTGCTTTGCCATAGTCAAACAAACTGAAGAAGGAAAGAATGTTATTATAAGCCGCGCTCACGTTGGAGAATTACTAGGTGAAATGTCCTTTTTGGATAATCAACCTCGTTCGGCTTCGGCGATCGCGATGGAAGACTCAGAAGTCTTAGTTATTAAAAATAAAAGGTTTTTAGAAATCATCGAAAAGCAGCCTGGTTGGTTCAGATCACTATTGAAGACTCTATCAGGAAGATTACGACTAGCAAATGAAAAGCTAGGGAAGATTGAAATCTAGCTTAATAATTTAGGAAACATCTGTCCAAGCGAATAGGTGATTAATTCTACAGATATGGCCAATAGAATTAAGCCCATGACTCTAGACAATACATTAAGACCAACTCTGCCTAAAGTTTTTTTAATTGTCTGAGAGAATGTGAGTAATAGTTTAATGACGAGAGCAATGATGAGAGCAATGGCTATGGCCGCGAGGTAATTACACCAACCTGATAGTTTGGCGGAATAAATGATACAAGTGGATATGGTTCCCGGACCGGCAAACAAGGGGATGCCTAAGGGGACGACACCAAGTTCTCTTAATTGATCCATACGAGCAGACTTCACGCTATCGATCTCTCTTTGACTCATTTTACTGGGTGGAGTCCCTTCTGCTCGGAGCATTTTAAAGGCCATCATTCCTATTAATAAACCTCCTCCAAATCTAAAGGAAGTTATGGATATACCAAAAAATCCAAGGATTTGCTTACCAACGAAGATGGAAATAACCATTGTGATAAAAATGGTGATGGCAGTAATAGTGGTCATTCGGCGCTTTTCTTGATCTTCAAAATCTGAAGCTAAGCTGAGGAAGATAGGTATTCCGCCAATAGGGTTGATGACTGAAAAAATACCGATGGCAAATTGTCCGAGTAGGACCCAATCAAAGTTCATTTTAATTCCTTAAGGTGTAGCAAAATGCTATCTCAAATTGGCTAAATTGCTAGAGGGGAGGATAAAAATTATACAGGAAGAATCTAAGTAAATTGGACTTTATTTACGAAAAGAGAAGCATGAGAAGTATCTTAATTTTATCCATTTTAGTAGCTTCAGGATTGTCCATATGCTGGGGCCAAGATGATTATTATTTAGATACAGAAACCGTTCATGAGGTTATAAATCAACCTGCTCCTCCCCCTAGAACAAAACCAGGTGTGGATGGGTCATACCGAGGTGAAGGCGGGACAGATGCGGCCAAGCCGGCGAATGCCGGTCATTCAGGAAATGTAGATCTTTATATTAGTGCCGCCGATGACCTGAATGGAAAACCTGGTTATGAATTTTTAGTCATCACAGAACATCCAGAAACAAAGCAGCTGACTAAAACTAAGTATTTTTTCTCAAAAGATGGAAAAGATAAAATTTTTATTAGCACAGAGGGGATTGCAGGAGCTGACTCTGCAAAGGCTGGAAAGGGAGCAAAAGGGGAGGATGGTCCGGATGGTGATGATGCTAATAGAATGTTCGATGGAACAGACGGAGGAGATGGATATAAAGGGGGACCGGGAGGTCGTTCTTGGGACGGAGGACTAGGGGGAAATGCAGCTAGGACCAGAGTCTTTCTAGATGAAGAGCACCTAGAAGCACTAAATTTAATAGATGATAAATCAGCAGGTGTTAATACTGGAGTGGTGAAAGGTGGTTCAGGTGGAAAAGCGGATAATAGTCTACATGGCGAAGGGGGAGCTGGTGGAGATGGAGGAAAGGGTGGTGATAGCCATTCTTGGACTACTCAAGAAAGTTATACTGATGCAGATGGAAATACCAAGTATGAAACTAAATGGCACTCAAATGATGGTGGAAGAGATGGTTATCAAGGACCGACAGGCGACTCACCAAACATGACTATTAAAGATGGGGCTGTCGGCCAAGACAATGTTTTTGAAATTCATGCAAAAAATAAAAGCGGAAAAACAGATATTTATCGTAAGGGTAAGTTCAAATATGACGTGAAAATTGAAAGAATTGGGTCTGCAGACCGTGCTGAGGGTGGAATAAAAGATGGAATGATTGAGCATGGAGAGCAAATTGAAGTAGATGTTAAAGTTACAAATGTGGGAGAAATGGAGTCACCGAAGAACTCAAAAATTTTGGTTGGAATTGATTTTGGTAATAGTAAAAATATTAAAGCTGGTGACAACTCAATTACAACTGTGAGTATTGATGAGAGTTTAAAACCAGGTGAATCAGTCATCTTAACCGATAATAAAGAGTTAAGAGCAATTGTTTTTGAAGAAGGTAAGGGGTTTTATCCATTAATAGAAGATGGTAGAAAGGCTGAGTTTAAGTTAGGTGTCGCCAGTTTTCAACTTAGAAAGTCACAAATTATTGATTCACAAACGGTTGAATTTAAACCTGTGGTTTCAATTAAAAAAGTTTTTGGTGCTAATTCACTTCTTCCCGGTGAATCAACCGAAATTGCATTTAAAATAGAAAACAACTCCAACGTTAATTTAGGGCGAGGAGAAGAAATGCAACGCTACCTTGGGGTGCAGTTCGAACAGATGCTGGGAGGAAGGCACAGTGGGGACGAGCTGGATGCAGGTGATTTAATTTTTATTGATGAAGAAGGAAATGAAAAACCATTATCTGAAGTTTTTGCTAAGGAAGTTAATTCACTCAAAGGGAAGGAAGAAATTTTATTAACCGGTAAAATTAAACTATCTGAGAAAGCGATTGAAGCTTATAAAACGGGTACTGTCGTAACCAGATTGCAACTAGGTTCGATACAAGACTTTAATGTAACTCAGGATATTTGGGAGAGGGATTTTAAGGTGCAAGTGGCAAAACCCTTCGAACTGTCTACAGATCATAAAAATCCAACTAAACTTATTATTATCACCAATAATCAAACCTCAAATGCTGAATTAAAATTTTATCAAGACTATGCAGACAAACTAGAAATTCATTTAGCTGATTACAATGTTTCTTTAGAGGGAGGAATTGATTGGGAAAAAATTGCGAAAGCAGAAGGGGCTGGAGTTGTTGTTTTAAATAATTCATATGACTCTATTGTTGAGGGGATTAAACCGGCCGAGCTTTTAACCTTAAAGGATTCATTTATTACTCTGTACGATTATGATGATTCTAATCGAATTGCCTTTATTGGCCCAGAAAAAGATGGGGTTGATCTAGGGCGAAGAATTCTACCCAATACTGATGTCGAAGCACGTCCGACATTTGAATCCACTGATGAATTTCAAAATTCATTAGTGAAAGGTGAAGCATCGACTTCAGTACTAGGCTATAACAATGTGGATCAAATTGAAGTGGAGGCGGGATTCTTTAAAGGAGGAGTTACAGAAGACAAACTCGAGCAAGCCGCACAAAATCTGGCCGAAGAGCTTGAGCAAAAATACCCTGAAAGAAGATTTATTGTATCTTATGATTATAATCCAAGAAAGAAAAAAGCTGTTTTTGGTTTATTTAAAACGAATGTTTCAGGTGATTTGAATGTTTACCGTACGGTGGATAAAGCAAGATCAGATTTTCTTTTTTTAGATACTAGTCAAAATGCAACAAAAGATGCTCATGCCATCGCAAAGGAAAAATATTTTACTTTATTTAACTTAAATCCAGTGGGAGATTTACTGAGTTTTCTGGAAACAAAACCTGATGAAATTTTTGATTTAAGTAATCCCATGGGTCAAGCCCTTAAAGATTCGATTCTTTCTCAGATGGCACGTGAAATTACACATGGAATTGATTCCAAAACGAAAGACCCACAAATACTTTTTAAATCATTTTTTGAGTATAAAAATGCAAATTTGTTTAAGGACCATAGCGGAGTTAAAGAAGTATTTGTAAATGAGTTGATATCTGATGTGAGATTTATGGTCAACCCAGATAATTCGACGTGGAAGAAAGTAGGTAGTTGGCTGGCGTCAGCTTTTGTCACCGACGACTCAAAAACTAATTATAAAAAACTAGTTGAAATCGTGAGTAAGACTCTTCCCGCTGAAGAGAGGAGTCAAACTATTATTAAAGAGCTGGAAGCTGAAAAACGAAAAAAGTTTAGAGAGTTAGAATTAAAAAAGCCTGATGTGATAAATGGATTTGCTAACGGGTCAGGTGCTTATTTAAATTTTGAAACAGGTAGTGAATACTTTACCCGTAATAAGGTCATGTCCTCCACTGAAATCAAAGAATTAAATGAAGAAAAAAGGAAAATTGATCAGAGAACTAAGGTAGTTACCGATGCTAATCAAGCGGGATCGGATGCTCTCAAAGGTAAGCCTTTAACTCCTGAGCAATCAGATTTATGTAAAAAATTGTTTAAATGGTTTCGCAAATAAAGGACTTATTCATTATTCAGAAAGTTTTTCCATCAATTGATTAATTATATGGGGATCTGCATTTGCATGATCAAAACCAATAAAAAGAGGACATAATAATTGATCTTCACTGTTATATCTTTGACCTAGGTAAATAAAGAGTCTGCCGGTTAAGTGGCGCATCTGATGAGGGTGAAACCCCGTAAATCTTGTGTGAGGTAAATTTCCGATTATATTACAATAGTGAAACTCCTCAGGTGTTATGGTAATTTGCGTTTTTTCTCCCTTTTTGATTTCTTCTAATTGTTTATTGTATTCATTTTGAAAATCATTCCATTCCAGTCCACCTGGATCTTGTAAAAAGATATGGCTAAAGCGAGACTCCCCTCCAGTTGCCACTGGTATAAACACAGGAACAGAAGGAAATAAATACCATTCATTTATCAGGGATCGATAGTTTAAACAGGGAATTTCATTAATTGCTTTAGAAATCTTCCAAGTTAAATATGCGGTAAATCCAGGTTGATTTAATTGTCTAAAGGTTTTTTCAATATTTGTAATATTCCATTGAAGGGTCATGGAAAGATTCGGGTTACGAAACTTATCTTCATTTCGAAAATTTTTTAGTGCCCACTGCTCATAGGGTGATAGTTCGGAAATAATTATTTTCTTAGCTCTTAATTTCTTAATATGGTCACTAAAATCTAAGTCTAGTAAATTCATAATACTTTTTCCTCATAAAATGAATGGATAAATTCAATACAATTAAGTAGAACTCGATTGGCAAAGAAATGAATGTTTTTTTCTCGAGTGCCTTTCATTTCAATATGATCTGTAATATTTAGACCACTTTTATGTCTTATGTTGATGAATGCTGTTCCCACAGGGATGTTATGGTCATTTGTGGATGGTCCCGCAATCCCCGTGATAGAAGCGGCAAAGTCGGTATTAAATAGCTTAAGTCCTTCTTCAGTCATTTTCTCAGCCACATCGGTAGAGACTTCACTTTTTTCAGTAAGTATTTTTGAAGGGATATTTAAAAGATTTTGTTTAACTTGATTTGTATAGGAGATTAAAGAGCCGTTTAAAATATTAGAAGCGCCTGGGATTGAAGTTATAAGATGACTGACCAACCCTCCTGTTGCTGATTCTTGAAAGGATATAGTGCAATTTTTTGAAGTTAAATAATCGACTAAATACTGGGCAGGAGTTAGGTGACCACATTGCCAAAGAGTGGGAGCTATTTTGGTTTTAGAGATAATTTTCAATAATTTTTCTATTGAGGAATCAATCTCTTGCTGACTTGATTTTTCTAAATAGACTCCTACTTCGACCCATCCCGTATGAGGTAGAGAGAAAGGAGTTCCAAATTGATTCAAATCTTTCCAAAGATCCGGGGCAAGCTCATGGAAAATTTTTGATTCTGGAATTTTCATGGTGTGCAAGGAGAAAGTTTCCTTGATAGTGTTCTGATTCTGGGAAGCAAACTGATTTTGAAAAAAATGTTCTACCATTGATTCAAATTCCATGGGGACGCCTGGAAGGGCCATGACAAATTGCTGTTGCTCCTGGAAATATAATCCTGGAGCGAATCCCACTTTATTGAAAGTTGCTTGAAAATCTTGTGGGAGCATATGATAGGAATGAGTTTCATTATTATAAGTACGGTTTTTACTTCGATAAATATCTTCTGTCATTTTGACAGCTTCTTGTGATTTTATGATTTCTTTTTCAAATGCTTGCGCCAAACATTCTTTTGTTATGTCATCTTGGGTGGGCCCCAAACCGCCGGAGATAATTAGGTTAAATCCTTCTTTCCATAATGATTGGATGGTTTGAATAAGAATCGACTTTTGATCTGGCAAAATTTGGATCAATTCAAGTTCGAGGTGGTTTTTTCGTAATACTCTAGCTAAATTCGATCCGTTTTTATCTGAAATCTTTCCAGTTAAAAGTTCATTTCCAATGGCAAGAAAAGCAAACTTCATATTGATCCTTTTTGCTTAAAATTCTACATTTTAATCTATAAGATGAAAAAAATTAATATTCTGTTTTCTGTATTTATTTATAATGATATATATGGTTTAGGCGTCCAGGGAGTATATTTAATTGAAAATAGAAAAGAAGCTTAAATTTTCATTAGTTTATGACGAAAACGTTGAGTCCTATTTTACTAAAAATAATATTGATTATAAAAATTATCACTTGACGGCTAAAACCTTAGATGCTCGAGGAGCAAGCCGTGGAAAGAAACCATCCTATCACTATGAATATATTCTTATTGAACAAGATAAAATTAATAATGAATTTATTCATGAACTTGTATCCGATGAGGTAAAACAGAAAGTACAAGAGAAACTTCAGTCTAGCCCTTTTGAACCAATTATAATCGGTCTTGGACCGGCTGGTTTATTTGCAGCTTATACTCTAATGAAATATGGGGTTAAAGCTACCATCTTAGAGCGTGGAAAACCTGTCCATTCTCGTATGCGCGACATTGCTCAGTTTTGGCGAAAAGGAAAATTAGATTCAGATAGTAATGTTTGTTTTGGGCATGGAGGAGCAGGTCTTTTTAGTGATGGTAAATTAATAACAAGAGTTAAAAGTCCTTATATTAAAAATGTGATGAGTACTTTGGTTTCTTACGGAGCGCATCCATCAATTGTTTATGAGTCTAACCCACATCTTGGTTCTAATAAAATTAGAAAAATAATAGAAAATATGGTGGAGGATATGGAGAGATCTGGGCATGATTTTCTTAATTCATTTAATGTGAATAAACTTCAAATTGAGAATAAGATGATTCATAGTTTAGAAAATGATAAAGGCGAGAAAGTTGAGGGCACTCATTTTCTTCTAGCAGCTGGACATTCTGCCACAAACTTGTATTACGAATTAAATCGTAATGAAGTTGCATTAGCTCAAAAGGATTTTGCCATTGGTGTTCGAATTGAACATCCTCGTAAAGTCATGCAAAAACTTCAGTACGGTGATTTTTCAAATGACGAAAGACTTCCCACTGTTCGCTATCGATTAAGTTATCATGATCATGAAGAAGATCGAGGCGGTTTCTCCTTTTGCATGTGCCCTGGTGGCTATGTGCTTTCGAGTGGGACTGATGTTGATGGTTTAGTCACCAATGGTATGAGTAATTCAAAACATAATTCACCATGGTCGAATTCTGCAATCGTTTGTACAATCAAAGCAGGTGAAGATTTTGATTCGAAGAATCTTATGTCCGGATTAGAATTTCAACGTAACATGGAGAAAACATTTTATAACTTTTCTGTTGCAAATGCTTCGGGAAAAGAGATACCAGCTTGTTACCTGACCGAATTTATGCATGGGAAATTAAATAGTGATATTCTACCCACTAATTCTTGCCCTAGCGGTGTTGTCAAAGCTCCACTTTATGAGATGCTTCCTGCTCAAGTGACCAAACACTTAAGACAAAGTTTTGAAAAATTTAATCATCAAATAAAAGGTTTTATTCATTCTCAAGCAATCCTGTATGCTCCTGAAACCAGAACAAGCTCTCCTTTGATGATTAAGCGAGATAAAGAGACGTTGAAAAGTTTAAATGTTTCAAATTTATTTCCAGCAGGTGAAGGTGCTGGTTATGCTGGGGGGATTACAAGTGCTGC
>JAOHMI010000003.1 GCA_028101965.1 Bacteriovoracaceae bacterium
TTTGTTTTAGTTTAGATTTGACTGAGAAGATGAGGATTTTTATTGGCAAAATCAAGCATTATGTTTATTGATCAAACTCTATGTTTCATTCATGAACCCTATAAAAAATGGTCCTAAAGTGACTTTATTATTGTAAAAACTGCAAATTTACAAATTTCTTTAGAAAAAATTCTCTGGGTACTCCTTATGAATTGACTGATCAAATCGGAATTGAAATGTTCATCTCGAATTGGATTATATTTGATTGTCAATTGAACAATACTTTGGGGGTAATATGTTAAGGACAAACTTTTCACTAAAATTAGTCACTCTTTTAACAACGGCAACTTTAACTGCACAGTTAAGTGCGATTGAAGTACCAGTTAAGTCAGAAGCTATTATATGGGCAGCGCCGGATGCTCTTCAGGCAAGCTTTAGTCCGGTCGTAAATTGTGTTGATGGAAAGAGTAAAGCTGAAAGTACTTGGAACTCTCAATATGAAACCATTAAAAGTACAACACTAAATACAATTCCGGGTGCAGAAATAAAGTCTACGGTAAAATTTAATTCACAAAACAGATACGTGATTCTGACAAACTATGTGCGTCCATCAAGAGGCAATCAAAGAATAGATAAAGTTTATGTGACTGATCGTTGTGGGAAAAATGGAAAGTCTAAATTTAAAATTACTGACTTTATTGGAAGCGATGGAAAAATTTCTCAAACAAAACTTGACCAATACAAAGTGTGGAACTCTGTCGGAAACGTAACAATTAAAACAACTCCTGATAATAATACTAAACTTGAAGATACCTTATCTTCTTTATCTAAATTAAAGTTTCCTGTACGTCCTGGTTTTCGTGCGGCGGATTTAAATATTTATTCAGCAGGTGGAGGGAGACAAATGACCCAAACTTCTTTATCTGCAGAAAAGCAGTCACAAGTTATTGCTGAAGGGAAGGCTAAGTCAGACCAGTTAGCACAAGAGCTTTTTCGTGCTTTAGAGTCAGCAGGGTTTGAGCAAAAGAGTGCTTCTCGAATTCAAATTTCTCATCGAGTTCAAAAAAATTCAGTTGGGCGTGGAACATCTCCTCAGTTTGTTTACAATCAAGAAACAAAAGAAATTGAAAAGCAAGAAATTTCACTAATTTTAACAGTGGAAACTCCCTATGATAAAACAAACTCAGATAAGGTGGCTAGAGTAGATGTGCCAGTAAGAGCTGAGTTAGCTTTTACTCCTGATTATTTTGAGCAACAAATCAGGGCCAATGGTAATTGTTATACTAGTAAGGAAGAAGCAGTAAAGGCTAGAAAAGATATTAGAGATGCTATTATACCTACTTTAGCGAAGTATCAAGATAAAACTCAAGTTAGAGGTATCGATCGTCAATCTCCAAGAGATATTTCTGATGAGGGAATTCAAATTCGAGTTACCAAAGATAGTAATGGGAATTTATGGACAGATAGTCCTTGTGTTACAAATGGTTCAGTATGGGCACCTGTGGTAGATTCAAGTGTGAGATTTTGGAGTTTTAATACGGTCTTAACAATTAAAGATAAGACATCGGGGATTGTAACTGCTTCGATCAAAGAGATAAAATCAGCATATTCCGCAATTAATGATCAGCAAGTTTCAATTAAAATTAATAAAATAGATCCCAGCCCAAAATTTCTTGTATCAAAAACAAAAGGTAAAAATCGCTCTACTGTATTGAGTACTATAACTCCAGAGCAAGTTAAAAACACTGTTTGTGAAGCGCTTAATGATGATGAAAATGCAGGCAAGTCTGCTAAGGTAGTGGCATGTAGAATTTCAGATCAGAATATTACGAGCAACCCAAGACCAAAGAGAACTTTTGGTGATGAAGAATCTGCTCCTGGACCAACGAGCTCTCGATCTAGAACAATGGGAAATAGAGTTAATACCGCAGCTTTTGAAGGACTAATTCCAACAACAGTTGAAACCACTCTTTTAGTTAATGTAGAGTGGACTGGACCTGAACTAAAAAATTAATTTGTACTATATTGAGTGCCTTTGGTTCAGCTAAGGGCACTCAATTTTTCCCTAAAATCTTTTTTGAAAAGAATTTATTAGACCATATATCAGTAAATTATTAAAATTATTCTTTAAACGTATAAAGTGAGAAAGCTTATGGACATTAAGCCAAATCATCTACTTACATGCCATTGTGGGAAAATACAAATAGAGCTAACCCTTCCTCAAGGTTTAGAGAATCCTAGAAGGTGTGATTGTAGTATGTGTCGTAGAAGGGGGGCCGTGGTTGCCTCAGTTACATTGGATCGTTTAAAAATAATTAAGGGTCATGAATTTCTAAATTTATATCAATTCAATACTATGACTGCAAAGCACTATTTTTGCTCAAACTGTGGAATTTATACTCATCATCAAAGGCGTTCAAAACCTGAAGAATATGGCTTTAATGTGGCCTGTTTAGAAGGGGTTAATCCTTTTGTACTAAAAGATGTTCCAGTAATGGATGGTATTAATCATCCGAAGGATCAAAAAAATTGAAATTAAATTTTTCTTGCATCGACAAATCATTTTTTAAAGAAATATTTATGTGGCGAAGTGATGAATTTACGATTGCTCATAATCCATTAACCCCATGCACTTATGATGAGTTTATCAAAATTATGGAAGGATTTACCACGGACTTTAATGACCTTTATTCTGGGGGGGCCATGAAATGGGCAGTCTTGAGAGAGGATCGATTAGTTGGAATTATTGGAATTAGTCAAATTAACCAAATGATGAAAACTGCTGAAATAGGTTATCAGGTTTGTCCAAAATACCGTGGACAGGGGATTGGTTTTTATATGGTTCACAATTTTGTGAAATTAATATTAGATCGAACAGATTTGAGAAAACTAATTGCATTTATTGCAGATAAAAATATACCCTCATGTAAAATTGTTGAAAAAGTTGGATTCCATAATGAAGGATTGCTGCGTAAGCATTTTTTAATTAATGAAGGAGAGGTAGACGAGAGAATTTATGGTCTTTTACGCAGCGATTTTTAATAAATAATAGTATCTAATTATCTACTAACTAAATTGCTTGAAAATATCTTCTTCAGTCATATTTTTAGTTTCATTTGAGAATTCATAATAACTAGGTTTTTTATCAATGAAGACTTGATGATGAAAAGTATAATCAATATCATTAAATAATTCAGCGGAGACAAAGTAGTTTTTATTTTGTTTTAAACGATAAAAAAGATTGCTTCCACAATTCTTACAAAAAGCTCTTTCTGCCCAATCAGAAGAGTTGAAATAAACTATATTCTCTTCTCCTTCTATAGTTATGTCTTGACCACAATCAGTTGTTAAAAATGGGCCAGCACTCCATTTTCGGCACATTCCACAATGACAAGCACCAAGGTTCTTACTAAGGCTTTTAGTTGTTAGAGTTATTTTACCACACAGACAAGTTCCTTTTTGAGATTCCATAGTTTAGTCCTTTTTATTGTTACTAGAAGAAAGAGTTTATTTAAATATTGTTGAGATGAATATATACTTATAGTGAAATAGAAATCAAGTAAATTGAAATCGGTGAGAAGAAGATTGTTATGAAGTATTATGAACTCCATGATGAGTTTTGGAAAGAATTGAAAAATCAAGGCTACATATCTTGGGATAAAGAAAGTAAAAATGAGATTTTAGATCGTGAGAGAAATAATAGTTTACTTGGATTTTTAGAAGATGGGAAAGGAGGGAAAGCTCTAGACCTTGGTAGTGGTTCTGGTAGTCAGAGTTTTTTTCTTTCAACTATCGGTTATGAATGTGTTGCAGTTGACATCTCTTCCACTGCTATTGAAATTGGAATGACTCTAGCTCAAGAATTAAATTATAATATCGAATTTAAATGTTTGGATATTTGTTCTTTAAATTTAGAAATCACTTTTGATCTAATTACAGATAGCTGCTTATTACATTGTTTAGTTTATGAAGAAGATAGAGTAAATTTCTTTCAAACAACTCAAAGGCATCTAAAAAGAGATGGGCGTGTCTTTATATACACTATGATACGAGATGAAGATGAGAATTATTTTACTCATCAAGACTATTTATTATTAGACGATGAAGGAATATTGTGGAGTCTCGGGCCAAAGAGATATGATGTTGAGTGGAAATTAATTCAAGGACAAAATTATTTTGCACATAGACGAATTCAAACTTTAGATCAGCAAAGACAAGAGATTTTATTTCATCGGTTTTCAATAATTCAAGACAGAGTGATTCACACAAGTAATGATGAACCTGATATTTATACAGCTTGGCTGCAATTCCCAAGTTAAAAAAATTGGCAAGAGAAGGTTCGGTTAGTCCATCACTGTTGGGAATGAATTAGGGTTGGCGAGGGATTTGGTCGGACATTTTATGAAAATTTCTTCTTTTTAAATAAGGAACTTAAAGTTCATTTTATGGATACGGATTTAGAACATCAGAATAAGGCAATAATACAAGGTCTTGAGATAATAATTCGCTACCTTGATGATGAAGATAAGTATAATAAACAGCAAATAATGCGAATAGCTAAATCTCACAACCATTATAATTTAGATATTCATCCTCATAGTTATTATTATTGGATTGAAGCCCTAATATTAACAATTAAAAAATTTGATTCACAATGGTTTGATGATTTAGAGTATTATTGGCGTGAATGTGTAAGCGTTCCTATTAACTTTATTACATCTCAATTTTTTGTTCAGGATAGTCTATCTAAGTAAGAACCGAACATCTTTTATATATATCATTTGATCTTCATTCTTAAATTGATTATTCTTTTATTTCCATAAGCATTTAACAAGGAAGTTTATATGTCTAAGTTCATTTTCCTTTTGACTCTATTGTTTACATTATCTGGTTTTTGCCGGGTTTCATTAGATATTCAATATAAAAATTTTAAAACAAATAAAAAAATTACTTTTAATAAAAAAGTTGAGTTGTTCCTCGATGAAGTTAGAACTTTAATTATTCCTAAAACCAATCATATTCTCGAAGTTAAACTCACAGAGAGAATCCCTCAATCCTTAATTGGTGACGAGGTCTTTGGAGATGAAGTTTTAGTTGATGTAAAAGTTTTTGAATTAATAAAAGAGGAAAGAGTTCTAATCACTTCACCAAAAATTCTCACTATTTATGGGAAAGATGCCACGATGGAAATGTCAACTGAAGTAAAAAAGAAAAAGCAGCCTCAAAAGCTTCTCATGAGCCTTAAGCTAAGCCCAAAAAAGATATAGATTTAAGTTAAATGAAACACTATGAATTATTAGTTGGACTTGAAATTAAAAATGATGACCTCTATGCTCAATATAGAGAGGCAATGAAACCACTTTTAATACAGTGTGGCGGTGGGTTCCGTTATGACTTTAAAGTTTCAGAAGTTCTCAAAAATGAAGAGGGACGGCCCATAAATAGAGTTTTTGTTATTTTTTTTGAAAACGAAGATAGAATGAAGCGGTTTTTCTCTAATGAGGAATATTTAAAAATAAAGCAAAAGTATTTTGAAGGTTCAGTTGGAGCAACTACGATAATCTCTGAATATAAATATTTCACAAATTAGATAATTTTAAGAGAAGTTCAATTACTTTTTTTTGAAGTGGAGCGTAATAACTTTGCCGATGATAGCTTAATACAATTGGGCGAAAGTATCTTTTCTTTTTTTTATGAATTTTAAAGCGCTTATCATTCTCAATTAAGTGCTTAGACATAACCGCTTTTCCTAATCCAGATGCTGCCCCATCAATAATTGAATAAACATCGCCCATAAAGTAGCGATCGTAATTTGTTTTTTCACCTATAAAGTTAAAATATGTCTTAGTGGCATTGTCTTGATGGCCGTGATCTAGGAAAATATTTGGAATATTTTTATACTTCCTACTTGAAATTATAACATATTCCTCTCGAGAAATAGTTATCTCTTCACAAGTCGTCAGACTAGGCATGTAATCTGTTAAAATTAAATCAGCCTGATTACTTTTTAAAACTTTTTCTAATTCATACATTTCAAAAGATCTAAATTCGATTGAAACTTCAGGGTTTGATCTGATAAGAGAACTAAGTTGAGGAATAATCATTGATCTCATGATAGAAGAAAATCCAGCAATTCTTAAAACTCCTGATAATTGATTTTGATTTTGATATTGATTAAATCTCTTTATAAATTCAGACTGTCTCTCGATTACCTCTTTAGCATATAAGAATAAATCCTCTCCACTGGAGGTCAGTTCGAGATGCCTCGGATGACGAATAAATAAACTGGCTTGAAGTGTTTCCTCTATTCTAGCAATTTTTTGACTTAAAGCGGATTGAGTTAATCCTAAAGTCAAGGATGCTTTTGTAAAGGTGCCTGCCTGAAAGACATGGAGGAATGTTTGGAGCTCGTCTATTTTTAAATCCATAAATTTATTTAATATATATATTAATTTTATTAAATTTTTAAATAGTTTTTAATTTATTATAAATATTCTCATCTAGTGAGTACTTTCACTTACTTATAGAGGAGTTAATATATGAAATTTCTATTTTTAACATTTTTTACTTTTGGTTTTATTTTTTCTGAAGCTCGAGGCAAAAGTATTTCTTGTGCTAAAACACCTGGCCTAGGCTTAACACACACATTTGAAATGGAAGAGTTTCCCTTTGGACCTGAACTTGTGACTGCAAAACTGTCAAAGACAGCAAGAGTTATTTTGGTTGAGAATACCTTTGCTGGGCAAAAAATTGATCAAAATAAGTACCAATTATTTAGTAATGATGGAAATCAATTTGAATTCGTTTTGTTTAATAAATATTATGAAGCTCCTTATTGTCCACCCCATTCAAGGGTTCCGTGTAAAATGAAGAAAATTTTAATGGGAAAGCTTTCGACGCAAGGGAAAGATGATGTCTACTTTAATTGTGGAAGTTTATAGGTTTCTTTTCTCCTTCCTAACTTTGTTAGGGGGGGGATTTCTTATTCCAGACTATGTCTTGTTTGAATCTTTTGAATCAAAAACCGTTGATTTAAAACCGGTTTATAATCAAATTAAACTTATTAGCGAGGCTAATAGGGACATATGGATTATGAACCAGTCTCACCATGGTTTAAAGACAAAAATTTGGGATAAAGTAAAAATTATTGTGGATAAATCAACAAAACCATATCAAGCAAGTTATCATCAAATTAAAAATGGAAAAGAGATAGAGTATAAAATTAATTGTATTAATTGTCATTCAGGTGGGCCAAGGTTAATTCGCCCAAACTTAAACTCTGAAAATGCAAAAATGAGTTTGAGAGAAAAATTAACAATTAATTATTGGAATTTACGAATTAGAAGCTATGGAGAAGTGATGATTCAAAAGAATGATCCATTTTCTCGTAAAAAGAAACTAGGTTTAAATAATGATTATTACAAACAAGTTCTAAAAGTTCCTTCATGCTATTCTTGTCATCAAGAAGGAGGAGTGAGGTCCCCAATAACCAAACAACAAGTTTCTACTATGATGGTTCTAATGGAAAATAACATGATGCCTCCATGGCCGCATACATTAACCACAGAAGATAGAAATAAAGTTTATGAGTTTATTTATGGTATATAAGCTATCTTCGATAGAATGATACTGGAATTTCGAATCCAACTTTAAGGTAATTGTAATTTAATTCTGGCCTATGGATTGTATCTTGAGTGTCATAAAAAGTTCCGTTACCTTGTTCTGCAATTTGGGCCCATGATTTAAATTTGTGACGGTAGAAGGTTGCATACAAGCTAAATTTTGGATAGTTCTTAATTAATCTTAGTTCCATTCCAAGCTCTAGCCCAAGTTGTCTGTCTGATCTATTTTCCCAATTAAATAGGTAGTAATACCCATGAAGGGTGTCAGGATCATTATTATCCTCCCAGCGAGTATAGTTTCCTGAACTTCGTCCTTCAAAAAATCCTTTGAAATAAATATTTTTTCTTTTGAATCCAATATCACTTTTAAAGCGAGTAATGGGAGATCCTGCGGTTACGTCTCCTGGATATTCATCATCAAAATGTTCTCTGGTATCAATTTGGTTTTGTAATTCTTCTTCACTTAAGATTAGTTCTGTATTGTCAGTCCAATTATAGGGGGCATAACCAAGTGAAATGCCTAATTTGACGAAAATTTCTGTTTGCAGACCAATTGGCTGAACCAGCATTAGCTTATATTCTATTAATTCAATTTCAGAAACT
Source organism: Bacteriovoracaceae bacterium (assembly GCA_028101965.1). Classification (GTDB taxonomy): domain Bacteria; phylum Bdellovibrionota; class Bacteriovoracia; order Bacteriovoracales; family Bacteriovoracaceae; genus JAOHMI01. The sequence goes on from JAOHMI010000003.1 coordinate 8,205, forward strand.
TTATATCTTTCTTTTGGGTTCATTCTAAGATTTTCTCGATGAAAACTGATAGCAGATGCTTCTTGCTTTACCAGTAAAGGAAAGGGATTTTCGCCTGCTTCAAAAATATTAGGGTCAGATGTGCTTATGAAATTGAGTAATGACAGTTTAACTTGTTCTAATACTTCTTCATTAACATCTTTTATATTTCTATTAATTGTTACTTTACTGCCTAAGGCTCCAAAAAAATAACCATCCCGCTCAAAGGATCCTTCTTCCATAATTCTAATGCCATTAAATTTAATTTTTAATTCACCCAAAGGCGTTTGACCAAAGGTAAATGAGAAAGAGAGAATACAGAGTAGACTTATAATTTTCACTACAATTCCTTTTTGGTAAGGTTTGATAGTGGATAAACGAGAATTTTAAAATTTTGATTGATATAGGGCAAGCCTAATGAATGATTGTAAAAACGCTATGGTCAGAATAGTTGTGGTGAAATAGATAAATTCTATAAAGTCATATTTTTAAGAGTTTTTAAGACATTGTCTTGTTCTGGAATATAGAATTGTGCAAAAGTATCTTTGGGGTCTCCCACCTTGATAGTAATTCCTCTATTCATTAAATAGCGAAACATATCTTCATCTGTTTTATCATCTCCAATGGCTACAACCTCAGTTTCCTTTTGTATATAGCGAGATAGAAACCAATCAACAAAATAACCTTTATTCGCTTCAACTGATTTTACTTCAACTACTTTTTTTCCTCGAGAAACGTTCACTGGGAATTTAGAAAGATCTGATTCTAGATCTTGAACTAGCTTTCTGGCCTGAAATTCAGCAAAAGCATCTGGAGAGTTTCTATAGTGCCAAGCAATTCCATAATTCTTTTTTTCAATGAAACTATTTGGAGTACGTTTTTGATATTGAGAGATAATATCGATAGCATGCTCAAACCAAACTCGTCGCTTGGAGGGGGCTAAGTTTCTCCAAACTTTCTTTTGGTGATCATAGAAGCTAGCTCCATGTTCGCATGCGATATATACTTTTAACCCTTTTAATTGTTGTGAAATAAATTTTTTATCTCTTCCTGTAACAACCACCACATCTGTATTTTTTCTTTGACTTAAGGTAGTTAAAAGCTGCTTGGTTTTTTGATTAATTAAAGCTAATTCAGGCCTGGAAACAATTGGGCTTAGTGTTCCATCGTAATCGAGAAGAAAGGTGGTTGATTTATTTTTAATTCGTCCCTTAACTTTATTCAAGTTATCCTTTGTTTCTAAATTCACTTTTTGCACAACACCAGTTCGTCCTTGTGAATTTAGATCTTCTAAAAATGAATTAGCCCAAGTGCTCGCTGTATAATGCTTGAGGTAGTCGAGCATCACTTTGTGATTTTCTTTTCTTTCCACAAGAGGTTTTTCTAGTGATTCTTTAAGAATGCGAACACTGTCTCCGATGTTAAATGGATTTACGAGAGTTGCATGACTTAAAGTACTAGCCGCTCCGGTAAATTCTGAGAGCATGATAACACCAGGGTTACGTAGATTTTGAGCTGCAATGTATTCTAAGCATACTAAATTCATGCCATCTCGCTTACTCGTTACAAATAATATTTCACTCGTACGATAGAGCGCCATGAGTTCATTCATATTAATTGATGTAAAAAAGTATTTCACAGGGACATAGTTTAATTTAGAAAAACGACCGTTGATTTCAGAGACTAACATCTCAACTTCATGACGAAGATTTATATAGTCTTGAACTTGAGTTCTTGAAGGAACTGCAATCTGATATAATTGAATTTTACCCACGTACTTTGGATAAGTTTCTAAAAACATTTTAAATGTTCTTAGCTTTAAAAGTATTCCTTTCGAATAATCTAGGCGTTCCACAGCAAGAATGGTTTTAATTTTATTTTGGTTTAATTTATTACGTTTTATTTCTAATTCTGTTTTAGCGGATTTTGCCACACGAATAAAATTCTCGGTATCAATTGAAACAGGATAGACTCCAAGTTTTATTTTATTAAGTGGACCTTGCAGTTCCATTAAGTTGTAGCTGATGCCTAAGATACTATAAACAGAACTTGCAAAATGCCGTAAATAAGAAAAATCGTGAAAGCCCACAATATCAGAATAGATTAGGGCATCTAAAATTTCTTTACGGCAGGGGAGTTGTTTATAGATTTCCGAACTAGGAAAAGGAATATGTAAGAAAAAACCTACTTTGAGATTCTTGTTTATTTTTTTGAGAAATTTTGGAACAAGAAAAAGATGGAAGTCATGAATCCAAATTAAATCATCAGCTTTTGCTACTTTCGAAATATGATCAGCAAAACGCTGATTAACTTCAACATAACTTTTCCAGTGGGTTTCTTCAAAACGGACTAATTCACTCTCATAATGAAAAAGTGGCCATAAAACGTCATTACAAAAATCATTATAATAGCTGTCATAAAGATTTTTTGAAATCTTAGGATAAGAAAAGGTCGTTTTATCTTTAGACTTATAGGTTTTTACTAAATTTTCCGGAATATTGTGGTCAAGTGAACCAATCCAGTGCATGGGTTTCTTAGACTTTACTCCATTGATAGCCGTCACCAAACCTCCACCACTTTGAGTAAGTTTTTCTCGAGTTTCATCCCAGTGAAAGGGAAGGCGATTACTGACTATGATCCAACGAGACATTTCTATTCCTTAGTAAAAAAGTTCTGGCGGTTGAATATTATCAGTGAAGAGCATAAACTTCAAATATGACAAAACATAAGTATAACTTTGGAATTATTGGGAATTGCTCATACATGAGCTACATCGATACTCATGCAAACGTGGTGTGGCAATGTTGGCCTTCCTTCGATTCGAGCTTCATTTTTGGAAGTTTAGTATCGGAGAAAAAAGGAGGTGGATTTTCAATTCAGCCAGTTCATTCCTATAAATCCGGGCAAGCCTATGTGCAAAATACAAATGTGTTAGAGACTCAATTTGAAACCAAAGATGGAAAATTTAAAGTGGTAGATTTCTCTCCTCGGTTTGAAAACTTTGATCGCTATCATCGACCGAACCAATTGTTTCGCAAAGTGGAGTTGATTGAGGGAAGTCCCTTAATCAAAATAAAATGTAACCCTGTAGGAAATTATGGTGAAGTTGCAGCTAAAAAAACTCATGGTTCCAACTCAATTAACTTCGAAGGCCTTAATGCAAATGTAAGGCTCACTACCAATGTGGCCAAAACACACATCATTCATGAAAATGAATTTGTTTTAACTGAAGATTTATACTTAGTTTTAACTTATGATGCCCCCTTAGAGGCTCCACTAAAGGAGACTTTTGAATCTTTTTTAGAAAAGACAGTTCATTATTGGCGACAATGGGTACGCCGTTCAAGCATTCCTTCAATTTATCAGGAAGAAGTTATTCGCAGTGCTCTTTTATTAAAACTACATCAGTACGAAGATACCGGTGCGATAATTGCTGCGGGAACAACTTCACTCCCAGAAGCTCCTGGAGAGGAAAGAAATTGGGATTATCGTTATTGTTGGATTCGAGACTCCTATTTTACCTTGAATGCTTTAACTAACTTAGGTCACTTTAATGAAGCAGAACGCTACTCTCATTGGATTCAAAATATTGTTCAAAACGAACGTGGTGGAAAGTTTCAACCCGTCTATAAAATTGATGGAAGTTCCAAAATCGAAGAATCCATTCTTCCTTTGGAAGGTTATTTAGGAAATGGCCCTGTCAGAGTGGGGAACGATGCTTATCGGCAAGTACAAAATGATGTCTATGGACAAATGATTTTATCCTTACTTCCTCTTTATACGGACCTTCGAACTTTTGAAAATTCTTCGACACCCAGCTTGAAGCTTGTGAATAAAATTTTAAATTGTATTGAGCAAGTTATGGATAAACCAGATGCCGGTATTTGGGAGTTTCGAGGGAAGATGCAAAAGCATGCTGAAAGTTTTCTCTTTCACTGGGCCGGAGCTCAAGCGGCCAAGAAAATAGCTGTGAAGTATCAAGATCATGATATGCAAATTAAAGCTCAAAAGTTGATCGATGAATCAACTAAGCAAATAGAGTTATGTTTTGATTCAGATAAGCTTGCTTATGGAATGAGCCAGGAAAACAAAAGTTTAAATGCTTCTGAATTTCTTCTCATAACCATGCACTACTTAGATAAATCTCAATTAGAAAAAGCAAAAAATCATATTGAAGCTTTAGAAAAAGAGCTGAAAATATGCGATGATTTAATTTATCGTTACCGTGACCACGATGATTTTGGCGAAACAAAATCAACCTTCCTTATTTGTGCATTTTGGTATGCAGAAGCCTTGGCCGAAATTGGAGAAATTGAGCGAGCCAAGAAAGTTTTTGATTCACTCCTGACCAGAAGTAATCACTTAGGAATTTATTCAGAGGATATTTGTCCTACGGATGGCTCTCAGTGGGGGAATGTGGCGCAAACTTATAGTCATGTGGGTCTCATCAATACAGCATTTAAGATTTTTATTAGGCAGCATAAACCGAGTTATTTGTAGATATTTCAATCCTAATATTTATTCTTGGCGTAACTATCCAATTTTCCTATAAATCTTATAAATTGAAACTAATTTAAGGAATCTTATAATGAAGGTTTTTAACTTTATTTTACTGTGCTTATTCACTGTTGCTTGCTCCTCATTAAAAAATAAAACACCCAAGCAAGTTTTACGAAAGTATTTAAGACAAAATCCAACTCATAAAACCGTTCTCACTTCAGAAGGACAGTTTGTTCAAGTGTTTAATCCTCGAATGGTCAAGTATATTAAAAAGCCACTTACTCGAAATCAGTTATTAAAAATTGAACAAATACTTAAACCCGCTGTAAAAATTGAACTAACTAAAAATAATTTTACTAAAGCTGCAGAAAGGTTTGAAGAAGGTAAAAAAGATGAAACAAATTATGATGCCGTATGGGTGCGTGATTCAGCTTGGGTGTACTTCGCTTTAAATAAGTCTGGGCAAAAAGAAAAGGCGACCAAACTGATTACCGCTTTGTGGGATTATTATAGTCATTCAAATCAGCTAGAGAGAATGAAAAAAATCATTCAAAATCCAGCACTGGCCGCTACTAGTAAAATGAATGTTCCTCACATTCGCTTTGATGGAGCTTCGAAAAACTTTGAAGATGTGATGGAGAAAGGAAAGCCTCAGTTATGGAATCATCGGCAAAATGATGCCCATGGATTATTTCTCTTAGCTTTAGCCGATGCCTTTAAGAATAAACTAATAGACTACAATTCGCTAAATTCCGCAAATACGGAAGTTGTTACACTTTTTCCTAAATATTTCTTGGCCATAAATTATCATCAATTCAAAGGAGCGGGAGCTTGGGAGGAAGTTGATAAAATTAATACCTCTAGCATTGCTATGGTGGTTAAGTCCTTTGAGCAGTGGAGTGAGCTAGAAGGGATCAAAGGATATTTTAATTGGAATAGAAAAGATATAGATCAGATTATTTCTGATGGCTATAAGACCATTCGTTACCAATTATCCTTAGGAGGAGAAGCACCACAATCTGATCCGCGCAATTCAATTTTTCGACTCGAAGATGCAGCTCTTTTTAATTTATTTCTACCGATGCCTTTAAAACAGCTCACTGAATTAGAAAAAAGATATGCATTAACATTAGTGGAAAAATTAATTCGTCCCTATGGAGTGATCCGTTATCCTAATGATAGTTATCAAGCTGGAAATTATTGGATTAAAGATAAATCTAAATCGGAACCTGAATTAACTGGAGACGCATCTAGTGATGAGCTTTTTTTAGCTCGTTTTAAAAAAATTATTCCAAATACTGAAGCGCAGTGGTTCTTTGATTCTAAGATATCAATGATCTATTCTCAGTTTTATCAGAATACAATAAATGAAAACCTCAAACAGCAAGCGAAGTACAAAGCTATCTATCACTATAAAAGAGCCTTAGGGCAAATTACAGGTAGCTTTAATAAGCAGCAACCCATACTGGCAGCGGATGCAAAAGAAGTGAGAAACTTTCAAGTTCCAGAAAGTATAAACACTATCGTGATCGATGAGAAAAAGTATTATGTTCCATCTCCTATAACGCCACTTAATTGGGCAAAGGCGGGACTAATTTTATCAGGACTTGAATTAGAGAAAATTATTAATTGATAAAGCCATTTGCGCAGGCTATTGATAATAAATTTCTTATTTTAGATTAACTTTTTTATAAGCCTCCAAAGCTCTATGATAGGCAAATGAATGATCAATCATTTTTGCAGGATATTCATCTGTACCGTATTCTGGTACCCACTTTTTTACATATGTTAAGTCTGGATCGAATTTTTTAAGTTGTGTCTCAGGGTTAAAAATTCGAAAGTAAGGAGCGGCATCACAACCGGTCCCGGCCACCCACTGCCAGTTACCTACATTGGATGCTAATTCAAAATCCATTAATTTTTGGGAAAAGTACTTCTCTCCCCATCTCCAATCTATGAGTAGGTGTTTAATTAAAAAACTGGCCACAACCATACGGACTCTATTATGCATAAAGCCTGTTTGGTTAAGCTCTCGCATGCCTGCGTCCACCAAAGCATAACCCGTTTTACCTTCGCACCATTTTTTGAATTCTTTTTTATCGTTAACCCATTCTATTTTTTCGTATTTCTCTTTAAAGCATTTGTTAATGGAGTAGGGAAAGTGAAATAATATTTGCATGAAAAACTCACGCCAAATCAACTCGCTTAGCCAAGTATCATTTAAGTTTTGACCAATTTGAACACACTTTCTAGGGCTGACTAATCCAAAACGTAAGTTAGTACTCATTAAACTTGTTCCCTCTTTTGCCGGGTAATCTCTAGCCTGATTGTAATTAATTATAATTTTCTTTTTTATATTTTTGGGTTGCTCATGATTAATATCACCTTTGAATCCCATATCACTAAGCTTGAGAAAATTTTTATCTGATAGAGAGGCGACTTTACTTAGATGTTTTTCTGAGGGGAAGTTGACTAAATGCTCTTCGGTAATATTCTCAAGCCATTTCCTTTTATAAGGAGTATAAACTGTATAGGGATTGCCGTCTTTTTTTAAGATATCATTTTTGGCAAAAATGCATTGATCTTTAAATTGCTCAAACTCAATTTCCTTTTTTAAAAGAATGGATTGTATTTTTTGATCTCGTTTTATGGCGTATGGTTCATAGTCCTCATTGGAATAAACTTTTTTAATAAAATACGATTTAGTTAGTTGAATAAATATTTCATCTGGGTTTCCATAAAAAAGATGGAGGTCTCGATTCTTTTCATGTAGATAAGATTTCATATCTTGCAAAGTTTGATAAATAAAATTTACTCGAGGATCATCTTTCTCAGAAAGTTTTTTCAAAATAGTTTTATCAAAAATAAAAATGAGAATGACTGGCGTATTTGAATTTAAAGCATGGTACAACCCTACATTATCCTTTAGTCTCAAGTCTCGTCGAAACCAAAAAATATTGTAGGATTGTTTCTTTTCCATATTATTCTTTTAGTGAAGTGTTTTTAATAATTTTGAAGTATCAAAGCCAGTTTTCTCAGCTTGCTCAACTAATTGATTATAAATTTCTGGATCGAGAGTATTTTCTCGAGACAATATCCATAAATACTTTCTAGAAGGATCTCCCACCATGGCATAGTCATAGTTTTCACCCAGGGCTAATATCCAGTATTTCCCCGCTAAAAAACCTAATTTAATTCTTCTTAGAAAAAATTGGACCTTTAATTTTGCATTTGTCTTTTTATTCTTAATCCATGCTCGTCCAATTCCTTTTTTTAATTTTCCATCGGGAGAGTTTAGTCGGCAGCGATTAATAACTTTAATATTTCCCTTTTTTTTCATTTTTTTATACTCAGCTGTGGTTGCGGTACAACCTCGTTGAAACTTTTGATCAAAACGAGCAATTTCATACCATTTACCTAAATAGCGATCTAAATCAACATAGTCCACGGTTTTAAGTGGCTTATGTTTTCCCGCAAAAGAAAGGCTTGATAACATTAATAAACAAATAATTTTCTTCATTTTTCCCCCTATGATTTTGTTTTAATTATTGAAAATAGTCGCAATGCTTTTTTTCCTATATTTAAATATACTGTTTACATCTTTATTAATAAAAAAACTTAAAAAGATTCGCCCTAAAAAACCTAGTGGAATTTTATAGACAATATGGTCTTTTATTAAGGTCCCTTGACCACAATCTAAAAATTGATGAGTATGGAGCCATTTAGTGTATGGACCTTTTATCTGCTCGTCGATGAAAAAACTATTCTCTTCAAATTGATTAATTCTAGTTTTCCATTTCATGGGAACTCCATGGAGACTTAATTGGTAATTTATGATCGTCCCTGCTTCTAATTGAGGTGTGCTTTTATCCAGAACTTGAAACTTTAAATATTTTGGAGTTATTCGTTCCAGATTTTTTTCACTAGAAAAAAAGTTGAAGACCTCAGAACGATTTTTATTAATCCATTGATAAGCGGTTAAAGCATACTCGCCATTTTTTTTATGTTGGAGAAGATCTTCAAGGGCGTCTTCTAAATTTTTAAATTTAAAATTGAAGCCTTCCAAAGTGAAGTTTTTTGGTTCTACTCTTTGACTATTTAGCAATATTTCTGACATTTCTCCAAATAGAACTTTCAATCCTATGCTTGGAATAGGTATAGCAGTAGGGCGCCTTAAGACACGACCTAAGCTTTTGGTAAAAGAAGCATTTGTTTCTGGTTGTGGTGAAACACCATTATAAATACTTTGGTCCACTTTATTTTCTGCTAGGAATATGAATTGTCTTATAAGATCATCGATATGGATCCAACTCATATATTGTTTACCATCTCCTAAATTACCGGCCACTCCTGCCTGGAAAGGTGGGAGCATTTGTTGGAGTGCCCCCCCTTTAAGGGATAAGACAATACCTACTCTGAGAATTAATGCTTGAGTGTTTTCAAGACTAAGCTCTCGAATAGGTGCCTCCCAATTAAGACATACATCGGCGAGGAACCCCTCTCCAGGAGTGCTAACTGAGGAGAGGAGCTCACTTGCGCGACTGCCATATATTCCTATGGCGGAAGTACTAATTATTTTTTTTGGTGGTATCTTTAATTTTTTTATTGAATTTGCAATTAACTTAGTCCCTTGAACACGTGAGTTTAAGATTTTATCTTTTCTTGATTGACTCCATCTTTGCGCGACTGATTCTCCAGCTAAATGGATAATTACATCCACCCCCTCAAAGCAATTCATGTCTATTTGCCCTGTAGAGGGATTCCATTCAAAACATTTCACGGGAAATGAAAATGAATTTTGAGCCTTGGTTGCATTTCTTGAGAGTACATTAACTTGGTCGTAGCCTTTTTCGAATAGTGATTGAACTAAATGAGATCCGACTAGTCCCGTGGCACCTGTTATTAAAAATTTCATTAAGAATCCTCCCTATTTAGCAACTTACTTTTAATCTTCTTATCAATGGGTTTTTTTCCCAACCATGGCTCGAAAATCATTTCGGCAATAATTGGGTCTATTACCTTAGCCATTTCTTGATTGTTTTTGATCAGGATGACCTCATGAATATTTTTACGGATGACGAATTTATCCCCATCCTTAAGGTCAATGGTATTATTTAAAATCCACTTAGCCTTCTCTTTATAAACAGGTTTTTCTTTAAAGAGGTGGTCTAATCCAACATTCCACCCCTCAATAGAATGCTTCTTTTCAACATCAACTTTATAATCAAGAACTAGTTCTTCATTTCCCATGTCATTTCTAAAATAGGTAATCTCATAAACATCCACACTAAAAAAAAGCACATCATATTCTAAAAGAGCGCTACCTATTTTTGTTAATTCCTTTGCATAAGCTAGATTAATTGAGAGTAAAAGTGATAAAATTATTAGTTTCATATTATGCTTCCTTCATTTTTATAATTCGTAAGAAATTTAAAACTTTAGCTACTAAAAAAGTAAAGTCTATTTCAAACCAACGATGAGCAAAATTTAAACGCTGTCCGAATTTATGATGATTATTTTGGTAAAGCTCTCCCATAAGGGCAAAGTCAATGGGAAGAGTGTTTCGACTGAAGTCCTTGGTGGCAAAATTTCGATAACCCATTTTGTGGCCACACCAATTAACAATGGCCCCTTGAATTGGACCCACAAAAAAGTGAAGAGGAAGAGCAGCATAAGCCCACCATGGGAGCTCAAGAAAGTAATATAAAGAGCAATAAATGATTACCCACAAATAAGTATTGTATTTTGATTGAGCAAATTTATCCAATCTATTCCATGAAAATTCATTTTTATGATCAGGTCTTGTCTTTTGTTCCACGAGAATCGCCTTATAGTCATGGTAGGTGTTCATCATCATATGCATAACAGATGAGTGGTTTGATGGTGAATGGGGATCTTGAGGCTTGTCGCTATGTTTATGATGCCTTTGATGGAGGGTGGCATAACTCTCTGGATTTAAAAAACTTGGGCCTTGAGTAAGATAAGTCAAAAAGTAGAATACTCGCTCCCAGGTTTTGTTCATTTTAAACATGTGATGAGAACAGTAGCGATGAAGAAAAAAAGACTGGCAGAAAAGAGAGAGAAACCAATGCCCTAAAAGTAGATAAATTAGTGTCACCATCAAAAACCCTTTGTTTATGAGATGTTTAACAAAAAAAGCTTGTTTAGTATCTGTTTAAGTGTTATCTTAAACAAAGTTTAGACAAGTATCCACCTAAAAATGGAGCATCCGTGGAAAAAAAGTTTGGTATAAAAGTAATTTCGAACAGTTGTGGCATTCTTCCACACACTCTTAGAGTCTGGGAACAGCGCTATCAGGTATTTCAGCCTGAACGAGCGCCGAATGGACAAAGGCTCTATTCAAAATCTGATTTAGAAAAAGCAAAGTTAATTGCTCGTCTTTTAGAACACGGTCATTCAATTTCATCGCTAGCGGGTTATTCAAATCCAGAGTTAGATACAATGATTGAATTAATAGAAAAAGATACAAAAAATACGAAAGATTCGCCATTCATCCACTCAATTAGTACTAAAAATTTATTGATGTATTTGTCGGATTATAAAATAGATTTAGTGGCGGCCGAACTTCAACATCTTAGGTTGAGTGTTGGATCAAAAGAATTTATTTTTAAAATCATCTTACCGATTATGCGTGAAATCGGTTTGCTGGTGGCTAAAGGAAAATACACTGTTAGCCAAGAGCATATCATTTCGACCATCGTAAGAGGTCAACTTTCTCAAATTTACCTTCCAAACGTTGGGCCAAAATCAAAAGAGATGGTACTTGCGACACCTGAAGGTAATCTTCATGAGTTATCGATAATCATAGGAGATATCTTGTGTCGTTCAAATCGCCTCACAACTCGTTACTTAGGCGCAACTCATCCAGCTGATTGCTTAGGGCAAGCAGTTAATGCTCTCAAGAGCCCTTATTTAGTTCTAGGCGTAATTACTTCTGATCAGTGGAATTATCATGATCATATTATTCCCTACCTTTCTAAAATTGATGCACAGTTAGATGAAAATATTACTGTTATTTTAGGTGGTGGAAGCCCTATGGACTTTCCTGAGTTTAAACATATTGAAGAGGTTATCATTTTCGATTCTTTAGAAAAGTTCGATAAATTTTTGGAGGATCTATAATGTTAACGACCTTCTTAAGTGTATTTATCTTTTTTAACCTATTCTATTTAGTTGCTCGGTATAAAGAAGATTTCAGCGTTATCGATATTGCTTGGGGCTTAAGTTTCTTTCTCATTATAATAACCTCGACTTTTTCTATTGGTTCAATTGAATCAACCCGAACCTTGGTACTTCTTTCTTTAGTGGGTCTTTGGGCAATACGTTTGAGTGGTTATATTCTTTTTCGCTCATTAAAAATCGGTAAAGAAGATTATCGATATGCTCAATGGAGAAAAGACTGGGGAGATAATGCGAATCTCATAGCATATTTTAAAGTCTTTATGTTGCAAGCAGTTCTTGCTCTCATAATTGGATCACCGCTAATAATTTTTCACTTTAATCAAAAAAGCTCAATTGGTTTTGGTACAACCTTAGACTTTATCGGTCTTGCGGTGTGGGGTCTTGGTTTTCTTTTTGAAACGATTGGTGATCATCAGAAAAATGAATTTAAAAAAGATATCAAAAATCAAGGTAAGACACTGCAAACTGGATTGTGGAAATATACTCGTCACCCGAACTATTTTGGAGAAGCACTTTTATGGTGGGGAATTTTCTTAATTATTTTAAACCAATCTCCCTGGTATTTTATCTTGTGGGGGCCTTTAGTGTTAACCATACTTTTACTAAAAGTCTCAGGTGTTTATTTATTAGAGCAAAAATATGAGGGGAATAAAGAATATGAAAACTATAAAAAAAGAACGAGTTCTTTTATTCCTTGGCTTCCAAAGGCGAACTAGATGAATAAAACAATAAAAATAATATTTTTTACAATTCTTTTTTTCATTATGCTTGCCACCACTTTCTGGGCCGGATTTCAACAAAATTTGCTGACTGACTTTGGGTGGACCACATCTCCCATGTGGTTTAAAGCTACTCTTGTGGACTTTTACCTCAATCAGCTCATTCTTTTTCTATGGGTCTGGGTTCTTGAGGATAATTTTTTAATTAAACTTATTTGGTTCGTTCTTTTTATTTGTTTTGGCAGTATGGGAACGGCCCTTTATATCATTATTCGATTAGTTCAAAATAAACCTCTCTTAAAAAAGGAAAAAGTATGATTGACTCGATGCTTGGGAAAGGAGTTATTCCTGATTTTTTTATTCGTGGTGGCATCAAATCATTGCTGAAACAAAGATTAAAAGATGAATATGGTATCAAGTCTAATGCTGAAACCCGTCGCAAAGAATTGATTCACGAATTAAAGCATTCCCCAATCGCCGTAGAAACGGATAAGGCTAATGATCAGCACTATATGGTTCCTCCAGAATTTTTTAAACTTGCACTAGGTGATCGATTAAAATATAGCTGTTGCCACTGGGATAAAGCTAAAAACTTAGATGAAGCGGAAGTTGAAATGCTCGAATTAACAGTCAGGCGAGCTCAAATTAATGATGGAGATAAAATTTTAGAATTAGGGCATGGTTGGGGAGCGATCACTTTATTCATGGCCGAAAAATTTCCCAATAGTGAAATCACAGCAGTTTCCAATTCAGCTGACCAGGGTGAATTTATTCGGCAAAGAGCTAGGGAGAGAAACTTAAATAATATTAAAATTATTACCGCTGATGTCACTGGTTTTTCTATTGAAGAAAAGTTTGACCGTATAATTTCCATTGAAATGTTCGAGCATATGAGGAATTACCAAAAGCTCTTAGGTCGAATAAATTCTTGGTTAAATGATGAAGGAACTCTTTTTGTTCACATCTTTGCTCATCGAGAACTGACTTATAAATATGAAGTGGTGGATGAGAGTGATTGGATGAGTAAATATTTTTTCTCAGGTGGAATCATGCCAAGCGAACATCTTTTTTATTATTTCCAAGATGATCTAAATATTAAAGAGCACTGGAGAGTTAATGGAAATCATTATGCTAAAACTGCGAGAGCATGGCTTGAGAATATGGACACTAACCGAGATAAAATACTGAGAATTTTTGACCAACATTATCCGAATGGAGAATCTAAAAAATGGTTTAATTATTGGAGAATCTTTTTTATGAGCTGTGAAGAGCTCTGGGCTTACAACCAAGGAGAAGAGTGGATTGTAAGTCACTACTTATTTGAAAAGAGGTAAGAATGAAAAAGATGGCAATAATTGGTACTGGAGTTGCGGGAATGAGCGCTGCTTATTTTCTCAAAGATAATTTCGATATTACTGTATTTGAAAAAAATGATTATATAGGTGGTCACACAAATACTGTTGAAGTTTTCGATGGGGAGCAGAATTGCCCCATGGACACTGGTTTTATGGTTTTTAATAATAAAACCTATCCTAATTTGGTTAAACTTTTTGAGAAGCTTAAGGTTCCAATTAAAAATACAGACATGAGCTTTAGTGTACGCAATGAGAGTCTTGATTTGGAATATAACGGCTCTAATCTAGATGGAATTTTTTCTCAAAGAAAAAATATTATTAATTTAAAGTTTATTAAGATGCTTGTGGATGTTTTAAAGTTTAATTCAGATGCACCTAATATGCTTAAAAATTCTGAAAATCAAAACTTATCAATTATTGAATATGTAAAAAAGCTTGGATTAGGAAATTACTTTTTCGAAAATTTTTTAGTTCCCATGAGCTCCGCGGTTTGGTCAACCCCCATGGATAAAATGGCCCATTTTCCTGCAACATCTCTGGTACGCTTTTTTCATAATCATGGTTTTGTGGGAGTCAATACTCAATTGCAATGGAAAACCGTTGAGGGTGGTAGCCGTGAATATCGAAAACGGTTAATCGATTCTTTTAAGGGAAATATTCATCTTAATGCTCAAGTAGAGAGTATTTATCAAGATGGCAATAAAGTTCGAATCAAGGTTAATGGAAATGAACATGAGTTTGATAAAGTGATCGTGGCCAGTCACGCAGATGAAACCCTGAAAATGCTGCAAAATCCTTCTGAGCTGCAATATCAAGTTTTATCAAAATTTTCTTATCAAAAAAATATTGCCACTGTTCATACTGATCAAAAAGTGATGCCGAATTTAAAAAAGAATTGGTCCTCTTGGAACTTTATGATGAGGGGGCAAAATGCTTATACTGTCTATTATATGAATAAGCTGCAGGGAGTTTCTGATAAAAGAGACTTTTTTGTTAATATTAATGGTGAAGAGTACGTTGACCCAAATCACATTATTCAGCAAATTACTTATCATCATCCAGTCTTTGATGTGGAAGCAGTTAAAGCGCAGCAAAAAATAGATACTCTAAATCAGCATGAGCATCTCAATTTCTGTGGTAGCTATTATCGATATGGTTTCCATGAAGATGCCCTGCTTTCTAGTGTGAACCTTTGCAGTTCAATTCTTAAGAAGGATGTTTTGTGAATCCACTGGAGATCGTGCCATATCAAGTAACCCATGAAAGATTTGTTCCAAAAAGGTACAAGTTCACGCATAATTTTTTTTGGTTCAAAGTTCCATTGGATAACTTGAGCGCACTTTCCACCTGGTTGGTTGGATTTGGTAAGAAAAGAATTTATTCTTTCCTGGATCAAGACCATTTAAAATTGGGAAAAGAAACGGCTCGCGAAAACTATATTGAATTTGCAAGACGAAATGGCTTAGAGAGTGAAATTAGTAAAGTGACTCTTTATACATCTCTTAGGTTTATGGGGTATGTGTTTAATCCTGTCAGCTTTGTGTTACTTGAAGATATTCAAGGTAAAGAACATGCAATTATTGAAATTGGAAATACTTTTAATGAGCAAAAGCCCTATTTTGTACATAATAAATATTTCTCATCAAATGGGTTTGCTTATAAAACAAAAAAGTACTTTTATATCTCTCCTTTTATTCCTCATGATTATCAGATGACCTTTGTGTTCAAAAAAATAGGCAATTCTGTGGGAATTAATATTATTGATCAAGGAGAAACAGAAACCGTCTTAAAAGTTAGTTTCTCTGGTAAGGAGAAATTGGCGACCACAAAAGAAATAATTAAGCAAACGTTAAGAGTTCCCTTTGTAACACTTAAAGCAATTATATTAATCCACTTTCATGCTTTTATCCTATGGGTAAAAGGAATTAAATATTTCAAAAAAAATGAAGAGAAACATCTTCAGCGAGGTACTTATTTATGGAAACTATAGATAAACAATTGAGTGTAATTAGAAATTCTAGTCTTTATCAAAAACTAGCTTTAAGATTATTGAAAAACTTCTCAAAAGGATTAATAAAGGTCACTTTACCATCTGGGGAAACTCTCGAGATAGGAAATGGAAACGGTCTGATCGTGGACCTGAATATTAAGAATGAATCTTTTTTAAAAAAGTAATTCTGTCAGGTGATATTGGCTTTGGCGAATCATATGTGAACGGGGATTGGGAAACAAATGATTTAACTTTGCTCCTAAGATGGACTATTCAAAATATTGAGAACTCCGGGATCATTTCTGGAACTAAAAATAAAAACTATTTTGTTAATTTCCTAAATCAGATTAATCGTTTAGGTCACCTGCTTAAAAGAAACACGAAGGAAGGCTCCAAAAATAATATTTCATATCACTATGACTTAAGTAATAAATTTTATCAAATGATGCTTGATGAAACTATGAGTTATTCTTGCGGAATTTTTACTGATGGAAATGAAAGCCTCTATGAATCACAGATAAATAAACTTAATGCTCTTTGTGATAACCTGGATATTCAATCAGGAGATCATATCCTTGAAATTGGTTGCGGTTGGGGTGGATTCGCCATTCATGCAGTCACTAATTTTGATTGTAAAGTGACAGGAGTGACGATTTCAAAAGAACAATATAATTTCGCCAAAGAAAAGATAAGTAATCTAGGACTTTCAGATAAAATTGAAATTTTACTTATGGATTATCGAGATATCCAAGGGCAGTTTGATAAAGTGGTTTCTATCGAAATGATTGAAGCGGTTGGACATGAGTTCCTTCCCCAATATTTTCAAACCATTGATCATTTATTGAAGCCCGATGGCGTTGCTGTCATCCAAGCTATAACTTCTCCCGATTCTCGGTATGAACTATTTCGTAAAGGCGTTGATTTTATCCAAAAACATATATTTCCAGGAACTCTATTGCCCTCAATGAGAGCAATGCATAAAGCTTGTGAGAAAACAGATTTACATTTAATTAATTTACGAGATATCGGATTAAGCTATGCCAAAACCTTAAAAATTTGGCACGACAAAGTAGAAGAGCAAAAATCTGAAATACGCAAGTTAGGAATGGATGATACTTTCTTTAATCAATGGAAATATTATTTATGCTATTGTGAAGCGGCTTTTGCAGAAAGAAATATTAGTGATGTCCAAATTACTTTTATTAAGCCAAATAATACAAAATATAAGTACGAATAAATATAATTTTATAATTTGATAAAAACATGTAATTGAGTGATTAATTTACAGTTCAATCAAGGAAAGTATATTTATTAAATTCCAATTTACTAAACTTAATTTTTTCAAAAGTTAGTTTTTCGTAAATTGATGTGGATTCGAATTCTAGCCGCCTAACTCTATTTTCTTCGTGGTCCCAGCAATGAGAAAGACTTAATTCACTTTTTGGAATATTTGGGTATTCCATATTAAACATTCGGCAATGAACAAAACCTTTAAGAGAATTATTTGATTTCTGAAAAACTTGAAATTCAATGATGGCCGCTTCGTAATACATCAGGTCGGCAAGCTTAAATCTTTGTTCAAGGATGAGCGTTTCCCAAAAATTATAGATATCATAGAGCTCGTGAAAAATTTTGATACTAGAGATCATAGCATTGACTGATAAAGTTGTTCCATAGTTCTTCCAAGAGTATTTTATCTTTTTGAACTGATAGTTAGGATGCTTGATGGCAAATGCATTTTTTATGATCTTTTTAGTTAAATCTCTTTTAGGTGCGGGGGAAAAAGGTTGAGAGAATACTTCATTGATAAATAGAAGTAATAGAACAATTATTAATTTCATTTAATTCCTTCGTTAAATTTAGTTGAAAGCATAATACGCCTTACTGTTGGCTCTTTTGATTTTATAAAACTGATAAAATGACTCAATAAAAAGATTATAAAATTGAATTAGCTTAAGATAATTTTTTGAGACAAAAAACTTCAATAGGCTAAGAGGGGTCAAGGCGAGGACAAAATACTGTTCGCCGATTGACAAAAATTGGACTCGGTTTTTAAGATATTTTTCCATAGATTTTGAATTTAAGTTATTGAAAATATTTAAAACCGACGAACTCCCTCAGTTAATAAAGACGAAGTCAAGTATCCTAAATATATTCCGATTAGGAATGAGAGGATGCCAGTTATTTTTCTGTAACTAGGGTGGGAATTCTATATGAGTTTTAGCTACGATAAAATTAAGAAGAAACAAGAGTCAGATGACAAATGGGCATCTTACTCCGATTTGTTTATGGTTCTTTCTTTTGTTTTTCTACTTCTATACGTAGTTTCTTCTCTTCGTAGTGGTTCTATTGGGATTACAAAAATCATTGAGCAAAAAAAATCAAAAAAGGAAGTTCAAGAACTTCGCCAACAAATAAAAGTGTATGAAACTCTTAAAGATGATTACATGGCCAAACAAGCATCAAAAAGTGAAGTGGATAACTATGAAGAACTGATGGATCGCTTAACTTTACTTGAAGATGAAAATCAAAAAGAAGCTAATAAGTTAAGAAATCAAGCAGAGGATAATAAAAAGAAAGCTGTTGCTTTAAATAAATACCAGCAGATGGTTAAAAGTATTATTAATACTAATATGCTTCAAAAATCACGTTTAGTTCATCGTAGTAAAGTGATTAAAAAGAAAAATGATACAATTGACGAAAACGTACGTCACATAGCTGAGCAAGATGAAACAATTCAGACACAAAGTGACGAAATTCAAAAACAAGTTAGAATTATTGCAGAAAATAGAGACGTCATTTCGCAAAATGAAAATAAAATTGAAGAACTCAATACTGCGATTGAAAAGAAGAACAAAAGTATAGCTGCTAATAAATCTGTTATTAATAAAATATCTACTCGCTTAGATAAAAATATAAAGAAGCTACAAAAAGAAAGAAGACAAAAGAAAATTTCAAAACGCTTGTATAATAAAAAACTTAAAGAATTACAGAAAAAATCTAAGAAATCCATTGCTAAGTTAAAAAGAAAAAATAAAAAGTATCATCAACAAATCAAATCCACAGAAAATAACTTGGAAAAAGCCAACTCGATTATAGTCCAAGCTAATAATGAAATAGTGGAACAAAAGCTTAAAAAAGCTGAACTCGAAAAAGACTTAGCCCAAACTCAAAGCAGTTTAATGGCGAAGCAAAGTGAACTAAATGATACCCAGCAAAACCTGAATGAAACTCAGCAAAACCTTGATCAAACACAGCAAAAACTAGCTGATACGAATGAGGAGCTCATGAGTGCTTCAGAGAGACTTAATCAAAAAATGCAAGAGCTTGAGAGTAAAAAACAGCAAATGCAAGAACAAGAGAACGAGTTTCAAGCTCAACTTGCACAACAAAAACAAGATAATCAAGACAAGCTAGATGCAGAAAAAGAAAAATTTGAAGATGATTTGAAAAAACAAAAAATAACAGCGAAAGCTAAAATTAAAAAGCTAGCTGAGTTTAATCGCAAAATGAAAGATAAAGAATCTCAGTTTAAAGAAAAGCTTAAGAATAAAGAGAATCAATTTAAAAGAACATTGGCCAGTGTAGAGAAAGACTTAAAGAAAGCTCAAAATAAAGCCAATGCAAGGAAGCGTCTTTCACAAAAAATTGCTAAGAACTTACAAAAAGCCGGAATTAATGCAAATGTCGATGGCGGAACTGGTGATGTTTATATCTCTTTTGAGAAAGATTACTTCGATAATGGAAGTGCCAATTTAAAAAATGGAATGGAAAAGGTATTGAAAAAATTTATGCCTTTGTATGCCGACACTCTATTTAAAGATAAAGATATCGCGGATAAAATAGAGGGGATCGATATTATTGGATTTGCTTCTCCTACCTATCAGGGGAGGTATGTGGACCCACACAGCCTGGATCCTAAGGATCAACGTGCAGCGAACTATAATTTAGACCTTAGTTATAAACGAGCAAAATCGATCAAAGAATATATCTTTGATACAAGAAAGTTAGAATATAAAAATCAAAAAAAATTACTCTCTCTAGTTAATGTTACCGGGCGAGGCTTCTTCTCTGAAAATAGTAAAGATAAAGCTAAAGCGAAGGGAATGAGTCGAAATCAATTTTGTCGTGAGTTCGATTGTAAAAAAGCACAAAAGGTAATTATTAAGTTTGATCTAGGGGAGTAAACTAGGAAAGAATAATGGAATTCGTAATTAAAAATTTTATTGAGGTTTTATCATCCGCAGCGGATTTTCTGTTTCCGATGATGGTCTTGGCTTTTATGGCCGGAGTGATTCTGCGGGTGTTAATTCATTATACCGTGCAAAGACAAGATTGGTTCACCAGAAACTTTGAAAAAAGGACGCGTAAGTTTTTAGAGGAAAGATCATTTAAAAATTATGATTCTTTTTATATAACGACAAAAACATTACTAGAGAAGACTTATTACGAACTTTTTATATTTCGTGCTATAAATAAAAGAAGAAATCCTGATGTTATCCTGGATATGAGTGATCGTCTTTTTTTAATTCAGCATGGTACTGCGTTTTTCGTGGGTGAAACTCTAAGAAATATTAAATTTTGGAAGTATGGTGATAAAGATCCTCGATTTAAAGATTCCTCTATTAATATATTAAAAAATAATCCATGCTTTAATCGTGCAATTGGGGTCTTTCCAGTTGGTCCTTTTACAGATATTTTAAATTTATTACCAGGCATCTTCTTAGTTGGAGGCATTTTTGGGACCTTCTTAGGAATAATGGCCGCTTTACCTGAACTGCAAGGAATGGACATGGCCGATATTGAATCCTCTCAAAAAGTAATGGGACGATTTTTAGATAGTATTTCATTTTCCATGAGTACTTCTATTATGGGGATTCTTCTTTCTGTAACCATGAACGTGATTAATACCATTTTAAATCCAGAGAAATTATTTCTAAATATTGTAGAAAGATTGGAAGCAACTCTTGAGATTATTTGGGACTCTTGTGAGCACAATACCTTGCCCAAAAATATTGAAAACTTTGACGAAAATCGTGATTCTATTGATGTTTTAGCAGAAGAGGCAATTAAAAAAGAAATGAGTGAACAAAAAAAACGTTTAAGCTGGGGATCAGGCAACCCAGATGAGAAGACTGAAAAAGTTATTGAAGAGGTAAAAGCTGGATTGTCTATGAATACAGAAAATCCAGATAATGAAGGTCCAGAAGAAGCTGTTCACGCCTCAGGGCAAGAGAGTTTACCTGGTATGTCTGAAGACGACACTTCTGATGAAGAAAATAAAAAAGCTTCTTAATATCAACTATTAGACTAATGCCTGTTAAGGGATTGAGTTTATTTACCTAAATTGTTTTCCATACTAGAAAACTCAGTTACAAATACTATAATTTTTCAATATTTAGCCGATTAGTATAATGCCCGCTAGAAGTGGGTGTATTTAATTTTTAATTAGGTACTAGATTATTTTGAAAAATGGAGTTTTCGATTAATGGATAATGGTAAATCCATCATTCTACTGATCTATCAGTTTGGGGTTAAGACAGAAATTGATTTGTCTCATAATCCTTTTTTGGTTGGGCGTAAAGGAGCAAAAGTTGATTTTGATATTGACTGTGATTCTTTGAGCCGAAAACATGTACATCTCTATTATGAAGATCATCAAGTTAAAGTTAAAGATTTAGGTACTACAAATGGTACTTATATTAATGCTAATAAAATAAAGGCACATAAAAAGTATCCATTGTCTCTGTCGGATGAATTAAGGTTAGGGAAAAAAGATATTTTTATTAGTTATCGAATCAAGGAATCTAGCAAATCGCCTCCGGCCACACCTATTTCCCTTTTAAATCAAGATCAAACTGCAATAACAGATAATCCTCTAATTCAAACATCACAGTTTAAATTAGAGGAGCTTGGCTTTAAAGAGAAAGAAACAGATCTATTATCTCCTCAAAACCCAGGATTATTCGTTGTTGATAAAGATAACTTAACAAGTACTTCAATCGAAATCATGAATAATTTGAATAAAGATAATAATTTTGTTGAAGAGTATGAAAATGAATTAAAAAATTTATATGAGAAAAAATACAAAGCTAAAGAAGAGAAGTTAAAACTTCTCTTGCAAAAAGAAATTGAAGAAGAAGAAATTGTTGCAAAAGAGCGTGCTTTAAAACTTAATATGCAATCAAAAATACAAGCAGATAAAATTCTCAAACAAGCCCATTCGAAAATTGCTGAAGAAAAGAATCAGCATGAAGAAGGTTTATCGAAAATAAAGAAAAAGCATGCGGTTTTGTCTGACTCATTCGTTGATCTTTCAGCAGAATTAAAGAAGCTTACAAAAAATCGAGATTCAATCGAAGCCTTAATTTATGAATTACAACGAGATGAGTCAACTCTTAAAAATAAAATCTATGATCTTACTGATAAAAAAGAAAAAATGGAGCAAGAAAAAAGTGAGCTTAAAAAAGATGTCGATTCAATTTATGAGAAAAAATTAATCGCGGCAAGAGAACTAGAAGAGACAAAGCTTGAGCGAAACTCAATTAAAATAGAATTAGAAAACTCATATCGTGAACTTGAGAATGAGAGAGGGAAGTTTGAAAAAACAAAAATTGAAGTTGAGGAAAAAGAAGCAGAATTAAAGGAAAAGGAAGAAAAGCAATACGAACGTAAAATGGAACTTATCAATGAAGGGGAGAGAAAAAGAGACGAGCTAATTAAATCTGGCGAGGAGTTTGAGAACGAAGTTAAAAGAAAAGCACAAGAGCAGGCTGAAAAAATTACACTTGAAGCAAATGAAAGAAGCGAAGATATTGTTAATAAAATGAGGGAAGAGTCACAGAATATTTTGGAGAAATCTCGGCAAGAAGCTGCTTCGCTAACTGAAAAAGTTAAAAAAGAGAGTGAAAAACTTATTAATGATACTAAGCTGAGTTGTGAAATTCGCGAGAAGAACAGTTTAGAGCAAGCAGAAAGAACCATAGAAGCTTCTAAAGCTGAAGCGAATAACTATTACGAAAATCGAGTTTCTAAAGCAGATGAATACTATTCTCAGAAGAAGAATAGCTCTGAAGAGTATTTTCAAAAGAAGACGAATGAAGCCGATAGTTACCATCGAGACAAAACCTCAAAAGCTGATAAATACGAAGCTGAGAAACAAGCGATCGGAGATCAATACGAAAAAAAGAAAAAAGAGAAAGCAGATCAATATGAAACTCGTGTAATAGAAAAAGCGAACCAATATGAAAAAAATAAAAAGAATGAAGCTGATAGTCTCTTTTCGAGCACCAAAGAGAAAGCTGATACATACCATAAAAATAAACTAGAAGAAGCCGATAAAAAATTTAACTTGAGCATGGATGAGTTGAAGAATAAATCAGAAGAAATTGTAAATAAAAGTAAAAGTACTGGGGAGAATATTGTAGCTCAAGCAACCAAAGAAGCTCAGAGAATGCTTGGAAAGGTAAATCAACAAATTAAAGATGAAAAAAAATCATTGGAAGAGGATTTATTTATTCTTCGAGAACAGGAATCTAGCCTAAGTAAAGAAGTGGAAAGTGGAAGAAAGCATCTCAAGATGAAATTAGAAGAAGCTGACGATTTAGCCCAGTCAATTAAAATGGAAGCAACAGAGAAAGCGGCGACAATTATAGCAGATGCTCAGATCGAAGAGAAATTAGCTAAAGATAAAGTTCAAGACCTACAAAAAGTTATTGAAGAGGCCAGACAAGAAGCAGAAGCAGAAAGAAACGAAATGATCGAAGTGGCGAAAAAACAAGCTGATAAGATGATACTTAAAGCTGAAACAGATATTAAAAAATCCGTTCATGAATCTAAATCAGTCATTAAGAAAATTGAAGAAGAGGTTGAAAAAAGAAAAGTAAATCTACAAATTGGGTATAAAGAGAGTCAAAACAGGTTAAAAGAAAGGTTGAAGCTAGAAGAACAAAAGTTGAGGAAGGACTATCGAAAGGTAATAACAGAAAATTTAAAATCACTTTTTTCGAGTTACTTGACTGAGAATAAGTCCCAACTAGGTAATTTATCCGCTTTTAGAAAAAAAGAACAAGTGCTTAAAGATGTTGAGCATTTGATTACAGAGTCACTCGATGGAAATACAAATGAAGCAATGAATACTGGCGTCATGAAGCATTTAGCCTTGAAAAAGGAAACCCTGGATAAAGAAAAGCAATTTTATAAAAAAATTGGCCTTGGTGTCGGCGTAGCAGCAGCCCTTAGTTTAATCATATACTTTATTGGTCAATGGAATATATCGGAAGATTTGGCTAATCGGAAAACGGCCAGTGATAGCTATTTGGACACTCTCGAAAAGGAAAGAAGCCAAAAGAAATATTATGAACCGAAGCAAGATAAAGAGTATAAAGAAACTTTTTATGAAAATTATCTTTACACAAAGAGTTTCCCCGAGTTTTTTAGGGGGGAGTTTTTCCAAGACTCTTGGATCATTGATCTTAGTTCATTCTTATTGGATGACTTAGAATTAGATGAAAACAGTATTGTTCGTTATATGAGTGAAGAAGCGAAGTTATTTAGTGACTTTTCCGAACTGTATAAAAAAATTGAGGCGGATAAACCAAAACAGGGAATAGAGGCTCTTCGTTTGCGTGAAAACTCCTTTAATCAAAAAGTTACTAAAATATTTGATGGTTCATACAACTTCTCGCGCTATTTGAAATTTCGTAAAAAGTTTTATCAGGAAAAAGTTAGAGAGTGGAAATTTCACAATAGGAAAAGAGAAAAATAAATTTATTTTCCCTTGAGAAGTACAGGGAGATTTTTTATAAAAGTTCTAAAGTGAGATTGTATTTGTTTTGATTTTCTCACGAATTTTTTATTTTTTAAATCAAAGTAGGAAGAATGCGACCAATAATCCCCTAGTT
The DNA here is from genome assembly GCA_028101965.1 of Bacteriovoracaceae bacterium. GTDB lineage: Bacteria > Bdellovibrionota > Bacteriovoracia > Bacteriovoracales > Bacteriovoracaceae > JAOHMI01. Next base: position 32,893 of record JAOHMI010000003.1, read on the forward strand.
TTGGGAATTGAATATAGAGTATTGATATAAACTTAACGTGCTCAAAGTTTGTCGGTTTAATAAACATTGGACTGGAAAGACACTTTTCTTTTGATAAGTTATGATCAGATAATTGAAAATCTTTATTGTCTTCTGTGAGTTGTTCACAAAAATTTATTTTTTCCTCTTGGGATATAATATTTTTTCCCGGGACATAATAGCTATTGCAAGTTGAAACTCTTTCTTCATCATCTTCTTCATAAGTATCATCAGTCACTATTGGGTTATCCAGATCAATTTGGCATATGATAATACTTGAAGGGTTTAAGGGAAAAGAGTACCCGTAGAGATTATTTTTATTCGAATCTAGGTCTGAATGAACCTTACCTTCCAAGCATATGGCTTTAGAAATAGTAAGGCTAGATTGTTCCGAATTTATGGCAGAGCATATTTGATTTTTTAATTCAGCATTTGAAAATAGATTAAATGTGAATAGAGAAAAGATTAAAAGTAAAATTATCTTCAACATCGTTCTTATCCTACTAATTTATGCTTGTCTAAAGTATGGCATTGCTAATATATATATAAAACAAAAAGAATTATATTTTGAAACAAAAATGTAATTAATCTAAAGATTATTGTAATTATGAAGGAGCACTTATGAGTATTATTGATGACTTAAGTTGGAGATATGCAACAAAAGAATTTGATTCGGAAAAAAAATTGTCTAATGAGCAACTCAACTCTTTGCTAGAATCTTTAAGATTATCTGCTTCATCATTTGGTCTGCAGCCTTGGAAATTTGTTGTGGTTGATAAACAAGAACAAAAAGAAAAATTGTTAGCGCATAGCTGGAATCAAAGACAAGTGGTTGATGCTTCTCATGTAATTGTGCTCTGTCGTCCAACTAAATTTGGAGAAGAGGATGTAATTAAATTTGTTAAATGTACTGCAGAAATGAGAAATCAAGAAATTGAATCTCTGGAAGGCTTTAAGAAAGTAATGGTTGGATTTCTTTCACGAATGGATGAAGCGTCTATCAATGCGTGGATGAAGAATCAAATATATATTGCCTTGGGGTCATTGCTAACAGTTGCCGCTCATCTTAAAATTGATGCTTGTCCAATGGAGGGCTTTATTGCTCCTAAGTATGATGAAGTGCTTGGTTTAGCCGATCATGGTTTAAGTTCTGTTGTGGTTTGTCCGGTTGGGTTCAGAAATGATAAAGATAAGTACGCTAGCTTAGCAAAAATTCGATATACTCAAGATGAAACAGTTTTGAAATTATAAGGACTGGATAATAATCAGGCAGCCTTATTGGCTTCATTGTTATCAAAGATTAAGTGTAATTGATCTTCTAATTCTTGATCAAAACCATCATGTTCAATTAATGTGAATTTTGCATCAGTGTGAAACCATCTTAAGCTAAATTTCTTATGGTTAATCTCCTCACACTCATAGGAGTCTAATTTCTTAGATGGTCCATACACTATGGTCAGATTTACCCATATTTCATGCATAAAGTCTGGTCGATCAAAGCTAATAGTATAGCTATTTTCTCTCTGACAATTTTTTTGTTTAGATTTAGTCCACATATATAAGCTCTTTTCCTAAAGCTACTTTCGGTAGAAGTCATTGATTTCTTTAATTTCTAGGCTTAACTCTATTTGTCAGTTTTTAAGTATATAAAATTACATAATTTAGGCTTTTTATTGATATAGGCGAATCAAACAGTGTGTGAATTTTTTAGAGAGTGGGGTGTAATCCTTAAGCGAGTACTTGATGTAGCGCATAATGGGGTTATCCTAGGTTAATATTTTATTTTTCTAGGTAAAAAAAACCAAACCCCCTTGAAGACTAGAGAAGCTTATGAATTTGTACAATTATTTCACCATTTATTTTAAAAACCTAAAATTGAACATTCCTGATGAGGAAATTTATCGATTTTCGCAAATATTTTCGCTGAAAAAGCTAAAAAAAGGTGATTTTTTTGTTCGTGAAGGGGATATCACACCTCACATGGCTTTTATAAAATCTGGGTTGGTTCGTTTTTATTATATTGATAGCAAGGGAAAAGAGCTGAACCAGACTTTTCATCGAGAGCATTCATTTGTAATGAATTATAATGCTGCTTTCAAGCAAATAGGCTCTCCTTTTTATATTCAAGCTTTAGAAGATTGTGAGATTATCTCTGGAAATTATAAAGAATTTGAATCTTTTTATGATATTCATCCATGCTGGGATCGAATGGTTAGAATCCTTGTTACGGAAAACTTTATGATCAAAGCAAAGCGAGAACAGGAATTTCTCCTTTATGATACAAAACATCGCTACGAGCATTTTTTAAGTGACCGTCATGATGTGGCCCCTAGGCTTTCTCAATATCATATTGCGATGTATCTTGGAGTGAACCCTTCTTCATTGAATAGAATTATCAAGCAAGCAAAAAAAGAATCTTCATCCCATGATAGCTTGGTAAGCTAGTGCTAAAACCTCAATAATTTTGTTGTATGATTCTATTCTTATCTTGAATCGCCCATAGTACAATTATGTCATGAGGAATCTTGTAAGATCTTATGCTAAACTTATTCTTTTCGGAGAATATTCTGTATTATACGGAGGGAAGGCAGTAGTTTTGCCTTTGAAGTTTTGGCAAGAGAGTCTATGGAACCCCCATGAAGAAATAGACGATAAAAAAATCAAAATTTCTAGTTTCCAAATGAATGAAAAAAAGCCTTTTTTTGAGTTAACTATATCTCTCGAGACATTAGGTAGGTCTCAACCTGGAAGTAGTTCCTCGCAGGTTTTCTTCAATGATTTACTTTATGCAGTCAAAAAATTAGATCAAAGCAAATTTGGGGCAGGTGAAATCGTAAATCGATTTAATTTCCATTTAAAATATGGGTTTGGTAGCTCCTCTACAAGTATTAAGAATATTTCATCTCTCTTTAATATTGATCCATGGAAGCTTTATTTTTCCGCAGTTAATGGCTCAGGAGCTGATTTAGCAGCAACTTTCTTCTCCCCAGGAAATATTGTTCTCTACACAAAAGATCCACTAACTATGAAGCAGGTCACTCCTCAGTGGGACGACATTTTTGAAAAGAGTTTGTTTATTTACCTTGGAAGTAAGGTTAGCTCTAAAAAAGAAATTGATCACCTTAATTTTAACTCAGAAAATAAGTTAATCTCTCAAATCGATAATATTATTCACCAGCTTTTTTCTGTAAATTCAATTGATAAGTTTATCCCACTATTAAAAAAGCATGAGCAACTAATTTCTCTGATCAATGGTCAAGAAGTTATTCAAGAGAAATTATTTTCAGACTTTCCAGGTGGAATAAAGTCTTTGGGAGCTTGGGGAGGGGATTATATTTGGGCCATATCAGAGAAAGACTTAGAGGATATAAAAACATATTTTAAAAATAAAAATTATAATCAGTTTTATTCATATCAGGAGTTAGTCAATTGAGAATTCAATTTCTTTTAGGGTCAATTTTTTTCTTTATTATATTTATTGCACTAGGATTTAAATGGGATATTTATTGGTCAATCGTTCTTTTTTATCTCCCTATTTTCCTTTTAGGTATCTATGATATGTTTCAAAAAAAACATGCGATTTGTCGCAACTTTCCTGTAATTGGGCACTTTCGTTATATCTTTGAATCTATTCGGCCTGAAATTCAACAATATTTTGTTGAAAATTATGAAGATGGCAGACCATTTACTCGGGAAGAAAGATCAATCGTATACCAGCGTTCAAAAAAACAATTGGACAAGGTCCCTTTTGGAACACGAAAAAAAGTTTATGATGAAAATTATGAATGGATGACTCACTCCTTAACTAAAGGGAAGGTCGATGAAGATTCTCTTTATGTTAAAGTTGGTTCATCTCAATGCCACCAACCTTATAAACTAAGCCTTCTAAACATAAGTGCTATGAGTTATGGATCATTATCTAGCAGAGCAGTTGAGGCGTTAAATCAAGGAGCTCAACTTGGTCGTTTTGCTCATAATACTGGAGAGGGTGGAATTTCACCTTATCACCTAAAAGGAAAGGGTGATCTAATTTGGCAAATAGGCACAGGATATTTTGGAGCGAGAGACGCAGACGGAAATTTTTCAAAAGAAAAGTTTAAACAAAAAGCTAGCATGGATGCTGTAAAAATGATTGAAATAAAATTATCTCAAGGGGCTAAACCAGGGCATGGAGGAATCTTGCCAGCTGAAAAGGTAACAAAGGAGGTTGCAGAAATTAGAGGAGTCCCCGAAGGAGAAAGTGTTCTTTCTCCTCCAACCCATTCTGCTTTTAATGGTCCATCTGAATTATTAGATTATGTACAGCTATTAAGAGAATTAAGTAATGGGAAACCAATTGGTTTTAAATTATGTTTAGGTCGAAAGTCAGAGCTGGTTTCAATAATTAAAACAATTGTAGATCGAAAAATATTCCCTAACTTTATTACCTTGGACGGTGGAGAAGGAGGAACTGGTGCTGCACCCTTAGAGTTTACAAACTCCTTAGGAACTCCCTTATATGATGCTTTAATTTTTTTACAAAACTTGCTAGTTGGATTTGGAGTAAAAAAAGAGATTACTGTGATTGTGGCTGGGAAGGTTATCTCAAGCTTTGATATGGCAAAACTTTTTTCTCTTGGTGCTGATTCGTGCTATTCGGCTAGAGGAATGATGTTTAGCTTAGGTTGTATTCAAGCTCTCCGTTGTCATAATAATTCCTGTCCGACAGGAGTTGCGACACAGGATAAAAACCTTATCGCGGGTCTCGATGTTGAAGATAAAGCGAATAGAGTTTTTAGTTTTCATTTAAACACTATTAAAACATTTTCAAAATTGCTTGAAGCTAGTGGGTGTTCGAAAGTTTCAGATTTAAAGCCAGATTATTTTTATCGACGCTTTTCAGGGGGGAAGGCTAAAAACTTCCGAGAAATTTATCCTGTTTGTGAAAATGAAGAATACATTAAAGAATCAATGCCCGATTATCTAAATCATTTATGGGAAACAGCAAAAAAGGACGCATTTGTTTGAAAGTCAGAAAAGAGCTATCTAGAAAATTAAAAAAGAGAATCACAATTAAAATAGGCTCAAGCTGTATCACCAAAGATTTAGGTGGGGTCGATTCAAAGAAATTAAATAAAATAGTTAAGGATATAGCTTTTTTTAAAAAAGAAGGTTTTGAAGTTGTTTTGGTATGCTCAGGGGCGATTCAAACTGGGCGTGAGATATTGAATTTTAATAAAAAAGGCCAGTCAGTCACAACACTTCAAGCTCTTTCATCTGTGGGACAAGTTCGATTGATTCATGAATTAGCAAAAGCTTTTCAAAAAGAAAATTATTCTATTTCTCAAATACTTTTGAATCATCAAGATTTTAAGCATAATAAAAGTTATTTAAATATTAAAAATACAATTGAATTATTATTGGAAAATAATGTTATTCCAATAATTAATGAAAACGATACCGTAAGCTTTGAAGAAATTACCTTTGGAGACAATGATCAGCTTGCAGTCATGACCTGTGAATTGTTAAACATCAATACATTATTGATTCTTACTAGTGTCGATGGAATTTATGATTCTAACCCAGATATTAATTTGAACGCAAAAATTATACCTGAAATAAACTCTGATATAATTAAGGGACGTATCAAATTGAAAGGGAAGTCTAAGTCCGGAACTGGTGGAATGGATTCTAAGTTTATTGCTATTTCGATGGGAGCTAAATTTGGTGTAACCACATTAATTGGAACATATAAAAAAGCAAACCCTCTTCAGCGGTTATTATATTCTTCTGTTGGTACTATTTATCATGCTGAAGAGAGAATACTTTCATCAAGGAAAAATCGACTTTTGGCCCTTGCTCAAAAAGATAAATATGTGATGATTGACGAGGGAGCAGAATCGGCATTGAGTAAAGGGGCTAGCTTACTGGCCACAGGAATAAAAAAAGTTGAAGGAACCTTTAAAAGAGGAGATTGCCTCTTAGTAAAAAAAGGGAAAAAGATTATTGCTGCAGGTTTGTGTGAATATTCCAGTAAAGAGTTAAAAGTTTATCTTCAAGATAAATCGACGAAAAAAGAAGTGAAAAATATTGATACAAACAATGATTTATTTAAAATTTTTATTCATAGAAATAATATGAGTTTTAAGATTTCACAATAAAGAGGAATGCATGAGTGCACTTGAATCCACATTAAAGAAGGCAAAAGAATCAACACTTAACTTACCACAGATCAATTTGGAAACTAGAGTTAGAGTCTTGAACAAGTTAAAAGATGTAATCTCCCAATCTGTCGACGAAATTATAGATCACAATAAGAAGGATTTAGAATTAGGACAGGAAAAGAACTTGAGTTCAGCTTTAATTGATCGTCTTCTCTTAGATCCAAAAAGAATTCAGTCCATGATAAACATGATAGATGAAATAGCAAATGCGAATGAGGTTGTAGGTCTGTTGACACCAACTCTAACTCGCGAAAATGGATTAGAAATTTTTGAAGAGACAATCCCTCTAGGGTTAATTGGGATGATTTTTGAATCACGTCCAAATGTTATGATTGATTTAGCTTCACTTTGCCTTAAAACATGTAATGGATTTGTGGCTAAAGGAGGGAAGGAGGCGGGCCAAAGTAATAAAATTCTCTATGATATTTTTATTAAGTCCTGCCAAGATGAATTAAATACCGATGCTTTTGTTATGCTCGATAGCACTGACCGAAGTCTCGTCACAGAATTGTTAAAATTTCATCAATATGTTGACTTAATTATACCGCGTGGAGGAGAGTCTTTAGTTTCTTATGTTAGAGAAAATTCAACCATACCCGTTATTGCTCACGAAAAAGGTCTATGTCATTTATATTTTGATCAAAAGCTTGATGAAAAAATTGCTTTGGATGTTTTATTGAATGGAAAGGTATCTCGTCCAGGTGTATGTAATGCCATAGAAACATTGGTCCTTCATCAATCTCATTTAGAAACCGCCTTTTTGCAAAAAATATTGAAATTACTATCTGAGCATAAAGTGGAAGTTTTTACAGAAAAAATTATTTATGACAAATTTTGTTCAGATTATTCTAACCTAAAACTTGCCCAGACTGAACAATGGGATCAAGAATACTTAGATTTAAAACTTTCCTTAAAAATAGTCCCAGACGTTAATCAGGCAATTCAATTTATTCAAAAGCATTCATCTCGGCATACTGAAGTCATCATTAGTGAAGACAAGTCTCATCAAGAGATATTTAGGAAATCATTAGACTCTTCTTGTATTGCCATTAATACTTCATCTCGATTTAATGATGGAGGAGAACTTGGGTTAGGTTCTGAGTTGGGAATCTCTACTTCAAAACTTCATGCTTATGGGCCAATGGGCTTAAAGCATTTAGTTACTCGCCGTTTTTTTTTGATGGGGAGGGGGCAAGTCCGAATTTAAATTTACGACATTTACAGGAGCATTTAATTTTTTATCGCACAATTGATTGACTCGATTGGCGAAAAAACGACCTGGATCAGAATTTCTTAGAATGATTCGGTGATGAGTGGACCCTTGAATTATTTTTCGAATATCTCTTAAATAACAATAATTAACACTACTCACACTATTCACTAATTTTCTTAAAACATGAAAGTAGTACAAACTAACCACAAAACAACTGGCCGTTGAAACAAAGATAACCAATTCAGGTTGGTGCTCGATTATTTCTAAAATAATTGGACTTGAAAGATATTCAGATTTTAATTTAAGTAAAGTTTGGTGAAATAATAGTTTAGTGAAACTATATAATCCTATTCCACTAATACAAAAAATAATTGCGTAAAGTGCATAGAGAAAAGCGTGATTTGCCTTAGATAATCTTGGTAAGGATAAATCTTGCATATACTCTGGGATCGCTATGGCATCAGTTTCATTTCTTTTCTTGGCTTTAAAAAATTTTAAGAGAAGATATATAGAATCAAAAAGTAAGGTATTTTGTCTTAAAGCATCTTTAGGGAAGTAATTGAGTTCTTCTGGATTATTAACATTCATATGCTCAGCTAGTTTTCTAAAAGGTGCTAAGAGAAAATAGGTTAAAGAAAATCCGACTGCAAAATTGGCGACTAAATAAGTCATTACAAAAAGGCCTAAATTTACATAATTATACTTTAAAGTATTGTGCACAAATACAAGTATGTTTGTTTCTTTTAGTTCGTAAGCACTAGAAAGGTAATAATAATTTAAAAATGAGAAAATAAAATAGGCAAACCCAATTATGGCAATACCAATGAGGGGAATGACCGCATATTTATAACCAAAATCGGTTATGAAAGTTAAATCATTTTTATCATATTCTCTAGCGTTATTACTCGACATGATCTACAATTCGGTAGATTTTATAAAAACTTTAGTCTTTTAATCAGCTATAGGGACACCTCTATGTTTTCGGATGCTTAGCTGCTTAATTTGTACTCTGAGAAGGACAGAAAACGATGGATAAAGTAATTTCTTTTATTGAGCAAAAGACCAACTTAAGAGCCTCTTCAATTAAGGTGACATTGCAATTAATCCAAGAAGAAGATTGCACTGTTCCATTTGTAGCTCGTTACCGAAAGGAAAGAACGGGGAACATGGATGAAACTCAGATTAGATCTATCATTAGTTATTGCGAAGAGTATGTATCTAGAGAAAAAAGAAGAGAATTTGTTCTGGAAACCTTAGAAAAGCAAGACAAGCTTACTGCTGAATTGAAAAGGTCTATTCTTGCGGCCAATACTGAAGATCAAATTGAAGAGATATATAGACCATTTAAACAAAAGAAAAAAACTAAAGCAATGATTGCTCGTGAAAAGGGAATCGAACCATTAATGTTTGCGTGGGTTGAAGGTCAAAAACGTCTTGATGAAATTAAAAATGAATTTAAGAAAAATGAACATGTCGATACGATAGAAGAGTTAATGGAACATATCGAAGCTTTAGTGTTGGAAAAAATTGTTTATACTCCTTCTTTAAGATCAAGTTTAGCAGAAGACTATGAGAAGTCTGCTGAAATAAAAACTGTAAAAAAGAAAGATGCTGAGAAGATTAAAGACTATGATAAATTTAAAGATTATTTTGAATTCAATGAAAAAGTGAGCTCACTATTGAAAGAAGGATCATCTCACCGCTATCTTGCTGTTAGGCGTGGTGTTTTGAATAAAGTTCTAAGGCTTTCAGTTGATTATGATTCAGAATATGCAGAGAGAAAAATCGAAAAATTATTTGAAAATAATGTTGTTTCATCAGATCTTTCTCAACTTCAGACATGGATAAAAAAAGCTTATAAACTTTATCTTCATCCCTCCTTAGAAACTGAAGTCCTTACTAAATTAAAAGGAAATGCTGAAAAAGCGGCCATAGATGTTTTTGGTGAGAATCTTAAAAATTTACTTCTTGCTCCCTATTTAGGAGCGAAAGTAGTTTTAGGAGTCGATCCAGGAATTAGAACTGGATGTAAACTAGTAGTGATTGGTAATTCCGGGAAATTACTCTTTGATCATGTTATCTATTTAAATAGTCCAAGCGCACTAGCTAAAAACAAACAAGAAGTTGAAAAAATTATTGAAACTTTTGGTGTTGAATATATCGCCATAGGCAATGGAACTTTTGGTAGAGAGACATTAGACTTTTTTGAAAGTTCTATCGATAAAGTTAAAAATAAATCAATAAGCGTTACCATGATTAGTGAGGCAGGTGCTTCTGTCTATTCCGCTTCAAAAGCAGCAGTGGAAGAGTTTCCGGATAAAGATGTGACGGTCCGTGGAGCAGTATCCATCGCTAGAAGGTTTCAAGATCCTATGGCCGAATTGGTTAAAATTGATCCTAAGTCTATAGGTGTTGGGCAATATCAACATGATGTGAGTGAAGTAAAATTAAAGAAATCATTAGGTCAAATGGTTGAAGATTCAGTTAACTATGTTGGGGTGGATTTAAATACGGCCAGCTACCACTTGTTATCTTATATTTCAGGTATTGGAATGACTCTAGCTAAAAATATTGTGACTTATAGGGAAAAGAAAGGAAACTTCTCTAGCAGAGAAGAATTAAAAAATATTGGTCGCTTCACTGATAAGATTTTTCAAAATGCAGCAGGATTTCTAAGAATTTACGAAGGCAATAATGTTTTAGATGGGACATTTGTTCATCCGGAAAATTATTCAGTTATAGAATCATGGTGTGAGAAAAATCAAGCTTCCGTTCAAGATTTGGTCACTCGAGATGATTTGTATAAAAAGTTCTCTCTTGATCATTTACTTAAAGAACAAATCGGTGATCTATCATTCAGTGATATTTTAAGTTCGATTAAGGCACCCTCTCAAGATCCAAGAACAGTTTTTGAATCAGTGCAGTTTGATCGATCTCTAAAGTCGCTTAAAGATGTCAAAGTTAATGGCTGGTATAATGGGGTTATTAATAATCTTACAAACTTTGGTGCCTTTGTGGACATCGGGGTAAAAGAGAGTGGGCTGATTCATATTTCTCAAATGTCGGATAAGTTTATTGATAATCCCATGAAAGTAGTTAAGGTTGGGCAAGAAGTGAAAGCGCGAGTTCTTGAAATAGATTTAGAGAGAGGACGACTTTCCTTAAGCTTACTCAAGGAAGGGGCAGAAAAATCTCTATCTCGAGGGGCTAAGCAAAGTGATCGAAAAAGTACTAACACCAGCTCAAAGAATAATTATCAATCTAACAATAAGAATGTACCTCGGAAAAGTGCTTTTAGTGCATTAAAAAATTTCAAAGTAAAATAAATTTAGAGGTAGGGGGAAAACACTTTTGAAACATTGTTTCTCAGTTTTTCGAAATATGTTTGATTGGTGAAATCCTCCACAAACAATTGCTGGCAGTTAATAATCTTTTGTTCAATTAATTTATTTAAATCCGCAGCTAATTTTAATGAGTACACTTCTAAATTAGCTTCAAAGTTAAATCGAAGTGATCGAGCATCGAAATTCGTACTTCCTATTAAGGACCAGCGGTTATCAACAACCATTAATTTAGAGTGATCAAAGGGAGGGGGAGTGAGGTAGATATTCGCCCCAAGTTTAACCAGAGAGTCAAGCATTGCCATTTGAGCCCAATTAAAAAGATAAACATTATTTTTTTCGGGAATCAAAATATTTATTTTTATTTCTCTGAGCAAAGCAGATTCGATCGCGCTGATTAAAGATAAGTCAGGCAAAAAGTAAGGATTAATGATGTTAATGCTATTTTTAGCGGAATTGATTGCTCCAATTATAATAAATTTCATTTTCTCAAAATCGCCATCTGGCCCATCTGTTATTAGGCGACAAAGATTACTTCCCTGATAGCTTTCTTCATTCTGATACTCAAATTGAGAAATATTTTTTTTCTTACAAAAATACCAGTCTTCGTGAAAGACATGATGAATGTCTTTGAGAATAGGGCCTTCAATTTTAAAGTGAATATCTTTTAGTTGAGAATTATATTCACCTTGAATCTTAGATGTATTTTTTTCAGTAATATTCATTCCACCCATGAAGGCGACTTTATCATCAATAATGAGAATTTTTCTATGATTTCTTAAATTCATATAAGCATAAAGCCATGGCATAGTAGAAGGAAGAAATTTCCCAAAAGTTAGCTTGGCTTTTCTTAGGGATTGATAGATCGGCGGAAATGAGTATTTCGCTCCTATATCATCAATAATAATCTTAACTTCAACTCCTCGTTCTTGAGCGTTTGTTAATTTTTCAACAAATTTAGCTCCAGTTGAATCATTTTGAAAAATATAAGTTTCTAAGAAAATACACTTTTTAGCTTCATCAATTGCTTTGAACATTTCCTGATAGGTTTCATCTCCTGAGAGTAAAGCGTAAATTTGACAGTTTTTAAAGAGTTGTCGCTTGGTAATGTTCTCTGCCAAGATGAATTGTGAGAAATTAAATTGCTTGATGATTGATAAGTCTTGTATTTTATCCACAGAAAACTTGAATTCATTTTTAGCTAATTTGTGTGAAATAATTTTTCTTGATAACTTTCTTGCTTTTCGCCGAATTCGATTAATTCCAAAAGTAAAATAGAGGAAGACTCCTAAGAGAGGACTAAATAGGATTATTCCAGCCCAACCAAGGGCGGCCCGTGGATCTCTTTTGGTGATAATGGCATGAGAAAAAGAAAAGAACATGAGGATTAAGGTTATTAGACCAATAAAAAAATTTCTATGCTCTAAAATGAATTCAATCATATAATCTTCTCTATTGAATTTCTTGGTAAACAGAAGTTGTTAAACAGTTGCCTACAAATTATTAAAAAACAAATTATTTGAATTCTAAAATAAATCTATCTCTATTATTGAAGATTATTTATTCATTGAATAGAGAAAGTCGGTTAGTCTAGATTGATAAAAATAAAGCTGACAAAAACTATCTTTTTTTCCTCTTTTTTTATGCATGACCTGATTTATGGTATTATAGTTATCTCCTTCTGCAAGAAGGTGTCTATAGGGAGATTAAATATGTGCGGTTTAGTCTATTTGGGTCTAGGCGAATATAGTCACGATCAAATTGAAAATGTTAAAAAAAGTTTAACCCATCGAGGTCCTGATTTTTTTAATCAGCGAAGCAATTCTTTGGGAGAGTTTTTTTTCTTTCGCTTAGCGATCATGGATCCAACAGAAAAAGGTAACCAACCTTTTTCGTTAGGTAATGATCAATTAGTTTGTAATGGTGAGATTTATAATTATCAAGATCTTAAGAAAAAAATAAATCAGAGTACAGAATTAATATCTGGTTCTGATTGTGAAGTACTACTTCCAAGTATCCATGAGTTTGGCTTTTTAAAAACTATTCAAAGTTTAGATGCAGAGTTTGCTCTTGTTTACTACTCAGAGAAGTCTAATCAAATTCTGGCCGCCAGAGATCCTATTGGAATAAGACCTCTTTTTTATGGTTTTAATCAAAAAGGAAATATCTGTTTTTCCTCCGAATTGAAGTCTCTACAGGGGATATGTGAAAAAATCGAACCTTTTCCACCGGGGCATATCTATCAAAATGGTAAGTTTACATCTTATATAAACATTACTACGCCTATTAGTTATAGCAACGACGAGGAAGAAAATATTTTTAAGCAAATTAATTATCACTTAACTAAGGGAGTGCACAAGAGGTTAGTTTCCGATGTACCTTTAGGTTTTTTACTCAGCGGAGGCTTAGATTCTTCCTTAGTTTGTGCTATTGCTCAAAAGAAATTATCCTCACCGATCAAAACTTTTTCAGTGGGAATGAGCAAAGATCCAATTGATCTTAAGTATGCTAAAGAAGTCGCAGAATATATTGGTTCAGACCATACGGAAATTTATCTGGATAAAGAAAATGTCCTTGCTTCAATCAAAGATGTCATTTGGCATTTAGAATCCTTTGATATTACGACAATTCGAGCCTCAATTGGAATGTATTTGATTTGCAAAGGTATTCGAGAAAGAACAGATATAAAAGTTCTTTTAACAGGGGAGGTGAGTGATGAACTTTTTGGGTATAAGTATACTGATTTCGCCCCTTCTGAAGATGAGTTTCAAAAGGAAGCGAAAAAAAGAGTGGACGAATTATATATCTATGATGTTCTAAGAGCAGATCGGTGTATCTCTGCTCACTCAATTGAAGCGAGAGTTCCTTTTAGTGACAAAAACTTTATCGAATATGTTATGAGCGTTCATCCTAAATTTAAAATGAACACCACAGGGGTAGGGAAGTATCTTTTGAGGAAATCTTTTGAAGGAAATAATCTTCTTCCTCATAATATTCTGTATCGAGATAAAGCGGCATTTAGTGATGCAGTTGGGCACTCATTAGTGGACGAATTAAAATCCTTAGCAGAAAGAGAAATATCAGATTCAGAGTTTGAGTCTTCTCGTTCTCAGTATGATCATGCACCACCAATTAGTAAGGAATCACTTTACTATCGAAGAATTTTTGATGAACTTTTCCCTGGCCAAGCCCATGTGATTAAATCCTATTGGATGCCAAATTCTTCTTGGGAAAATTGTAATGTGGATGATCCTTCGGCGAGGGTTCTGCCGAACTATGGAAAGTCTGGTAATTAATTATTACTTTTCTTTTTTTAGCAGAACTTTTTTGAGTAATTCGTCACAATGATCAATTTTATCGTGGGAAATCTTAATTATGTCACAATAAGGTGTCTCTACTTGGTGAGTGTATTGCATAGATGTTTGAGCGATTCCATTTTCGTCAATATAAGTTTCCTCTCCATAGCGGAAGCCTCCTTCAATACACCGGTATTGGTTCGCACAATCGCTTAAACTACTAAAGCTTTTCCCTGTGGTTGATTCGATATAATTATATTGATAAGACCAAAAGCCATAAAGGTAAGTAAAATGATATGTCGATCCGACTTCTACCTGTAAACAATGATAATCACCTAAGGAAGTTGTGTTCAAGGGATTGACCACTTGAGCTTTGATTCCCAAAAGCGAGACAAAAGAGATAATTGTAAAAAGTTTAGTTTGATTTTTCATTTTTATTTAGTACTGCAAGTTACCATGACCGGTAAGTGGTCAGAGAGAAATTTTAAATAAATTCTCATGTTATTATTTTTATTAAACTGAGTGGCAAAGATATTCTCCAGGTTTAGTAGATAGTTTTTATTAAACTTTGCAGAAGTATCTTTTAATCTATAGTAGGTAGTCGTTATATCTTGTTCAATTTTAATTTTTCGTGGAGTGATTTGATATTTCATTGAAAGATCATTCTCAAAATATTTTTTAGTATCTTCCACTTGAGATCTCTGGCTAGTCGTGAGGATTATTTTAGGGGACATTTCTTTAGGAGTCCCAGCCAAAACATAGTTAGATTTAAAGTTATTTATTAGTTTTGAACTTGTTGTAAACTCTTCTTCAAAAGGAATGCCTTTAAAATCTCCAAAGTGAGTAAAGTCGAAAACTTGTGGGGTATGACATCTTTGGTTAATTCGATTTTTTCCATTTAAAAAAATATGATCGTAATTTTTAGAAAGAGATGATCTCTTGGTTGGTTCTTCACCATCGACAATTCCAGATTTCATATTTCGTTTTAAGCTTAAGCTTGTTGGGGCATCGATTAAGATGACCTCATCGTCCTCAAGAGCGGCGGGAATCTTCCAAAATGAATCTTTCTTTTCAAAGTTCCAATCTCCTGACCACATAAAAGCTTGCATCGTTGGAGATGTATTATTGATAATTTTACGTATCGCTTGAAGAGTTAAGTATATCTCGCCGGTTCGTTTAACTTTTTTGAGTGTAGTCACTGATTTTCGAAAGGGGGCTTTTTCCTCTTCACTCAAGTCGCCTAATATATCTTCAAAAAATTTCTTTCGATCCTCTTTAGTTCCTTTCTCTTGAAAACTGATGTGTGAGGCCAACATGTTAAACTTAAATTTCCCACTTCTAAAGGCGGTTAAAAAAGGACGACGCTGAATATATTCTGAAAAGTCTTTTTTAAATAAGGGAGGAGTAAAGTCCACATAACAACCATATGGCTTTGTTTTTACACCTTTAACTTTTTGGCAGTATTGTTGATTGGTTGGACGAGCATAGCGTGAATCGTAGATCACTCCAACCAGTTCCATTGTTCCAACTCTTTCTTCGTTTCCATCTGGCCGACTTGAAAGGATTAATGACCAATACTTTTTTTTCGTTCTACTATTCAGTTCATTCAGTATTTTAAGGTAACCTGGAACTCTGTATAACTTTTGTTGATTATTATTCATAAATCGAGAATGAGTTCTAATCTCTGTACCAAGTTTTTGTTTTTGTTGAGCACTTAAATGACCGCTTTCTTCAATTAATTTTATAAGCTCCATGGAATTATCATTCATATCTATTAAGCCTAGATTATGAGCAAAGTCGTCCTGTGAGTTCGTTATAAGTTCTGTAATCGAAATAATTTGGTATTTTTGAATATAATCAGCAACAAGCTTGTAGTCTTTAAAGTAACTATTTTTATTCCCAGGTTTTAAAACATTCCAGGTCCCAACTTTAATTTCAGATTTTTTAAGTGTTTTTCTATAGCTATAATAACGATCAAATGCTTTTGAATTATAGTGATGATAATTCTCATTACAGTCAGTTGAGATCTTCTTACTTACAAACTTTTTTAAATAGCGACTGTTTAGAGAACATTCCTTTTGGAACCTTTCAAAGATACTTAGTTTGTTAGAAGAGTAAATTGAGATTGAAGAAAATGATAAAATTGCGACACACGTCAGAAAAAAATTAATTTTTTGCATTCTATGTGCCCCTTGTTAAATTACATCGATCTCATATCACTTTCAGTTTTCAATTCAAAATATATGACCCATTATGTAAAATATTATGATAAATTAATTTGAGAGTGTAGTCTGAGCTTAGTAAAATAGAAAAAATTACATATCTAACGATCATTCTTCAAATCTTTACTTATTAGAAAACTGCTTTTCTATTTATACTTTATATCTAATGGGTTTCTAACTGGCCGACTATATTTCTGGTCGATCTAAATTCAATTAATTACCACTTTTGAAAACTAAGTATTTCAGTAACTAAGAAGATACCAGAACTATTGTCAGCCAGTTTAAGTTCAATTCTTGGTAATGACGCACAAGCTCTGTTTCTTCTGTTGCATAAGGTTGTAGTATTTAAATTCTTAGCTTTTCTTAATCATCAAACTATTTAAGTATTTATTATTTAACTTATTTAAAAATGAACTTAGAAGTATTATATTATCTTTATTTTTTAGTGGATAAGTGAGGAACAATGAAACTTTCAATACTAATTCCTGTTTATAATGAGTTTGATCACTTAGAGCAGGTTTTTGACCTATTATTCAAGACTGATTATGGAATAGAAGTTGAATGGATCGTAGTTGATGATCATTCAAACGATGGCTCTTTTGATAAATTACAATCTTTGCAAAGTAAATTTAAATTTAACTTGTTTCGACAAGAGGTAAACTTGGGAAAAGGCGCCGCAATCATTCGGGCCATCAAAGAAGCATCTGGTGATTTTATTTTGATTCAAGATGCGGATTTTGAATATGACCCTTTGGATATAAAAAGTTTAGTTACTCCTATTAAAGAGGGAAGAGCTGATGTTGTGTACGGCAGTCGATTTAAGAAGAATGCAATGCAGGTTCATCGAACCTATCATTATTTTGTAAATAGATTTTTAACAATATTAAGTAATTTATTTTCCGGAATTTACCTAACGGACATGGAAACATGCTATAAAGTTTTTCGTTCAGATTTACTTAAATCATTCAATTTAACTTCACAGCGATTTGGTATTGAGGTTGAGTTGACTGCTTATCTAGCTAAAACAAGAGCTAGGGTTTTTGAATTGCCTATCAATTACTTTCCAAGGACGACACTTCAAGGAAAGAAAATTAATTGGAAAGATGGTTTTGCTGCTCTTTTTCATTTAGTGAAATTTAATTTTCTCTCCAATGAAAATGAGATATTTAAGACATCATTGCCCAAAAAATACAAAGCTAATGCTCATGAGTTGATGCTGAGTAAACTTTCAAATGAAAACTCAGAAAAATAAGGAAGAATAATGAAGAAGATTTTGGTAACTGGTGGTGCAGGTTTCTTAGGATCTCATCTTTGTAACCTTTTGATTGAGCAAGGAAATGAAGTTATTTGTTTAGATAATCTATTTACCGGTCAAAAAAAGAATATAGAGCATTTATTAACAAACTCAAGCTTCGAATTTGTTCGACACGATATTGTTAATTATTATGATTGTGAAGTAGACGAAATTTATAATTTAGCTTGCCCTGCAAGCCCTATCCATTACCAATATAACCCAGTTAAAACCCTTAAAACATCTGTTATGGGTGCCATTAATAGCCTTGACCTTGCTATGGCCAAGAAAGCAAAAGTTTTTCAAGCTTCGACAAGTGAAGTTTACGGAGACCCGGAGGAACACCCTCAAAAAGAATCTTATCGAGGTAATGTAAATCCGATTGGAATTCGGGCTTGCTATGATGAAGGGAAGCGATGTGCAGAAACTCTCTTTTTTGATTTTTATCGAGAACATCATGTTGATATTAAAGTAGTGAGAATTTTTAATACCTACGGCCCTAATATGCACCCGGAGGATGGGAGAGTTGTTTCGAACTTCATTATGCAAGCTCTCAGGGGTGAAGACATTACTATTTATGGTGATGGAGAACAAACTCGCTCATTTTGCTATGCTTCGGACTTAATCGATGGTTTTGTCAAAATGATGAATTCTGAAAAGAAAATCACTGGACCTATAAATTTAGGAAACCCAATTGAATTTTCAATGCTAGAACTAGCAGAATTAGTTTTGAAGAAAACCGAGTCTAAAAGCAAACTTGTTTTTAAACCTTTACCAGCTGACGATCCGGTAAAGCGGCGGCCAGATATTACTTTGGCGAAAGAGCAGTTAAACTGGGAACCAAAGATCAAATTGGAAGATGGGCTGGATCAAACTATTCAATACTTCAAACAATTGCTTTGAGATTAGATAAACGACGGATTTTGTCGTCAAAGAACATTTATAACTCGGTCACATACTTCACGTATGCTCCCTCTTTAAAAACATTCATTTCCTAAAACTCCTTGCTTCTCTAACCTCAAAGTCTTTTGAACGATTAGATAAACGACGGATTTTGTCGTCAAAGAACATTTATAACTCGGTCACATACTTCACGTATGCTCCCTCTTTAAAAACATTCATTTCCTAAAACTCCTTGCTTCTCCAAGTTCAAATCATCTTAATTAGATACAAATAAAGCAATATGAATTAAATAAATTAGAATGAGTAATAATTCAATGGACGAACCAACAAGTCGGTCGAGCAGAGATTTCAGATAAACTTTTTTGGCATTCTTCAAAAGTTTTATTTTTACAAAATGCCCCTGCAACTAAAGTATCTAATCTACATTGTGGGTTAGGGTAGCTTAGAATTGTCTTATTCGTTTGATAAAAGTCTTTTTCTTTTAAACTTAAAGGATAAGGAAAATGAGCGTATTTAGCGAATACTTGGCTTAATTTTAAACTAGAGGATAGCATTTCGCGACAAAACTTAATATTACTATCAGCACATAGATCGTCCACTTCTCCAGATTCTTGATTCAAGTTGCCAGCACTTTTCATTTGTATTTTGCTTAAAGGCGTGAATGTTTCATAATATTTTTTTAGACATACTGCAGTAGCATAATAGTCTGCTTGTCCTTCACTGGATGACCAGGAAGGGCTTCCTTTCGCTGTAATTTTATAAGGGGGGCCGCCTAAAAAATGTCCTAGCTCATGACATAGCAACAGAACGAATGCGTTCGGGGTATGCTGCGTATCTTCTATGGTAATGGCTGAGTATTGAATAAAGGGTTGATTCTTTTGATCAAAACTAGCATGCATTTCAAATCGATCACTAAAGGATTTTTTTATCTTTAATTCTTTAACGCCGTAGGCAGTCTCAATCTTCGGGTATAACTTAAGAAATCTTTTAATTATGACATCTTCATATGCATGAGATGAAAAAGATAAAATTAAAAAACCAAGACACAAATATCTGTTTAAATTCATACTGCGATGTTATCAATCCAGAACGTTTATGTCTGTTTTAATATGTCTGATATTTATCACAAAAATAAAGATTAAATATTAGTTTCTTTTCGTTATAAAAATGATTGAAATAAAGCAGATCACACAAAAAAGGAAAGTTATCTCTAGCCCCACATGATGAGATATTTCCAAAGGAGAGATTATGAAGAATTTATGGATTTTATTGGCCCTTTTTATGACTGCCGCTTACCCTGATGCGGAAACTCCCGAAGAGAGAGAAGTTCCCATTGAAGATGTATTTTCTCCTCTTGGTTTTGATAGTAATGATCGTTCAGAGATTATTGTTACTGGAGTACTTCCTAACTTGTGTCACAAGTCGCCTAATCATGAGATCAAGATAGTTGATAAGAAAATTATGGTTACAGTAACTTCTCTTTATTACGATGAGAGCAATCCATTTTGTCCAGAACTAGAAGTTCCTTTTACAGAAGTTGTTAATTTAGGAATATTGAACAAAGGGGATTACGAGGTTGTGGTTAATCAAAAAACAAAGCATGAGAAAAATGCCAATCTTTTAATCGAAGAGGCTAAGTCTGGAGCAATGGATAGTTTCCATTATGCGCTTGTTGATTATGTTGAGAAAAAAGAAGGGTCACGAAAAGTGAACTTAGTAGGATACAACCCCTCTGATTGTTTTGAACTTGATAAGATTGATTACTTGTCTAACGGAAAAGATACTTTATCTGTTTTGCCTAAAATGAAGCAAGTAAAACCATTTTGTGCAATTAAAATGACGCCTTTTAAATTTGAGTTTGAAGTTCCGACTGTGTTAAAGAAACAAAAAATTCTTCTTCATGTTCGTAAAATGGATGGAAGGTCTGAAAATGTAGTTTTTGATCAAGCGATGGCAGCCCCAGAGCTCTCTGAGTAAAGTAATTGGATTAAATTTGTCAGAAAAAAATTAAAGAGCAAATACTAGAAACTAGGAAGGGGAGTCGAAAAGTCTCCCCTTTTTCTTGCCAATTAATAATTTAGACCGACCTTGATAAAATTTATAATAACAGGCAGTTAGAGGGAAAAATGTGATTCATCTTTTAGTGAATGCCACAAAAGTGTTATAATAATAAAATGAATTTAATGATGAAAAATACAAAAATGAAACTACTCTTATTTATTTCTCTTTCCCTTTCTACCGCTTTTGCTGGTGGAAAAGTTACAATGAAAATTGGACTTAGTCCCATGGGCTCCTTTGAGGCAAAAACCAGTAAAGTTTATGGCAAGGTGAAAAAAGGAAAGAAAGGGTATACGACAAAAAACCTTTATATCGAAACTAAATCCCTAAAGACGGGGATTGATCTACGAGATAAACACTTAAAAGAAAAGTTGCTCTATAAAAAGCATCCTAAAATTACGATAGAAAAGGGTACTTTCAAAGGAAAGAGTGGAGTTGCCATTATTAATGTAATGGGGAAAAAGAAAAAAATTAAGTTTAAAGGTAAAGTTGTCAAAAATAAATTAAACTTTGAGTTTGACCTTTCCATGAAAGATTTTGGAGTTAAAAAGGTAAAATACCTCGGAGTTGGTGCCAAAGATAAGGTATCCATTGTTGGGGTTGCAGATATTTCAAAATAATTCGGTTCATTTCAATGAGCTTCTTTTTAAATATTACTTAAATTAACTCTCTGACTCTCTAATTTTTTCATTTTTCTAATGAGACTTCCTCAATGCTAGGCTTTTAAATTATTAGATAGTTCTGAAAGGCTCTGCGATCGTAAAAGCTTAGACCTCACTTCAGGGTAGTTTTGAAAAAGGTAATACAAGTTACTCTTCAATCTTTTAAGCAAGTGGCCTTGATTTTTTTGATAGTGATCAATTTCGGATAGAAAATTAAAGTATTCTAATATATATTTCTTTTTATTTTGGAGAGTATTTTTCTCTGGTTCAAAAAACCAGGGATTTTCTAAAGCGCCACGAGCGACCATGACACCATCGGCTTTCGTGGTTTGCAAGCAAATTTCAGCGAGATTTTTATTTTTAATATCACCATTAGCAATAATTCTTAGACCTTTAAACTTCCCCTTCGCCATGGAAATCATATGCCAATTAGCATGTCCCTTATACATTTGCTTACGAGTTCTTCCGTGGATAATTACTTGGTCTACTCCGATTTCTCTAAAGTTTTCGAGATTTTGTAGGAAAGTATTTGTATCTTTAAAGCCTAATCGTATTTTGACTGATAAGTGATGAGCGTATTGATCTCTTATTTGTGAAATAATCTCTTTAAGGGTCTCTGGTACAGATAACAAATATGACCCGCCTTTATGGGCGCACACTTTTTTACTTGGACAACCTAAGTTGATATCAAGTTTTTTTATCTCAAGGTCACGTATGGTTTGCATCGCAGGTTGAATTTGTGAGGTTTCTGCAACAAGGATTTGAAAACATGTTTTGTCTCGCCAAGCTTCATTGTAAAATATTCGTTCACCAAAATGCTTAATAAATTGCTTTGGAGGTATTTTGCCTTGAGAAGGGATCCTTAAAAAATCAGTTGTATAGGATCCCCAGGCATTATTTTGCTTAAGTAAGAATTCTCGAAAAATTGGGTCAGTGTGCCCTTCCATGGGAGCATAATAAGTGGTGCTCACATTAATATTCAGACTTTATTTAATTAAAGGTCCGCCCTCATAAATTTCAGCATCCAATCCTTGGTACTTTTCAAAGTTTTTATTAAACATCTGGCAAAGATCAGTTGCTTTAGCTTTATAATCATCTTTATTTGCCCAAGTTTCCATTGGGTGGAGATATTTATTTTCTACCTTGGCCAGACTTGTCGGAATGTTTAGACCAAAGAACTCTTCAGTTTCATATTCAGTATTTTCAGGAAGTCCTGCCTGGATGGCACGGATAATCTCGCGAGTTATTTTAATTGGGAATCGGTGACCTACTCCATAAACACCTCCAGTCCAACCAGTATTTATCAACCAGACATTGATATTATATTTCTTTACGTAGTTACCTAAAAGTTTCGCGTACTCATTGGGGTTTCTCATCATAAATGGTCCTCCAAAACAGGTTGAGAAAGTAGCAACCGGTTCTGTTACTCCAATCTCAGTACCAGCTAATTTAGCAGTATAGCCTGAAAGAAAGTAGTACATACTTTGCTCATAACTTAATTTACTAACAGGAGGAAGCACTCCAAACGCATCGGCAGTTAAAAAGAAAATATCTTTCGGAATTGGCCCGCATGAGTCATCTTTTATATGGCTGATGGCCGTTAGAGGGTAAGAAGCACGACCATTTTCAGTAATACTTTTATCTGAAAAATCAATAGTCTTTGATGCTTCATCATATTTTACATTCTCAATCATGGTACCAAATGAATGACAAGCTTTATAAATGTCTGGCTCCGATTCTTCTTTCAGTTCAAATGTTTTAGCATAACATCCATTTTCAAAATTAAAGATTCCACTATCACTTAGCCCATGCTCATCATCACCGATTAATTTTGTCCCTTCATCAGTAGAGAGTGTCGTTTTACCTGTCCCTGATAAGCCAAAGAAAACTGAAACGTCTCCTTTATTATCAATATTTGCACCAGAATGCATCGGGAGAATGTTTTTCTCAGGAAGGATATAATTCATTATTGAGAAAATACTTTTCTTAATTTCACCTGCATAAGCAGTTCCGATAACTATGACTTCTTTTAAATCTAAATTAATGAAGACACCTTTATCTGATTTTGTTCCAAATTTATTTTTATCAATCTTCTCAAAAGGAAGATGGAGTACTGTAAACTGCTCATCAATGTTGATAGTATACTTATCTTCATCAAATGGTCTGAACATATGGTTAAAGAACAAATTATGTTGAGGACCAACTGTAAAAAGGTTTGTGACTAAGTGGTGTTTTGGATCCGCTCCCACACATCGAGTAGACACAAAAATTTCTTCTTCATAGCTTTGGAAAAAATTAAGTGCAAACTCTCTAACCATATGAAACTGATCTTCAGTATAAGTGTTTACATCGTGAGACCAATCGATGGTATTTTCTGTAGTTGCATTTCTCACCATGTACTTATCTTTAGCCGAACGGCCTGTGTTTGGGGTGGAATCCACCATCAAGGCACCGTGGCCTGATAGAGTTCCTTGCTTATTTGCTACGGCTTTATCTATCAGATAAGCATTATCAGCATTATATGTAAGTTTACTTTTATTAACTAAATTATACTTTTCTAAAATTTGACCACTCATTTGGTACTCCTTCAGCGATAAGAAATTTCTTAGCGAAATTATTTTACTTGAGATTGCATGTAATTTTGAATTCCCAGTTTAGAGATTAGACCTTGTTGAGTTTCAAGCCAGTCTACATGTTCTTCTTCACTTGCCAGAATTCTAAGGAATAGATCTCTAGTAGCAAAGTCGTGCTCTTCTTCACATATTACAATATTTCTTTTCAAAATTTTGATGGCCGAATATTCTACCTTCAAATCACTCTCAATAAGTTCTTCAACATTTTCTCCAATTTGGATTTTGTTTAATTTTTGAACATTTGGAAGACCTTCTAGGAAAAGAATTCTCTTGATTAATTCATCAGCATGTTTCATTTCATCGATAGAGGCTTCATACTCTAATTTTCCCAATTCTTCGAGACCCCAATCTTGGAGCATTCTAGCGTGGAGAAAATATTGATTAATGGCCGTGAGCTCCCCTGTGAGGACTTCATTAAGTGCGGTTATTACTTTAGTTGAACCTTTCATTGTGCATCACCTTTTGCGTTAAGTTATATTGCTATTTTAAATAATTAAAGTATGGGAATTTTAGATCAAAAGATAAGGCGAAAAAAGGGTCTTGAAAAGATTTATTTACTTATTACAGAGGTATTGGGTGGATTATTTTCATCATTTTTTGAGAGTTGCTTTTTTATGTTGTCAATTGAGTCATGTAGGCATGTACCACACTCAGATCCTACTCCTAGAGCCTTGAGACCTTTGGAAATATTACCCCCTTGAGAGGTAATTGAATCCTTGAGCATTTTATCGGTAATTCCTTTGCAAACGCAAATGTACATATTGCACTCCTAATGCAACTTCTATTATACTACCACTCGTTCGGAGTGGCAAACAATAATACTGATCGTCAAATAATTTAAGGAACTTAAGGATAAAGATTAGGAAAATTTTTCCGATGAGATGGGAGAATAAGGAGAATTTTTCTTGGCACAGAAGATATTTAAGAAAGTTCCATTTTATAAAAGAAAGTACTTAATTAATAGGGCTTTTCAAATTCCTTTTACGATAAGGCTTATCTTAGTAAATCTTTCTGTTATTTCAATTAGTTATGCATTGAATTACTATCTTTTATTTAGATTTAACTATTTAGCAGAAGAAATGGGATTACCTGTTGATCATTATTTCTATAAGTTCATTAGAAGTGAGTTAGCCCATATGAGTTTAATCTTTTTAGGCTTCTTTGCCATCACTGTGGCCGTAATTTCAATTTATAGCTTATTTCTGAGTCACCGCATCGTTGGGCCATTGGAAAATATTAAAAATTGTTTTAAGAACATTGAAGATGATTTCAATGCTCATGAAAAGGCTAATTTTAAAGGAACTTCTTTTAGAGAAGATGACTTTTTTAAAGAATTTGCCAAGGCTTATAACGATCATATGCAGGTTATTCAATCAAAATTGAAAGATAAGCAAATGGGTGAGCACACTCTCAAGTTGGTGCAAGAAGATCTAAGTGAAAATCAGAACGACAAAGAAAAATCTAAAAAAGCTGCTTAAAACTTTTAACAACTAGATTTTAAAAATCCATTTAAGGAATCAAAGAGTTCTGTTTCTTGGGTACCTAAATGCAAAAGCTCATATTTTCCACCATTTATTTTTTCAATTCGATAGGCGGATACATCATCTGGTCTTTGAACACATTCCCCCACAGAAAATGTTTGATTGTTACAGGCAAAGAAAATCAATGAAGTGAATAATAAAATTAAGCTGATATTTATCGAGGGCATGAAGTTTTCCTTAAGTAAGTTTTAAAACTGTCTAAGTATAATTTATTTTTAGTGCTTATTATAGTCTCATAGATTAGCACATTTGATAAAAGTTCTCGAATGATTCGATATGAGATGTTACTATCAAAGTTCTTATTAGGAGGTCATTATGGGATGGAAATTTTTTCAAAATAATGAAGAAGTCTCTCAGCATTTAACAAATCTATTTACTCAGGAGTTTCCCGAGTTTGAAGAAATCTTACTAGATCATATTGCCTCTTTGGTGGGCTTAATGAGTCGAGTCGCTTTTGCTGATTCTGACTTCTCTACTTCTGAACAAGATTTCATCAAAAAGAATCTGAAAGTTTTTTTTGAGCTAGATGAAACTGTGATAAACAAAATCATAGATATTACCAAAACTGAGTATCAAAACTTCCTTGGAATCGATAATCAATTAATGACAAAGTTTTTTAAACAACATTACTCTGCAGAGAAAAGAAATCAATTATTAGAGTTTCTTTTTACATTAGGTGCAATCGATTCTCGAGTAGACCAGTCGGAATCTGAAGAATTACGATTAATTACCCAAGGACTTGACCTTACTCCTCAACATTTCCTAGCGGCGAGAGCTAAAGTTAAGGAACATATTGCGGCTTTGAAAAAAAATTAGATTGAAAACCGGCTGTCTGGTATTCTTAAGTAGATGGCCAAAAGCTTAAACAAAAACTATTCAACTTTTGACAAGATCAACGGTAAGCACCCTCTAAAAAAAGCAATCCCTTCAGGACATATTGATTATGATGTAAGATGCCGCCCAGGAGGGAAGGTTAGGTATTTTAATTTTGATTTAGCAAGAGAGATAGGATTAATCCCTAAAAATCATCCAAATAAACTTTATAAAGAGTTAAGTGATAAAATACTTCATACCTTTGGTCTGATTATCATCAATGAATACGACAAGAATAATGGAAAAGTTTTTCCAGTAGATCAAATTAAACCAAATAAATATATGGCAACTCGTTATTTGCAATTACAGCATAAATCTCGAACAGGAAAAACTAGTGGAGATGGAAGAAGTATTTGGAATGGCTCTTTTCTAGGAAATGATTCAAAGTACTATGATTTTAGTAGTTGTGGAACAGGGGCAACAAAGTTAAGTCCCGCGACCAGTAAATTTAATAAATTCTTTGAATCTGGTGACCCGAGCATTAGTTATGGTTGTGGATATTCAGAAGTGGATGAAGGTCTTGAAACCTTGTTTTTCTCTGAAGTAATTAACTCGTATGACATTAAAACTGAGAGGGCCCTTGCTATAATTGAGTATAAAGACTCTATGGCCATCAATGTTCGAGTCCATGAGAATTTACTTCGGCCGAGTCATTTTTTTATTCACCTCAAACAAAATAACTTCTCCATGTTAGAGAATTTATTTAATTATCATTGCGATAGAGAAGTAAAAAATAAAAATTACCTAGGTTTTCCTAAGGAGCGAGATGCGCAATTAAAATATTTTTTAGAAAAGATATCTCATACGTTTAGTCATCTCTCCGCAGTTTTCGAAGATCGTTATATTTTTTGTTGGCTAGACTGGGATGGTGACAATATATTGATGGATGGTGGTATTCTTGATTATGGATCTATTCGTCAGTTTGGTCTTTTTCATGCGGAATATCGATATGATGATGATGGCCGCTATTCTACAAATATCAAAGAGCAAAAAGACAAGGCTCGCTATATAGTCCAAACTTTTGCCCAGATGGTGGATTATCTCGAGACGGGAAAGAAGAAGCCGATTCAGAAGTTCGCCAATCATTGGAGTCTAAAGCTTTTTGACAAAGAATTTGCAAAGTTTAAAAGGTTCCTCCTGCTTAAAAAAGTTGGATATACTGAAGAGGAATCACAGCATTTGATTGATAAACATTATATAATTGCAGATCGCTTTTATAAGCAGTTTACTTACTTTGAAAGAAGGCAGGCCGCTAGAGGCATGAAAAAGCTACCGGATGGTATTACTCGTGATGCGATTTTTTGTATGCGAGATATATTGCGAGAGCTGCCCCAGTATCTCCTCAATGGATATGAGGAGTTATCAACTTCAGACTTTATAAAGATTATTCAAAGTCATTATGCTTCCAAAAAAGATTGTCAGGTGACACAGTATCGAAAGAAAAAATCTTGGCTATTTCAGGATTATTTTAAAAAACTAATTAAACATGCTGCTGATTTTAATAAGCAAAGTGAATTAGAGTTTCTCTTAAAACTCTCAATTCGATCAAGTTCAATTAATCGAATTGAACAAGTTACGGGAGATTCAATTTCTCATATTGTCATGATGATCAATGAGCAGAAGCCTAGATTGGATCCACTTGAGCTACATGAGTTGTGTGTGAACTTTTCTAATTTTTTAAAATTAGATCATAATTTGCAATTAGTTCAATCTCTTAAGAAAAAACAATATAATTTAGTTAAAGAGTGTTTTGAGATTGTTCGAGAATATCGTGAAGGCATATGAAATTAGTATTCTTCAGTTCAAGCATTGGTCATGAGAATGATTTACTTGATGAGTTGTTACTTTCTCTTATAAATAAAAACGATCCTCGTTTTACATATATTCCTGAATGTTCAATATTTAGTCACGATGACTATATTGATTTTATCAATAAATTTAATGCTTATGGTGTTTCAAAGTTTTTCTACTTTCCGATTGATCATCACATCAATAAAATTTCTACTCAATTAGCATTTGATTCAGATTGCATTCATCTCGCAGGGGGAAATACTTTTTCTTTTTTATGGAATCTTAGAGAAAAGAATTTAATGAAAAAACTCCGCAATTTTGCTAAAGACGGAGGAGTCTTATGCGGAACTTCCGCAGGTTCAATAATCTTAACAAAAGATATAAAGTTGGCCGGTTATCCTTCTTTTGATAAAGATGATAATGAAGTTGGGATAAAAAAACTATCTTCATTGAACTTAGTCGATTTTTATTTTTTTCCACATTTTAAAAGTTCCAAGAGATACGTTGAGGCAATTAAGAGTTTTTCTATCAAAAATAAGCAAAAAATTTTAGCTTGTAAGGATGATAGTGGGGTTGTGGTGCAAAATGAGAAAGTAGAAATTGTCGGAGATGTTTATCTTTTTGAAGCAGGTAAATATCATAAGTTAAAATCAACCTATTGAAATTCAAATTCTCCAAAAATGGCAACATGATCTGACAAATGCTTCCACTCAGAGTGATCAATGGTTTTGGCATTAACAATTTTTAAATTACGATAGTACATTCGATCCAAAGGTAAGAATGGAAGAAAGGATGGAAATGTCTTGGCATGGGAATCATAAAGATTCAAAAATCCTTCATCTAAATTTAGCCTTTCTTTAAAAATAGCGCTTAACTTCCCTGGCCAATCATTGAAGTCACCACAAAAAATAATAGGTTCTTCATCAGGTACTATTCGCTCAATATATTTGATAATTCTTTCTACTTGCTCCATGCGAGAAAGATGCAATAAATTTATATGAGTACAGAATAAGTGAACTTGTGTTTTTTCAACTTCGCTGATGATATGAAGAAGACCACGATATTCATAATCATTAATCGTGAGATCCACATTATTTGATTTTAAAACAGGGTAAGTGGAAAGAATGGCGTTCCCATGATGGCCTTGATCATAAACAGCATTTTTTCCATAGCGGAAGTGATGTTCATCTTTTGCCAAATATTCATAGTGGGAGTTGTTGTGATAATTATTGATAACTTTTGATTTATGTTGATGATCACCTACAACTTCCTGTAAAAATATAAAATCAAAATGTTTTGTTTGGATTCGTTCTTTCAACTCAGGGAGAGTTTGTTTGAAGTTACCGAAGCTGAGACCTTTATGAATGTTATATGAGAGTACTTTTAATCTAACCATATACTCAGATTATAGATAAAAAAAATGAAGAAAGAAATTAAATATCATTTTAATCTCTTTCTTCGTTATTCCTACTACTACTACTCTGGTTTGGAGTACCGTTTTACTTATAAAATTATTAAAAACTGTAATCAAGTCGGTCTTGTGCTCTTCTTTGACGTCTTTCATCTCGTTTTCTTTTTCGATTTTCTTTTCTTTTCCGTTTTTCCAACATTTTCTTAGTCGGCCATCGGTCCTTCCAGTCTTTATAAACATCTTTTCGTGCTTCTGAAAGTATATAATGGCTCCATTCTCGCTTAATCGGAGTATTGTCATAAGAAAGTCTTCGAAGCATCTTAGTGTTTTTAACAAACATATCCGCCTCTTGAAGCATACACCACTCTTGCTTGGGATAATGGTCCCATTGAGGAAGGTGATTAATCCATGCACAATCAATTTTAGGAACTTCCTCTTTTTTGAGGTTGAGAGAATTTATTTTTTCATTATTTTCTTTAATTTTTTTTCTAATCCGAAGGATTCTGTCACCTATGAACGAATCTTTTTTGGCAATATACTCTTTAGTTAACTTAGCATGCTTTTTATCCATTTTGTCTTTATCAGAGAAAAGTTTTTCGTGGAGTTTGCTCAATCTTTTTCTGTCTATCTTAATTAAGTCATCAACCCAGCCTTGAACAGTTTCAGGCTTTTCAAGGAACTCTTTATCTAAAACTAAAATCTCTCCATTTAACATAACTGATGGAGCAATATGAAATGCCCACTTATCATCTAAATTATCTCTATATTTTTTTGTATAGTAGATAAGCATTTTTCTGGTTTCAATTGGTGAGTAACCTTTTAGCTTATTTTTTTCAACATACTCTTTAGTTTGCAGATCCTTTTTCTCAGCGTTGTATAAAAAAGTAGTGACCATTTGATAGGTCCAAGCATAAGCACGGTTATAACACTGAGATTTCTGTGACGAGGGTAGAAGGTGATTAAACAAGGTCATTACTTGTTCCATAGTAGCAAAGTTAGTTGGGTTACTATTCTCGATAGGAGAAATCATATTTTCGTATTCTGCAATTCGCTGATCAGTATAGTAGGGGAAAGATCGGTAATCGGTTAAATCTTTTTCAGGTGAATAATAAAACTGTGCCTTAGTACTTTGCACAGTTATAATGGATAAAGCGATTAGCAAACAGTTTGAAAGGTTCTTGAGTGAAGTATTCATTTAAATTCCTTAGCCGTATTCTCTTACTTAAGATTTCTAGCGGATGAATTCCTGATCATCAATGTTTCTTCAGCAGTAGGAATATTTTTACACCGGCATAGTGTTAGAAGTTTAAGTTATTTAATTTTAAAGAATTCCTTCTTAACTCTCGAAAAGATTTTTATGGGAATTAATGTTGAATCATTTCATAAATTGATCCGCTCCGCCGTATCTGTGGGGACCAGTGATATACACATTCGGACAGATGAGCGACCTTGTTTTAGAATGAGAGGTGATTTGGTACCAGTTAAAACTGGTGAATTCAGTTATAAGGACGTCAAAGATGTTGCTAAGATAATTATCAAAGACCAAGGACTACACTCTCAACTAGATGATTTAAAAGAATTAGATGGTTCATATCATATTCCTAAGTTGTGTCGGATTAGATATAACTTACTGCGGTATCAAGGAAAGTTAGGGATTATCCTTCGAATTATTACCCTTGATATTCCCACCACAGATCAATTGGGATTACCGGAAGTAATTAACAAAATATCTATGGCGCATAGCGGTTTAGTGCTGGTGACTGGTGCAACTGGTTCAGGGAAGAGTTCTACCTTAGCTGCCATGATAAATTACATTAATAGAAATTCAGCTTGTCATATTCTAACTTTAGAAGATCCCATTGAATTTGTGCATCAACCAATTAAAGCAAGAATTACTCAAAGAGAAATTGGGGAAGATACTGCTGATTTTAGTGCTGCATTAAGAAGTGCACTCAGGCAGGATCCAGATATAATATTGATTGGAGAGATGAGAGATGCTGAAACGATCTCGATTGCTCTAAAGGCAGCCGAGACGGGTCACTTAGTTTTTGGAACTGTTCATACAACAGATGCCTTAAATACTATTGGGCGTTTAATTTCTATGTTTCCTCCTGAAGAGCAAACTGCAGTTAGAAATAGAATTTCAGATAATATTTACGCCACTGTTTCTCAAAGGTTGTTAAAAACCATAGATGGAAAGGGGAGAGTTGCTGCTCAAGAAATCATGATCACTTCTCCTGGGATTCGAGATGCGATCAATGATCCGATTAAAATTTCTGAAATATACACTTATATTGAGAAGAATAAGCGGGGTCAGGGAACTCAAAGCTTTGATCAATGTATCACTGACTTATATAAGGAAAAAAAGATTAGTCTGGAGGAAGCAAAAAGTAATGCTACTAGCCCGGATGATTTTGAAAGAAATTTAATGTTCTCTTCTGAAAATGAATAGCTCCCTTTTGGAGAACTCATCACCTATTTAAATTTCTCGATCTATTTTTAAATTAAGCAAGTTAAATTTATTTTGGTTTTGGTAGAAAAGATTTACCTTCTTCAGTCATTTCCGTCGCAATTTTTCGATCAATCTTAGGAGATATATTTTTTATTAGATGATTAAACTCGATCACATAATTATGTTGCTCTTCTTCACCCTCACTAATTAGTTTGACTAGCCCAATTGGTTTGGCCATGGGAGAAATATAATAAGTAATTTTTTGTTTTCCCCGGGATTTTTCAAATTTTTCGCATGGAATATCCATCCCGGCCACGGTTAGAGTCACTTTTCCTTTAGAGTTCTCTTTCACACTACTTTCATCAGCGAATAAAAAGTCTTCAATTTTTACCCCTGAATTAACATTGAAATATTCTTTGGTTAGTTTTTGCGGAGATTTAAATTCAGGAACTAAGAAGTATCCCTCTTTGATTTCAAGCTTACTTGAAGATTTATCAATCCAGAACTGTTGTGACATTCGAGTATTAGAAAAGCTTTTTTCATGAAAAAACATCTCAACACCTACCATATTTCCCTCAATACCTGCGATATAAATACTGAGATCACTCTTTATATTGTCTTTAAAAATAAGAGTAAATTTACTTCCACTTTTATCGTAGCTTTGATTAAAACTTAAAGCGGGGAGAGATATTAAAATTAAAGCTGCTAAGAGCATATTTATTTGTTTCATAATAAATCCAATTATCTTAAGGCTCAGCCATTAATTCTTCTAATAACTCTTGTCTTTCTTTTTCTTGCTCTTTGAATTGCTTTAATTGTTGTAATAACTGCTTTTGATCAGCTGCACTTAATCCGTTTCCTCCACTCTGACCCTGCATTTGATTAAGTTGTTGGAGAAACTCACTGGATTGCCCTGTGGAGGCCGTTCCTCTTTGTACTTGTGATGGATCAGTTTTGCTATAGTCCACCGTAGGAAGTTGATCTTGTGCATAAGTTTTTAGGCTAATAAATAAAGATAAAGAGAAAATAAGTGACAGGATTTTCATAAGTATTTCCTTTTAATTACTGCACTGTTCTTCTCGGTTAATATCTTTATAACTTTAGCAAGTGAAATCAAGTATCTATAGAGACTTTGGATGGTGGCACATAGGCTCCATAAGAAGAGTCTCAGAGGAAAGAAAAAAGATCTTTAATAATTGAGCATTTTTGTTTAGAACTTTAGGGTAAAGAAAAATTTGGAGGTTCTTGCATGAAACGGCAAAGATGGTTTTTAAGTTTAGTTTTCATTTTCTCTCAAGGGTTATTTTCTAAAAGTTTAGAAAGTTACATAACAAATATACCTGCTTCTCTTATGAGTAATAAGATCATGATAGCAACGTATAATCTAGAAAATTTATTTGATACGATTCATGATAAAAATAAGAAAGATTGGACCTATCTTCCTTTAAAAGACAAAATTAAAGACCGTAATCATGTCACCCGCTGCCTCACTCAGCCACAAGCCTATATGCATTCATGTTTTTATAAAGACTGGAATAATGATTCTTTGACGAAAAAACTGACTAATATGGGGAAAGTTATTAAAGAAATGAATCAAGGTCTTGGCCCAGATATATTAGTTCTGCAAGAAGTTGAGAATATGAATGTCTTAAGCATGCTGGTAGAAAAAGAATTGCAAGGACTTGGTTATGATTATATTTCTCTTCTTGAAGGAGCCGACGCTCGAGGGATCGATGTGGCCATATTAAGTAAGTATGAAATAATGGCCGAAAAAATTTATCCACATTCATTTTTAAAAGAAAAAGAAGGAGAGATGAAAAGACAAAATTCTCGCCCAATTTTAGAAGCTGTGATTAAAGTACAAAATAAAACAATCGTTGTTTTGGCAAATCATTGGCCGTCACAAGCTAATCCTTCTGTGGCCAGGGTTGCAGCAGCTGAAATGATGAGAGACATTGCTCTTGGACATGTGGACAATGTAGATTTAGTGGTTGCAACTGGAGATTTTAATACAATTAATCGTGATAATCCTCATCCTTATAAGGGGAATGGATTTTCTGACACTTTTGTTGATGCAGAAGCTGTTGCTCGGCTGTTAAAGTCTGATCTTAATGAAGGCACTCACTGGTATCGTGGGACATGGTCATCACTAGATAAAATTTTTATCGCTTCAAAGTCTTTAGAGAAGAAAAAATTAATCACGAATTGGCAAAGCTTTGATATTTTTAAAAGGTCATTTATGGTGAAAAACTTTAATTATAAGGATCGTGATACAGGAATTAGCACTCATCATGAAGGTGTCCCTAAACGATTTTCTTCTCGTACTGGAGATGGATACTCGGATCATCTCCCTGTAACCTTAAATTTTCATTTAGCTGAATAAGATAATTTTAATTTATTTATATTCTGAATAAGCGGATTGCCGTAAAAAGTGATCCGCTAATACAATCTTGATCATGCTTTCTACTATCACAGTTGCTCGTGGAAGAACACACGGATCATGTCTGCCACTTTTTGCATATTCATTTACTGTTGATACGGGTTTGAAAGTTACTTTGAGATCAATTCGCTGACCATTAGAGATGCCACCCTCTATCCCACCAAAGTTTTGTCGATTTTGAATAGAGTCTTTACCGGTCATTTGGTTAAAGTTGATCCCTTGACCAAACTCAAATCCCACAACAGCGTTAATTGATAGCATGGCTTTTGCTAAATCTGCTTTAAGTTTATCAAATGCTGGTTCACCTAAACCCACAGGACAATTCTCCACACAAGCTTTGATGGTCCCTCCGACACTATTATGTTCTTTCTTAAGTTGCAAAAGATAATCAGATATCTTTTGCTCTCGCTGTGGTTGCATTAGTTGTAATCTATTTTCAGGTATTAAGAAGAAATTGTTTTCATTATTATCCATTTGAAACTGATTTCCTAATTGAGAGATTAGGGCACGAACTTTTATGCTTCTAGGAAGAACTAAACTAGCAAAATACCCAGCAATCACTCGCGAAACAGTTTCTCGAGCAGAAGCCCGGCCACCACCTCGATAGTCACGAATTCCGTATTTTAAAAGAGTGGTTTCATCAGCATGTCCGGGGCGATGAATATTTTTCTGTGCTTCATAATCTTGAGATCGATGATTATTATTTTTAATTAAGACACAAATTGGTGAACCTAGTGTTTTATTCTCAAAGACACCTGAAATAATTCGCGGCATATCTGCTTCATTACGCTCAGTATTTTCTGGATTTTTTCCAGGTCTCCTTTTATCAAGTTCTTTTTGTAGATCATCTATTGATACATCAAGGTTTGAGGGAACTCCATCAATAACCACTCCCATTTCTGGCCCGTGGCTCTCGCCAAAAGAATGTAAACTAAATAATTTTCCAAAAGTGTTTCCACGCATACCCTAATTTAGCATGGTTTTAAAATTGAGTATATGTCTAGAGGGATTTCGGACGAGATGATGAAAAAATTTTGTAGAGAGAGGGGGCCATATTTGGTAATAAGGCTAGAAACATAATAATAAATAGATAGATATGGGTTTGAGAGAGGGGTTCAGAGAAGTAAAAAATTGCTAATAAGGTTTGTAGAGAAGGCGCAAGATAATGCCATAGTGCCAGATAAAAGAATTCTATTTTTTTTGCTGCAATATTAAAAAAAAGAAGAGGGGACAGGGTTACCACTCCAGAAAAGAAAATGAAAAAAAGCTCTTTATTAGATTCGCTCTGTAGACTATTGATTAAGTTAAAGCTTTGATCCCAGTTTAAATAAAAAATCGATGCGAGAGTAAGGATAATTAGCTCTTGAGTGAGAGACTCCATGAATGGCTGAGAAGTTTGTTTTTTTAGCAAACCATATAAAGAAAAACTAAAGCCAAGAATGAATGAAAGAAAAAAGAGCTTCAGAGAAATTTGAACTAAAAGAATAAATGTAAGTGACATTAATATAAGTGAAATAATTTTATTTCGGTTAACTTTTTCTTTGAGAAAAAATAATCCGATAGCAGCTTTATAGACAGGAGAAAGAAAATAGCCAATCCCAATGGCCAGAGTATTATTATCTTGAATCAAATAAATAAAGACAACATAATTAATGGCCAAGAGAAAAGCTGCACAAGAGATAATTCCAATTTTTTTTATGGAAGTAAAAGCTTTGAGAGTTTGCCTGATATTTAATTTTACATTTAAAGAGACTTTACCCAGGATAATTATTGTCAATAAACAAAGAATGGTTCTGATCGAAGTTAGCTGATAAGGGGAAAGTGATTTAATTTGAGCAAAGTACAAAGGGAAAAATCCCCATTGTAAGTAAGCGAGAAAGGCAGAGAAGTTTCCCCCTGAATTTGTTGTTTGTGTTTGAATCATACTGATTTCACTTTTATCTTACTCACAATGATTAGTGAAATAAAAGTTAGGATGATGCAATAGGTTCCGGCCATCGAATAGTTTTGGATAAGTCCTTCAGAATTAGTGGTAACAATTTTTCCCGCGAGGAATGTACTTAGGGCCATTCCAAATGAACGGATTGTATTGACTAGGGCTAGATAACTGGCTCGATCTTTACCTGATGGAAGTAAGCTTGCAATGGTCATCATGGGAACAAACCTACCTGAAACCAGAGTCATAAAGAAAGTAGTTAATAATAAAATAATATAAATTTCTCTGGGAGCCGTATTGGTCACAATTAAAATTGGAAGAAAGCTGAGTAGGCAGACAATTGTATAAATAAGCTTTGGCCCCTTCAAATCAGTGAGTGCTCCAATTATTCGAGAGGAAATAATGGTAAAAAAGCCTCCAACTAAATAGATGTATTGCAAATGATCTTCCTCAAAACCACAATTAAAAACAAAATAGGGACTAAGAAAGGGAATAATTAAAAATGCAGAAATGGATAAAAAGAATATGGCCCAAATACCCTGAGCATAT
Source organism: Bacteriovoracaceae bacterium (assembly GCA_028101965.1). Lineage (GTDB taxonomy): Bacteria > Bdellovibrionota > Bacteriovoracia > Bacteriovoracales > Bacteriovoracaceae > JAOHMI01. The sequence continues at coordinate 69,726 of JAOHMI010000003.1, forward strand.
GATTTATTTTTTAAAAGATTAAAGTAGTTGGCAAAAGTTTGGATTAATGTTGCCTTATCTTTTTCAGGAAGAGGGTAGCGAGGTACATAGATTAAGGATAAAAGAAGAATAATTATACTTATTGCAACAATCGTATGAAATGCATAAGGCCAGGAAAATTTTGTGGCAATAAACAATCCTAAAGGGACTCCCCCAACCGATGCGATGGAAAAAGCACTCATAACTATGCCGATGACTTTTCCTCGTCTTTCTTCAGGGATAAGATCAGAGATGATAGTAAAAGTGATTGTCGTGAGAACACCTCCAAAAAAACCACATAAACAGCGAGCGATTAAGAAGTGATAATAATCCTCAGAGATTCCACAGTAGTAAGTAGAGAAAATAAAACCAATCAACATAGTAATCAAAAGACTTTTTCGCTGAAATTTATCAATAAAAGAAATAACAAGAATTCCTATAACTCCTGAGGCAAAACTATAGGCACTAATGAGCTGGCTAAATTGATCAGTACCAATGGAGAGTTTGCGCATAAAAAGAGGTGCCAGAGGCATCATAATGACAAAGTCTAAAATATGGCAAAATTGTATACCAACGAGCAAGGTAACAAGAATTTTCTCCTGAGAGGGGCTTAACTTCACTTGGGCAACAGCTTTCTTTAATTATGTTTCTATTAATAGGTTTATTAGTATAGAAATCAATTCTTTAGAAGGGAAATTGTTATTTATTTAGGGAGTATAATGTCATTCGATTTGAGTCTTTCAATTGAGGAAGCTTGTTCAATCGCTTGTATTCATTGAATCCTTAAACTGTCTAAGTTTTTTCAGTCTCATTGTAATCCAATTATATTCGCTAATGAATCACCTTCTGTACTAGAAGTTGTAAGGGAAGCAACTGAGTAGACAGTAGCATCAATCATACTAACTCCAGCAGGGCGATAATTTCCAGAGTTTTTAACTCCACCAAAAGGTAGCTTCGAGCTTGCCCCCACTGTGGATCGGTTATGATTGAAAATTCCACTATCTATATTCAAGAGCGCTTTTTCATAAGTGTTATAATCATTGGTAAAAATGGAAGCTGATAGTCCATAGGAACTTACATTGGCCATTTCGATCGCTTGCTCTAGTTCATTATAAATAGCGATACTACAATTTGGTCCAAAAATTTCCGTTTGTGTAAAAGGGTCGTTTGCTTCAAATTTATTTAGGAAATGAACGGAAGGTGATACATAGTTCCCTTTTTTTTCTAGCTCAAGTTTTTTTGCCGGAATAAGTTCTTCACCGTTCTTTAGCCCTAACCGACAAAATTCAAAATAGCCTTTTTCAGCTGCTTCATCAATAAGAGGGCCCATAAAAGGTTGAGGGTTATCTTGCTCTGGATGCCCAACAATTATTTTCTCCACAGTACTTTTAAATTTGCCTATAAACTCATCTGCAATATTTTGGTGCAGGAGTATTGTGGAAGTTGAGGTGCATCTTTGACCTGAAGTGAGGAAACATGCTTTAACTAATTCTCCCATTGAGAAATCAACGGCCGCATCTGAGTGAACGATCGTGGTATTTTTACCTCCAAGTTCCAAGGCCAGCATTTTTGAAAAATCACCCGCGACACTTTTGGCAATTATTTTCCCTACTCCGTATGAGCCAGTAAAGAAAATTGCTTTTGTCTTTTCATGACTCGTGAGCATTGAAGAGATTTTTCCTTCTCCTTGGATGAAGTTAAGAACACCATGGGGGAATCCTGCTTCAACTAAACAATCGAACATAAGCTGAGATGAATAAATAGTTTTTTCTGAGGGTTTAAAAATTATTGAATTTCCGGTTAAAAGCGCTGAGAGTATTTGACCGTTTGCCAAATGACAGGGAAAATTAAAGGGGCCAATAATTAAGCTTGGTCCAATTGGTTTATAGATGATTCTTCCATCGACTCCGGGAAGAACATCAACTAATTTTTTTTCTTGTACACGAGGATAGCTTTCGGCAATGGTTATCGTTACTTTACTGGGCAAGGCTAAAGCTTCTGTCCTTGCTTCCCATAATGGCTTTCCTGTTTCTAATGCTATGGCCAAAGCAATTTGTTCTTGTTTTGTAGTTACAATTTCTCGATATCTCTCTAAGACTTTAACTCTATCTTCGATACTGGTTTGTCTCCAAAGTTGGAAACCTTTTTCTGCACTTTCCATAACTGGTTCAACCTTAGATGAAGAAAATTGAGTGCTCCATAAAACTTGATCATGATCCCCTGGACAAACCTTTTCGAGTTGATTCTCTCCTGAGGTGATCGGCTCCCATTGACCTAAATAATAGTTTCCTTTGAGAGTGTAAGTTGATTTATTGGACATACGCATATTCCTGTTTCGGTTAAGGTTAAGAAAAACTATTCATCGTTGAATGTGTCAGCTATTATACAACTCTAGTAATCGTTTATCTATTTTAAAGGATCTAAAATGTACAAGATACAAACTATGGTAATTTGTCTATTTATTTCAGGGCAGGCTTTTTCTTTTTTTAGAGTTTTTGAATGCAAAGAAAAAAGAAATTCGCAGAAAATTACTTTAGATGCAGAAGTAAGACAAAATGCACGTCGGGGGTGGAGCTCTGGTGATCTGAATTTGATTATAGAAAAAGATAAAAAGGTGATTGTCAGTGATCGATTTTTTATTAATCCACGAAGGTCTACTGGTTGGTATGATATTGAATACTGGGGGAGAGCAAATTTAAAAATAGATACGTTCCCCGATAGACCAAGTCAGTTGAGGTATGGGCGATATTATGACGCTCAAATTAGAATGAATGATTTTAATAAAGGTCGTTGGTTTGATGATATGGAATGCCAATATATAGGCTTCTAATTCATTTCATCATCCAATGGTTCTCTGGCATCTCGCTTCAGCATTTTCTTTATTGATATTTGGCTAATCTTTTTAAATAATTTTTTTAAAAAATTCTTTTTAACTTTTGGAGTTGCTTGGCATTCTTCATCACTTAAGTCGGCACTGTGGATTTCATTTTTATGGCTATCCACAAAGTGATAATTGTTATATTTTTTTTTCGATTTAACCAAAAGGGTTCCATTGTCAAAAGCGTGCATTACTTTTAGTTGTGGTGAGTTTTCAATCATGACTTGATCTTTTATTCGAACTCCATTGATACAATTGATCGAACCAGAAAGATCAGCTGTATCCAATATAATTTTATTCTCTAGATCTTGCATATATGGTTTTGTTAAAGCAAGTCCATTGCTGAAAACGGCTTTCACCCTCCCCACTGATAGAGTAGATCTCTCTTTATTAGGATAAAGGGCAACTTGGCCAGAAAAAATATTTTTGATAGGAGATTTCTGTATACTTGCTTCAAGTATCTTCATATTCTCAAGAGTTTTCTCTCCTTGTTTCCATGAAATAATCCCTAGGAGATCAGAGGATTTCTCTAATTTATTCATATCGTGAACAATATAATATAAAGATTTAATTTTTCCGATTTCGGATGGAGAGTTTATCTCTGAATAAATAAGTTGGTTTTTACAAAACTTTTTCTCTTTAACCATTTTGTGGTTTGGAGTTTGAATAGTGTGGCATTTCTTTTTTAATACTTTGCTAACGTCATTTATATTAAAACGAACGATGTCTCCATTGAGGAGTTTTACAATGAGGTCTGAGTTTGACCGATTTTTTACCTTTGTGTAGATCTTTTTCACTTTTCCAATTGAATCGCTGCCATGCAAAATGAAATCTTTTGTGCAAATTTGAATTTTAGCTAAATTTGTCTGGCATTTTTTCTTAAGTCCTAACTTTGATTTAGCTTTATCAATAATATTGCCTTGAGTGTCAGTTAAGTGAAATAGTATTGAAAATACAATAAGATAGATGGTTTGATGCATATTTCCCCCGTTCTTGACCGCGCGATAAAAATCTTTCCATGGTCGAAACTGGCATCAAAGTAAGAGAGAAAAATCATAAGGTCAAAGACCTTGGTAGATTTTTCATAATTTTTGTTTATCTCTCAACACTTAATGTCTGACTTAGTAATGTGAACTCGATGTAAGAGAATTGCAGGTGAGATGGTGAAAAAGGGGGTTCTCTTGAAACTTAAATCGTTCCTAATTGTATATTTAGTTTTATTCTCAATAAGTTGTGGCAGAGGAAAAGTTAAAACTGAGGTTAAACGAGTTCCTAAAAAAACATATATTACTGTGCCTAAATTTATTTCAGTTCAAGAATCATTGTATGCTCCTCGAGCAATAGAGCAATACGAAGAGTCAGTTCAGAATTATTCCAAAGCCGTGGCAAAAGTAATAGACGTAAAAGGGAGCACTTTTACTGGTTTCTTTATTTCATCTGATGGATTATTTCTGACAAGTGGAACAAGTATAAATTCAAAATACTGTAGTAAAAAATTATGTGAGGGATACAAAATCATCCTTAATAATACAATGAGCGGTGAGCATAAAGTGTTTAAAAATATTTCGCTTATAGCCCATGATCCCTACGGTTTAAACTTTTCATTGTTAAAAATCTCATTGGCAGATAAAGAAAATGTACCGTTTCTATCGCTAAATTTAAATCCACAAATACAAAAATTAAAATTAACAAATTTAGCTTACTTGGGTCACCCTATGGGGGCAACTTTGCATCTGGGTAAATCTGAGTTTATTAAATTAAATAATAATAAGATTGATTTGAAGGCCGTTAGTTTTATTAACGACCAAGGCGCTCCTGTGATCGATCAAGAATCAGGAGAAGTTGTTGCGATGATTCAGAAGTCAGATAAGCAGATAACTTCGAGTAATGATAAAGCGGATATGAGCTATTTTTCACAAGGAGGACTCGTTAAGACCATCGTGGAAAAGTTAACGAACGATTCTTTTATACAGGTGAATTCTAATCGGGTTCAATTGTATAATAAACCTAAACAAGGTAGTTTCATCACTCCGAAAATTGTTTCTTATACGGAAAAAGATTTAGATAGGTATAAAGGAATGGCCTATACTAATTATTCTCTTTCTCAGTTTGAGTCTATGTTTGAGCATCTTGAAATTATGTTTAGAGCTGGCTTTGAAAAAGAGTTCTTGAATAGCATTTTTTCTCAATCCGTTACCACTGCGAAGTTGAAATTTAATTATAACTTTATTAACGAATTTATTAACTTTAAATATTTCAAACTAAATAGAGAGGTTCAATTACCAAGCTTTATCGAATCATCTTTTAATAGCGAGGTGAAAAAATTATCCACAGTGCAACAGATTAATTATTTCTACTTTAGCTCTGAAGAAAGAGAGCAAATACAAAAAAAATGTCAGGAAAGTTTAATGAAACAAAAGGCTTTCAACTTTAGCAGTAGTTTATGGAGTTGCCTGTCACTGGATCATCCTGAAGAAAAATCTTTTATAATTGATGAGTTAAATCTTGAAATGCAAAAAACCAATCTCGATATAAGCTTTAATCAAAAACTTTTTAATATTATTTGGGTTAAAAAAATTAACAGTAAAGAGAGAAAAAGATTAATTAAATTTTATGAAGAAAAAGTTTTAAACTCAAAGGACTTAGGGGCACATTATTCGTTTAATGCTAACATCTTTGATAGTATCTTTGGTTTTAAATTGAAAGGTACCTTTTATTAAGAGGATTCTTCTGGTCTAAAAGTTACATAGCGGATAGGGTCTCCTAGTTTGAGTTTTAAACCAGCTGCCGTAACCGCTTCAATTCGAACGGCTTGTTCATTCGCTTCATCGGGAATTTCTTGAATATGACCGAGGGATGCTTTAAAGTTTTCACCACACCGAGAAAGAATTTGCATTTTCCCTTCAAACTCAGCTTTGGCTATGTCAGCAATAATTCCAACTTTCGACTCTCGAATAGTTCGAACTTCGTCTAAATTTGCTTTTAATACTGGGCCTGGCTCAAACACGCCCACCAAACCAGAAAAGGAAAAGCCTTCTTTTTCAAGGATCCGTTTAGCTGGTGCTGTTTGAGGATGAACTTGAGCCACAACTTTTTGAGCTTCTTCAGGCAATAAGTCGACAATTAAAGGATATTTAGGAATTAATTCATCAATAAATTTCTTAGACTTTAGCGATAAAAAATCTGCTTTAGTAAATTCAATATTTAAAAAATTTGCTCCAACTGCATTATAAAAAGGTGAGACTCCCTCTTCATTTACTACACCACGCATTTCAGCGATAACTTTATCTTCAAAGTATTTCCTATCATTTGCCATAAATAAAAAGCGTGAAAGTGAAAGGAATCGACCATTTTGTGAATTTCTAAATTCTTTCTTTAAAAAGAGAGAGCAAATTTCAGCTGGTCCTGAATGTATAGCCTCTAGGTGGAGAGAACGAACTTTTTTGGTGGTTTTAAGCATTTCAGAAGAATACTCTTCTTCGTTTAAGCGATAAAAATAATAGGGTTCAAATCCGCCTATTTTCGAAATGATACCAGAAACCCCCACGATTTTACCTGTGAAAATTTCTTCCATGACAAATAAATATAATTCACCAGAAGGACGATCAGAGCGATGAATAAAAGATCGTTCTGAAAGTTTAATTTTGTTTAAGATGACTTCCTCATCTTTAGGTAAACTAGTTAATCCATGGCCAGAGTCTATGATAAGCTCCATCAATCCTTGATGATCTTTTTGATTAATGGGTCTTATAACAAACATGTTTGAATCCTATTCAATTTCGACTAAAGTTTTTTCTATTAGTTCACAGACTTCATCAATGTGATACATTTCCACCGCACCAACGGGGGCCAGAAATCGAACTCTAGTTGGTAAACTACCAGCAATAAAACTTAATACGCCATTTTCAAATAGCTTTATGGTAAACTTTTTAGATTTTTCGAAATCTCCGCCGAACAAAGTCATACCAACCATGCTTCCAATTCCAAAGGGTCCTTGAAGCTTGTCAGGGTATTTTTCAGAGAGTTTTTTCAAATTACCGCTAAAGTGCTCATGGATTTGGTTAATTTTACCATCTTTGCCTAAGTAATTTTCTTCAATAATTGTTTGGATTATAAATTTAGCAGCACTAATGGCCGAATTACTTGAAGTGAAAGTTTGAGAAATGAGACCTGGGGGTGGTTTATGATCAGCATTATAGAGAGTCCCGCAGACTTGAGTATTTTTTCCGAATGTAACTATGTCGACTTCTTTATCTAAATTAAAGTATTGGAAGGCAAACAATTTTTCTGTTCGTGCAAATGACTGAACTTCGTCTACGATGATTGTAACGTTATGTTCTTTACACTTCTTGATAATAGCTTTGAAGAAATCCTCATTACCAACGAAGTAACCGCCTTCACCTTGTATTAACTCCATACAAATTGCCGCATATTCTGTGGGGTAACGGTTAAAGTAATTGCTTAGTTCATCTTCAACTCTTTTAATCGAGCCTTCATGGTCAGATTCATCATAGAACGATAAATAATCCACATGAAGAGTTTGCGGCAAACCTTTTCGATAAGCGGCTTTGTCTGTAATTTGCGCTAGGGCCATTGTTCTGCCAATAAAGCATTTTTTAAAAGCTAAGACACGGTAAGCAGGACTCTTTTTTGAAAATGCCATCTTGAGGGCATTCTCACACGCCATTGCTCCTGAGCTTGTTAAGAAAAGATGATCTAAATTTGCCCCATACTTCTTCGCTTCTTTCACGATGAGATCAAACAATTCGACACTGTCAGCATTCTGCTGAAGATTACCACTCATTGTGGTGTTGGCAAGTGCGCCTAAAACTTCCGCTTTGATAACACCAGGGTGGGAATGTCCCATATAGTGAACACCAATACCTGTAATAAAATCATATTTTGTTGATCCATCCATTAATTCAACAAACGGTCCTGATCCGATCCCTGATCCAATATATGGGTAAAAGACATTTGCACCACGAAGTTTGCCGAATTCTTTTAAAAGCTCTTTATAAGAATTTTCAAATTCAGGATTAGGTCCATGCAATTTATGACAGTTTTTTTGTTGGTCTTTTACCGCTTCATCAATGAGCTCAAGTGCTTTGAGTATACGGGGATCATTACGCAGATCTTTTCCTTTTATATTGCTAGGCATTGTAAATCCTTTTTTTCTTTAGTTTATCTATGTTTAACAAAATATCATTTCTTTTGAAAACTATTTTCTAGTCTAAACATTATACACATTAGTAAATTATTTATACTCAATAACTAGCTTTATTCCTGCTTCTTCTGCTGCTTCATACATTTGTCTGATATTCATCTCATCGTATAGTCCAAAGGGAAAATGAAGTCTCATTTCAGCGGTCTGAGCAAAATCATTTCTTATCACAAAATTTGCTAATTCCCCATTCTTTCGTATTTGCCTTAAAATTTTATTTAAGACCTCGCTACTTCCTCCTGTAAAACTTTTAACTTCTCCTATGATTAAGTTTTGTTTTGAAATATACATGTAATCTTTTTCTGAGTTTAGAAGTATACGCTCATTAGGGGTGATGGGAGTTCTTGCCAATTGTCCACTATTAAAAATTTCAGATGGTTTTATATTAAATCTTGCGGTTGGGTTGACTCTTGTAAAGGTGAAAAACTCTAGTAGATCAGCGGCCAGTTTCCGCTCTAGGTGTTCCGCAATTTTTTGGCTAGCCAATTCTGGTGCGTTTTCTATCCAATGAAGCTCTTTATATAGTTCTCTTTGAGTAAAAAAGATATAATCATCAGATGGCGAAAGAGTTCTTTCAAAAAGGTTGATTATGTTAGAGGAACTATTTGGGAATTTTAGTCTAATCTTATTAACAATAAATTTACGATATTCATTATCTATTCGAGCAAGGTCAGTTGGTGAAATTATATTTCCTCCATTATTCTTGTAATGAAAATAAAAATCTTTGATATCAAAATTTACTTCTTCAATGATGTCATTCACAAGTTTTTGTTTTACCTCATCAGTATATTTCCCTTTACTCACCATCGATCCATTTTGAACTGCTATATTTTTATTCATCTTTTCTAGCGATGATGGCTTGATAAGTGTGGTCATTTGAAAAGGTTGTGAGAGGTCAGTGCTAGTGGGAGGAAATTCTTGAGTTTTAATTTTTGCATTATCAAAACGGCTCATATTAAAAATGTATAATTCATTATTATGATCGATAGTATCAGATATTTGTTCTTCCTCTCTTTTCTTCTTTGCTTTTCTGCTTCTCTCTTCTATTTTTTTCGCTTTTTTGGCATTAGCTTCTTCAAGCGCAATTTCTTTTTTAGTTTTAGCGTTTAGCAGTGCTGGTAAATCTTGAAGTTCTTCTTCTAATTTACTTAATTTAATTTCTAGTTGAATGGCCGCTTCTTTTTGTTCATGTAGAGGTTTGGTTAAATCAGGGAAAAGCATAAGGTTGTTCATTTCATCATCAATACCTTCTTCCAGTAATTCAATAGTAGTTTGCTTTCCTTCAAGTTCATATTTTTGTCGATAGTTTCTCATTAGCTCATCTTTGAAATGTTTTTTTCTTTGAAACCAATAGGCTTGAATTTCATTAGTATTCTTAAAGTTCGGAACTTCAGGAAAGGAGCAGTTTTTAATCGCCCGAGAAATACTTTCCTCATCAAAGGCAACGGCAGAGTTAGTGATTACTAAATGAGACAATATTAAAAATAAAGATAATATCAAGCTATTATTAATACTTAAGATCATACTTTCTTATCGGTATTTCAGGAGGGACTCTTCAAAGTATTAGGGAGTTAAAGCAATGAGAATATTTTTACTGTCTTATTATTTTTCTCAAGATTTTTTTTGATTTCCCATTCCACTTTTTTTATAGATTCTTTTCGGTTATTAATTTCAGGCTCAATTAAGTAAGCAATTTTCTCATCATTCGCTAAACGGCTAGCTGCAATATTTAAATGAATATTCAAGGAGTTGAGCATATTCTTTGGGTCTTGAACAAGGTGACTAACAAAGAAATCCTGACCAAAACATTTTGCCCATAGTAAATTACTCTTATTTTTCTTAGCTTTATCTGGGTCTCGAAGTGATTTCAAAAATAGATTATCTAAAAGATAATTTATTTCATAGAGAAAAGGAGTGGAGAAATTAATTGGCTCTTGAGTAATCCAAACTATACCGCGGGTTTTGTAATCGAATTGGGAATAAAATTGATGGTTGGAAGAATAGTTTTTAGTTTCAATTCTTTCCATAATTCTCCTAAATTATTTTATCACAAATAGCATTTACAAATTTATAATTTTTTTCATGCCCAAATTTCTTGGAAGAATTTATAGCGTAATTGATGACCTGAGTTCGGTCAAGTGCACTTACTTCAGCTAAAGTTTTGGCCAGTGATATGATAGCGAAATCAACTTTATTTATTTTGCTTTCTGAGGATGAAACTTTAGCAACCTGTTGGTTAATGGTTTTGGTATTTCTCAACGTATAGAAAAAGAGGAGTAAGATATTTTTCTGTAAGAACTCTTCGAGATCAACGCCTTTTAAATAGAGGAAATCTTGGAAGGATAGTTTGAGATCCTCAAGTTCACTTTCGGTCGATGAAGGTTCAGTAAAAGTAGAAAACCTTTCAATGACTTCTTGAAAGATGGGCAATTGAAATTGATAGAGAAATTGAGCACAAAGGAAGAAGCATTCTTCATTAAAGTGATGCGTGAATTCTTTGTCTAATTGGTTATTGCTCATTTTTACCTTCATGCATTAAGTAGTTCGGATTGTTCTTACTATCCTGGATTTTGTGAACAAAGTCATCTATATCCTGAAATTTTCGGTAGACTGCTGCAAATCTTATATAGGCAACAGGATCAAGTTTTTTTAGGTACCCCATAATTCTGTTTCCAATGAAAGAAGAGTGGACTTCGCGTAGGCTAAGATCCATTAAATCTTTTTCCAATTGATTAATCATGTTAATAACTTCATCGGTGGGAATAGGTCTTTTTTGGCATGCAATTTCTAAGCCTCCAAGAACTTTGTTTTTTTTGTATTCCTCTCGCCGGCCATCGCGTTTAATAATATTTGGTAAATTAATTTCATACCTTTCATAAGTGGTAAAACGCTTACCACATGAAGGACAAGATCTTCGCCTTCGAATTGCACGGCCCTCATTCAGATGACGAGAGTCGAGTACTTTTGTGTTATCTTTAAGACAGTTTGGACAGTTCATTCTTTTTCGCTATGGTTGAGCTGATAAAATAACGTTTCTCTCTTGCATATTCAAGGGGGAATTGATTGTAAAAATAATTGACTAATATTTATACAGGCACTACCATTCTTTTTCGACACACAAAATTTTCGGGGACAACTTAATGGCACTTATCGTCAAAAATATTCTTATTTTTATTGCGTTAATTTATTTAGCACAACATCAATTTTCATAAATTGGGTGTTTTTCACAAAGTTTGTGAATTTCATTTTTCACTTCAGTGTGAATCTTTTGATCATTAGGATTCTTTAAAACCTTCCCAATAAATTCTCCAATTAATTTACAATCTTCTTGGGTAAAACCTCTGGTTGTAATCGCCGCCGAACCTAACCTAATTCCAGATGTGACAAATGGTGATCTCTTATCGCCTGGAACCATATTTTTGTTGCATGTGATATGACAATTATCCAATAAAATTGAAGCCTCTTTTCCTGAAAGATTAAATGAGTCTGTCTTAAACAAGATGAGATGATTATCAGTTCCTCCTGATACGAGCTCTGCACCCTGATTAACTAATTCAGCTGCTAAAGCTTGTGCATTAACAACGACCTGCTTTTGATAGGATATAAAATCATCAGAAAGTGCTTCTTTAAATGCCACAGCTTTTCCAGCAATGACATGTTCAAGGGGACCTCCTTGGAGACCAGGAAAAACAGCAGAGTTTAATCTTTTATGAAGTTTTTCGTCCTCAGAATTTTTGGCCAGAATAATTCCCGAACGTGGACCTCTTAAGGTTTTGTGAGTTGTACTCGTTACTATATCTGCATGAGGAATAGGAGTTGGATGAACACCTGCTGCAATCAAGCCTGCGATATGGGCCATATCAACCAATAAAGTAGCATTACATTGTTTTGCTATTTGGGCAATTTTTTCAAAGTCGATCACTCTTGGATAAGCACTCGCACCTGCGATAATCATTTTTGGATTATGTTTTTTCGCCATGTCTTCGATAATATTGTAGTCAATTCTTTCAGTATTTAGGTCCAATCCATAATGAAATGCTTTATAAACTTTTCCGGAAAAGTTAACTGGAGAGCCGTGAGTTAAATGCCCACCTTGGCTCAAGTCCATTCCTAAGAATGAATCACCAGGATTTAATGTTGCAAAAAAAGCAGCTAAGTTAGCATTCGCTCCACTGTGAGGCTGAACATTCGCAAAATCGGCTTTAAATAATTTTTTTGCTCTTTCAATGGCCATCGTCTCAATTTGGTCAACAAACTCACACCCATCATAATATCTTTTCCCTGGTAAGCCTTCTGCATATTTGTTGGTTAATACGCTACCACAGGCTTCCATAACGGCTTTAGAGGCATAGTTTTCAGAGGCAATTAACTCTAAGCCATTTTGCTGGCGTAAAGTTTCTTTTTGAATGAGATCATTTACTTCAGGGTCATAATTCTTTAAGTAAGACATAATTATCCTTTACTGGGCTTTAAAAATTAAAGTTGAGTTGGTTCCACCAAATCCAAAAGTATTATTGAGAACATAGTTTAATTCTTTTTTTATTCCAACATTTGGAACAAAATTTAGGTCACACTCAGGGTCAGGATTGGTTAGGTTTATGGTTGGAGGAATAGTATTTTCCATCATTGCTTTAATGCAAAGGACCGATTCAATTCCACCAGCGGCCCCTAATAAATGACCGATACTGGATTTTGTTGAGGTCATGGCCAGTTTATAAGCATGGTCTCCAAATACTTTTTTAACCGCTTGCACTTCAATTTTATCTCCAAGTGGAGTACTGGTTCCATGAGCATTTATATAATCAATTTGTTCTGGCCTTAGGTCTGCATTTCTCATGGCATTGAGCATGGCCGTCATTGCTCCCTTTCCTTCAGGATGAGGAGCAGCGATATGGTGTGCATCAGAGCTAGAACCATAGCCGACTAGTTCTGCCAGAATGGGTGCTCCTCGTTTTTTAGCTTTTTCATAGTTTTCGAGAACTAATATTCCAGCTCCTTCTCCCATGACAAACCCGCAGCGGTCTTTATCGAAGGGGCGAGAGATTTTGGTTACATCATCAAACCCTTTTCCTAGAGCTTTCATTTGATTGAAACCGCCGAGAGTAATACCTGTGACAACAGATTCCGTTCCTCCTGAAATGATGGCATCATGGGTTCCTAAACGTATCTCGTTAGCGGCAGCAGATAGTGCGTGTCCGGAAGAAGCACAAGCTGATGAGACGGAATAATTGATTCCATGAAATCCATGGAGAATCGAGAAAAGCCCAGGTGTCATATTTGGAATTATTCCGGGGATTAAAAAAGGATTTATTCTTCGAGCACCTTTTTCAAAAAATTGTTTATAGTTAGATTCTAATAAATCAAACCCTCCCATTCCTGTTCCAATAATGGAGCCAATCCTATCTGGTTCATAAGATTGCATGAGATTTAAATTGCTCATAGCTTCATCTGCAGCTTGCAAAGCAAGAAGAAGAAACCGACCATATTTTCGTTGTTCTTTTTCCGATAAAATGTCGGGGTTTAAGGTAAAGTTTTTTACTATCCCGGCAAATTTAATTGGAAAAAGTTTATCATCCGTAAATTCCTCTATATGAGAAATACCTGATTTACCAGAAATAAGGTTGGGCCAAATTTCATTCAGGGTGCTTCCTAACCCACAGATTCCACCCATACCTGTGATGGCAACCCGATTCAAAACTTGAGGTGTGCTTTCATGACTCATACGCTTCGCCTTGTGAATAATACTTTAGGTTGATTTAAATAATTGTGAATACAATAGCATATTGAATGAAGGGAGAATAGATGTAAAGAATAGGCAAATACATTTTATCTTTTTTGACCTGAAGTCCTATAAAAAAGATAAAATGTATTTAAATTATATTAGATAGTTTTATGTGATTTAGTTTACTTGTTTAGAATTAAGAAAACTGGTGACATCACCGATTGTTTTAAGATTTTCTGTCTCATCTTCTGGAATCTCAATCCCAAATTCATCTTCCATTTTCATCATCATTTCTGCCATATCAAGCGAATCTAAATTGAGGTCATCAATTAGGCTTGTACCAGCTGAAATATTTGCTGCTTCAGATTTTGTTACTTCACTAACTAATTTAATTACTTTATCTTCCAAACTCATCGTAATCCTCCGTAAATTCGGTTTTAGTCTAAATTTATTAACGCCTATATATACAACAATTAAACGTTAAATGCACAATTATTTTATTATTATATGTAAAGTCCACCATCCACTTTTATGGTCTCCCCAGTAATGTAAGATGACTGTTTTGAGATGAGAAAATGGACTAAATTTGCTACATCTTCACCACTTCCCAAGCGTTTAAGAGGGATTTGATCCAAGTAGTTTTGCTTAGCTTTTTCTGATAAGTTATCTGTCATCGCTGTTTGAATAAAACCGGGACAAATAGCGTTAAAGCGAATATTTTTTCCAGCATATTCCTTGGCCATGGATTTGGTATAGCCAATAATTCCCGCCTTAGAAGCTGCGTATGTGCTTTGAGATAAGTTGCCCATTAACCCAACCACAGAACTCATATTCACCACAGAAGCACCATCTTGTGCTTTTAAAAGAAATCTTAATAAATGGTTTGTGAGTTTAATTGTAGAGGTGAGATTTGTATCGAGTATTAGATTAATATCATTTTCTTTTGCTCTTAAGGCTAAGTGATCAATTGAAATTCCTGCGTTATTAATTAATGCTGAAATATTTGTAATTGAGCGCTCCGTACAAAGGGATTTAAAAGATTCCTTGGTTTCATCCAGATTTCCTAAATCACAAATAAAGGGAATAATATTTTCTTTATATGCTGGATCAATTTCAGCCGAGATCTTTTCATGCAGGGCTTGATCTACTTTTCTACTTCCGAGAAGAACAGAAAAACCTTTGCAGCATAAACTTTTACAAATGTCCCAACCAATTCCTCGGTTACCTCCGGTAACCACGATATAATTATTCATTCATCAATCCTTTGATATCCTTAATAGTCTCCCCAAAGTTTTCAGAATCAAGGGGGACAACTTTAAAGCTGCGGTTATACTTTCGTAAAATATTTGATAGGACTTTTCCTGCTCCTACTTCAACATAGAGACAATCTTCATCGAAATGATTTAAAGAGGGATAAAATAAGACACTGCCCGTGACCTGTTTTATTAAATTACTTTTTATGTTTTCAGTGGAAGTATTAATTGGATACACATTTGCATCGATATTTGCAATGTAGTCAAATTTATTCGGATTGAAATTAGTTGTATTAAGAAGTTTTTGCATTTTTTCTTGAGCCGGCATCATCAGTTTACAATGAAAGGGAGCACTAACTTTTAAAGGCACTGCCTTGTACGGTGTTTCCATCTTTTCTTCTAAGGCTTTGATAAATTCTTCACAATCCTCTTTTAAGCCAGATATAACGATCTGTTGTTCAGCATTGTAGTTGGCAATTTGCACTGAAAAAGATTCATTTTTAGTCTTAACTGAATTTATAATCTCATTTATCTTTTCTGCGGGTACTTTAAGCAAAGCATACATTGCTCCTTTTTCAGCGGGAACTGCTTCTTGCATAAAAAGACCTCGGTTATGAACTAGACTAACCGCTGTTTTGAGGTCAAAGACTCCTGCACAACATAAGGCTGAATATTCTCCAATAGAGTGGCCTATAACTTTACTTACATTTTCTTCAGGTATTTCATTGAGAAGCATATGTGCTAAAGCCATAGAGTGAGTTAATAATGCTGGCTGAGTATACTTGGTAAGGTTTAGTGTTTCTTGAGGTCCATTGAAGCACAAATCTCTTAAATCAATGTCGAGAACTTCACTTGCAATAGAAAAAAAATTAATTGCTTCTTGAGGAAGATTACTGCCCATGGATACATACTGTGATCCTTGACCAGGAAAGAGAAGGACGAGCTTTTTCATGACTTGGAACCCTTAAAAGAAAAAATGAAGAGGAAAGTCAATATCGAGCCTTTATTCAAAAGCTGTTAGATGAGAATTGAATTCCTCTTCTTTTTTTGTGAGACTTTTGTGTGTGACGGGAAGATTAACCTTCTGTTTGAACGTTATCTTCTTCTGTCTCTTTAACTTTAACGGTAAATACTTCTCGACCCTTGTAAGTTCCACAACTTGGACATGCATTGTGAGGCATAGTAAAATCACCACAATTTGGACACTTCATTGGATGATTCCGATAAAGTTTATGATGTTGGCCAGCTTTACGCTTTCCTTTACGACTTACACTTGTTTTTTTCTTAGGTACGGCCATAGGCCCTCCGAGTTAATCTATATAATAATTAATAAAACTTTCTTTTATCTTAAGATTTAAATAAAGCAAGAAGTTATACAGTATATTAAAAGAATTGTCTAGTTTCTTTCACTGTTTAGTTGTGGTGGGTGGCTGGTTATGGATCTCATGGGATGTTTCATCTACCTTGGTCGGGTAGGGACTTTTGTTTACTTCAATAATTTCGTCAATACAGGCTTTTACATCCACACTCAAGTCATTGTAAAAAAAGAGTTCAAAGATGTTCCCATCAACAAAAATCTCAATAATATCAGCAAATTCCTCTTTCTCTTGATAGGATTGATGTAAAAAACAGCAGTTAATGGGTAGTGAGAGAGACTCATTCATAGTCTGTAAGGATTTCACACAGTAAGTCGTGAAACTAAGCTCCAATTCACCCTGCAGTATCAGCACATCACCATATTCGTGTTTATATTTTTTGGTTAATGAAAAATTTAGTTCCAAACGTGATTCTTCAAGCGCTTGGGTCTGATCGTCAATATCTAAGTGACCGATTAATTGCTTTAAACAGGATAAAACCCAGGGTGTTTCCTTGTTTAAATTAAAATCAACCTTCCTATCATTAATGAAATATTTTAAAGGGAAGATACCTTCATATTTCGCCTCTTGGGTTTTATCAAAAGAACTCTTAGCCATGGGTTTATTCTCCCTTAATGTATATTTAAAATCTTTCATCTTATCATCCATTTTATTTTCTCATTTGCCTTTATATGATAGGCTGCTAGTTAATATGCATATACTTATTGCTGGTCAATCTTGTAGTGGCAAATCAACTTTTCTTAAATTTTGTCATCAATCTGGTTTATTTGATTCTCTATCAATTATTGATTTAGATGAACACCTTAAAAAAAATTTCACACCTAGTGAGAATTCATCCTTTTTTGTAGACCGCAACTCACTTAAGGCTTTTCGTCATATGGAGTTGAGTGCATTAAGCCAGTTACTACAAAAGGAAATTAACTCCCTAGTCGTATTAGGGGGAGGAACCCTTGATAACTACTCCGTTGGAGATATTAAAAACCTGGAAATGAAGAATGTAGGGTTATTTCATTTCAAGGAAGATCCTTCACTTTGCTTGGAAAGAGCAATTCAGCACGATCGACCATTGACCAAAGTACTTGAAATGTCAGAGTTAAAAACGCTTTTTGAGCAGAGACAAAAAAAAATGGATCTTATTAGTCGGACACTGCCGGCGGATAATTTTCAGACATCTCTAAAGATTCTACAAGAATTCATGGCAAATCCTTGTCAAAATTAACTAAGTACTTGATAATAACACAAGGCAATAGTTTTTAACGAGATTTGTTAATTCTATTCAGCCTAAAGCCAATTGGATAAATTCTAAGCCCTTTGGATGTAAAATCGATTTTATTAATAAATACGAAAAGTATTTTTTAATAATTGAGGTTTTGATCAGCATAGGAGTTTTTAATTTTGAATATTGGTCTAAACCATTTTTAGGAGGATTTATGGTTGGCCCACAGGAAATATCGGTCGCACTAGTCATGGAAGACATTGCAGAAGCTAAGAGCATCTCAGAAGCGCTGAGAGAAGTTGGAGTTTTCCCAACATTTTTTGAGTCTCTCGATGAGTTCTGGGCCACATCGTTGTCCTTCACTCCTGATTTAACCATTTTTGATGTAAAAAGAATGTCTCAAGGAACTTTGGTTTTAAAAAATCATCCCAAAGTTGAGAAAGGTGAGTTGCCAATGGCCTTTTACTTCTCTCATAAAACATTGCCACTTTTAAATTCTACTTTTCATTTTAACCATTATGGAACAATCCAAAAAGAGTTTGATTTAATTGGCCAAGTCAAATCAATTTTAATTCGTCGTAATCATGAAATATCATTAACCAATAAAGTGGAGCAA
This sequence comes from Bacteriovoracaceae bacterium, assembly GCA_028101965.1. Classification (GTDB taxonomy): domain Bacteria; phylum Bdellovibrionota; class Bacteriovoracia; order Bacteriovoracales; family Bacteriovoracaceae; genus JAOHMI01. The sequence goes on from JAOHMI010000003.1 coordinate 88,026, forward strand.
TATGCGCGAACAGTAACCAGGTTACAAAGTCGAAATTCAAAACTTTCATTGGAGAGTAATGAGGCGAACCGGTTGGTTTTACAATCGGAAAAATTGAATTTTTTAAAAGATACCTTTAAAGAGAAATTAAGAAAACATGAGTTTAAGCATGCTGTTATTGAAACTATAGCAAGACTTGATGATTGCTTAAAATTTGGTATCTATGTGCTGGGACCAAATAGACAAAAATTATTCTCACCTATCAGCAAAAATGCCAAATATATTTCTCTTCCCACTTTATGGGCCACAAATGAGCAAGTTAGCGGTATGGAAGAAAATATTATTGATATGGCTGAACAAGTGGCCATGGACTTAATTGATCATAAGGTAAGGATAATAAATATTTATCAAGAAAGCTCTCACCCATCTGCATTATTGATAGCTCGTTTTAACGAAGAGACTATGCAAGATTTTCCATGGCAAGAATTAGAGAGTTTTTTGTCACTAGTTTTTTCGCAACAAAATTTAAAAGCAATTGAAAGAACGAAGAATAAGTCTGGCTTTATACAGACCTCTGCTTTTTTACAAGATTTAGATGATATCCAGTATTTTCAAAAGAACTCTAATTTTAGATTAGTTGAATGCGATTTAAGTCCTTTGGTGGAGAAAATTACAAAATTTAATAATCGATTTTTTTGGGATAATTTTTATAAAGATCTGGAGCAAGAACTTAAAGAGAATGTACACCCTGGAATCACATTTACTAATCATAGCATGGTTCAACTTTTGTTTTTGATCCCTAACGAGGGGATAACTCAAAGTCTAACTAGTCTAAAAAGTTTTCTTCAAACTTTTCCTTTTTATAAGTATTTTGCAGATCCGAATATTGTGATTGATCAGTTTACTTTTTCTTTTAATTTTCTCTCTCCTTCATCAGTGCAAATCATAAACAGGCTGAATGAAAAATTTAATTCGATTAATGAAAATGAAGCGGAGAAGTTAATTAATGACTCTAAAACTAGAAAGATAGGAATTTCGAGAAATAAAGAGAGGCCACTTGACCACTAATGATAATTCTTTACCCACAAGAAATGGAATTATCAATCTTCCTAACTTAGGTTTCAACCTTGATTTATTAAAAAAAAAAGCTCCTAATAATGAAATAATTTTTATGGTGAAGTCCAATGCTTACGGGCATGGAGAGCTGCCTATCGTGAAGTTTGCAAATCTCGAAAAAGGAATTAACTTTTTCGGCTTTGCTTCTTTAAGAGAAGCTAATTTTGCTAGAAAGAGACTTCCTTTTCTTGAAGCGGAGTTTATCGTATTTTCAGATTTATTTATGGTTCAAAAAAATATGGATTGGAGTCTCTATGCGGAAAATAGAATAATTCCAGTTGTCCATAATATTTCTCAACTAGAGTCTCTTTTAAATTTTAATGAAAATAATAATGCGAGTATACCTCTCTATTTAATGTTTAATACAGGCATGAATCGGTTAGGTTTTGATACTGAAGAAAAAGATCTTGGCCAAATTTTGAAATTATTTAATCAGCGAGGGATAACTAAAATTCATCATCTGATGTCACACTTTGGATACTCTTATTCTGTTAAAGAGCGAAATACTTCCGTAACAAATCAATATACCATATTTGGAAAAATTAAAAAATTTTTTCAATCTCATGCCGTTAAGATTAATCATACATCTATGGCCAATTCAGGTGCGATTGAGCAAGGAGTTGCTTTGGAGGAAACCCATATTCGCCCTGGTTTAATTCTCTATGGTCCTAGTTCGATGTTGCAAAAAGAAGCCCGCTCCTCTTGGAATTCGAAAATGGTAAGTACTATCTCTTGCAAGATTCTATCAAAGAGAACGGTGAAAAAAGGGGAGAGATGTAGTTATGGACTAAGTCAATTACCTGAAGATGGAATTCTTCTTGTTATTAACTTAGGCTATGCAGATGGAGTTCCGCTTTCAATTTCAAATCATCCATTTGAATTAAATGGAGAACGTGGTCAGTTCTTTGGTAGAGTAAATATGGATATGACATTTTTATTTTTCCCTCAAGTCGAAGATGTAAATTTTTGTCAAGAAGGAGATGTGATTAATTTATGGGATGAGAATCCTGAAAGTTTTTATCGTTTTATTGGTAAAGATATTCATCCTTATGCTGTCTTGTGTTCAATGCAGATGCCTAGACTTCAGCTAGAATATCTTACCTGAAAATGTCTTTGTTTTATTATCGACCCAACGGAAAATTAATTTTTGCCATTTGGAAAATATCCACCAGCACAAACTTTTCCTGTTTGAGAAATATGGTATCCAGAATAAAGACCTCCACAACAAACCTCACCAGTTCTTGATTCATGATAAGATCTATATTTTCCTCCGCAGGCAACTTCACCCGTTCGTGATTCTTGGTAAGAGAAATATTGTGCAAAAGAAGTTATTGAAAAAACTGATATACATATTATAAATATAAATTTCATTTTGCCTCCAAGAAGTCTTAAAGCTTTAATGTCGATTCTAGGCGAAAAAGGCAAATTCTATTTGTATCTAATTATATACATGTTATAGTTACGATTATTTTTTATATGTAATTACTCAAAAGATAAGAATTTTTTTCATATATATAAAAATCTAATCTCGATTAAACTCTAAATACAGAAAACACATCCACAGCATATCACCCAGAAATAAATGAATAATAGCTCCCCATGAAGGAGACATCATTAACCAATTTATTATTCCAAAAGTCACCATAAGAATAATTTGCCAAAAGAATGATTTTGATAGGAAAGAGTTTTGACTAAATTTAAGGGTGGAGTTCCAATAAAGTAAACTGAGACATAATATTCCTGCTATTATTGGATGGTAAAACCTTAGTTGAATGAGAAGAGGGGAGTTGGGGTCAAAGTCCTTTGCCATGCCTTCTATTAAAGATGTGTCTGGAAAAAGAGTATTACCTAAAGCGGTGATAGCACCAGTGGATCCAACTAATATAAATAAAATGACAATCAAGACACTTTGCCAATGGAATTTATATTTCTTCGATAAAGCATTTCCACTGGTGGCAAGGTCCTGCACCCAAACTAAACTTGCTAATAGAAAGTAGGTATTAATTAAGTGAAGTCCCACGACGAAAGCTCTCATGTGAGAAGTATCTTTGGCCACAAGACCTTTTTTTACTAAGAAAGCACCAATTAGTGATTCAATAATTGTAATGATAAAAACCAGTAAATTTGCTTTAGTAACCAGATGAGACTTCCCAAAATTCTTAAAAGAAAAATAACAATTAGCAATAACGGTTATTCCAAAAACACCAGTAGTTAATCGATGAAAAAGCTCGGTTAATGTTTTTAAGCTTGGGTCAAGAGGAATGACCTCTCCATTGCAAAGTGGCCAGTGACTGCCGCATCCAGCGCCAGAGCCTGAAAGTCTAACCCACGCTCCCCACAAAATTATAAAGATGGCTAAGGCAATATTGAAAGTGTTGATTTTTAAAATTGTTTTCATGGAAGGTCTGTACCACAAATATCTGATTTTTACAGTACACTTAATCCATTTTTGCTATTGATCTTCAGTTTATCGTATAATCAAATGCAGATGGAGTATATTAAACGATTTAATATTAATTTTATAGAGAGTTTAGGAAAAGTAGTCCTGACTAATATTAAAGCCATGGGGAAGTTTTCTTCCTATATTGGAACTTTATTTTATTGGGGAATGCGTTCACCATATCGTCATAAATTACTTTGGGAACAAATCTACTTTATTGGTAATAAATCTCTTTTTATTATAATCCTTACTTCATCTTTTTCAGGAATGGTTTTTGCGTACCAAACTTATATTGGTTTCTCGGTCATAAATGCAGATTCGTTTATTGGACCAATTGTTGCTATCTCGGTAGCAAAAGAGTTAGCCCCAGTCTTTACAGGACTCGTAGTGGCAGGTCGATGTGGAGCGGCCATGGCCGCACAAATTGGAACCATGAAAGTAACAGAGCAAATTGATGCCCTTGAATGTATGGGGATAAATAGTGTTCAATATCTGGGCGTACCGAGAGTATTAGCTTGCATGATTTCAATGCCTCTTTTAGCGGCGATATTTATATTAATTGCCAATATTGGATCATGGGTTATTGGGGTCAAACTACTTCTTATTGATGATGTTTTATACTTTTCAAAATTAAGTGATTTTATGCGCATGGGAATGGTCTACGAAGGTTTGGTAAAGTCATTTGTCTTTGGTTTTTTAATTAGTGTTATAGGAACATACCAAGGGTTTCAAGTAAAAGGTGGGGCAGAAGGTGTTGGGAAAGGTACGAATTTAGCAGTTGTTTGGGGGATGGTGATGGTTTTAGTTGTGGACTTTTTCTTGACGAGTATTTTAACTAAAATATTATGAGCGAATCAGAGATACATTACGCCATTGAATTCCAAAAAGTCACAAAAACTTTTGGCACACATAGTGTTTTAAAGGAAGTTGACTTTAAAATTCATGAAGGAAAAATAACAACTATCTTAGGATTTTCTGGTGCAGGTAAATCGACTCTTTTAAAACATATTTTAGGAATTCTTAAACCAACTGAGGGACATATACGAGTCTTAGATGAAGACATGGCAAATATGTCTGAATTGCAGATTAGAGAGTTTAGAAAAAACTTTGGAATGGTTTTTCAATACGCCGCTTTATTTGATTCCATGTCATCATTTGGAAATGTAGCCTTTCCATTAAAGGAATTTACTTCGCTTAATTTGGAAGAGATTAAAGATAAAGTCCATAAATTACTTCATTCAGTGGGACTTACTGATGAGTCCTTCGATAAACTTCCGAGTGAATTAAGTGGAGGGATGAGAAAGAGAGTTGGCCTGGCCAGAGCCTTAGCACTCTCTCCTCGAGTCATGTTATATGATGAACCCACAACTGGACTTGATCCAATCACGACTCATATGGTAGATGATTTGATATTATCGACTGCAGCACTCGGACAAGTACGAAAAATGACATCAGTCATCATATCTCACGATATAGCCGCTACTTTAAGGATTTCAGACTATATTGCTTTCCTTGAACAGGGAGAAGTAGTAGAGCACTTACCAACTCAAGAATTCAAGAAATCGGAAAATCCTATCATTCGAAGATTTCTGGATCTGTAATTTTCTATAATTAAACTAACTAGTTAAAAATTAATTTAGGTGAAACTTCTTTTTTTCAATATTTTGGAGAAAAAAAGGATAAGCCTTAAGGAAATAAATTGAACGAGTTTAAAGTTGGTTTACTTACACTTCTAGCAATTGCTTCGATGATTGTAGTAACCATTAAAATTTCCGCCAATAAATCAGGCTTTGGACGATACTACGAGTATCGGGCCATCATTGAAGACGCTTCAGGAATCTATCCTAATTCTTCGATAAAAGTTGCAGGGATCAATGCTGGAAGAATTAAATCACTTGAACTTAGCGGATCTCAAGCACTACTGATTTTTGAAATTATTGAAAATATAAATGTAACTAAAAACTCTGTACTAAAAATTAAAAGTGTTGGTATTTTAGGCGATAAATTTATTGATTTATATCTTGGAGAAAAAGATGATCTGCGTTTAGAGGAGGGCTCATATCTACCAGTCAAAGGTGGAGGAGGTTTTGAGCAGCTAAGTAAAGATGCAGGTGATGTGCTGGAGGAAGTAAAATTAATAGCCCAAGCTATTCGTGAATCTATGATCAATGAAAAAAATGAAAATGTTATGAGAAAAATTGTGGGCAATATAGATCGGATTACTGATAATACTGCAAGAATTACAAAGAGCATTGGTAACTTGGTTGAAAAGAATGAGAAGAAAGTGGATGACATGGTCACAAACTTTCATGCTCTATCAGATCAATTGGCGTTTGAGACAAACCGATTTGAAAAAGATTCTGTTGCCTATCAATTATCTAAAATTGAACCAATTATGGAAAATGCCAATAAGACCATGGAAGATATGAGTGATATTGTTGCGAATGTAAAAGCAGGAAAGGGAACAGTTGGAAAACTTTTAACGGATGAAGCCGTGATTGATCAAGTGTCAACAACCCTGACTGGAGTAAATCGACTAGTAAATCGAGTTAATAATTTTCAAACAGATATTGCTATTTATTCCGGTGTAAACTCATTAAACGGTTCACATACTCAATTTGATTTAGATCTTTATCCTTCTCCGGAAAGATTTTTTCGGTTAGGAGTGGTTAATAATACATTTGGGCCACAAGTAACAACTAATACTGAAGTTACTGAAGAGGATGAAGATGGAAATGAAGTGACGACACTTAGGCGTGAGGTAGACTCCTCTGCCCTAAAGGTTAACTTACAAGTGGGTCGACGATTTAATCGTTATGCGATACGTGCAGGACTCATTGAAACGAAAGGAGGTTTGGGGTTTGACTACTTTTTCCCTAATATCGGGGCGAGGAGTGGTGTTGAGGTCTTTGATTATCAAGAAGACTTCGGTCCAAACGTAAGATTGTACTCGGAATTTAAATTATGGAATATCCTATATACACGAGTTAGTGGAGAAGACTTAGGCAATACCGCCCGTAGTTTCACAATTAGTGCAGGATTAAGATTTACAGATGAAGACTTAGCAAGCTTAATTGGCTTAGTGAGTAGCAATTAAAGAATTATGGAACAAAAAAACTGGTTAATTCGTACAAGAAGCATGCAGATTTTAGGCCCTGTTCAGAAGTCTAAAATTATTCAGCTTTTTAAAGAGGGCAAGATACAGCCCGAGGATGAACTATCCTGCGGGAATGGATTCTGGTTTTATATACGTGAAAAAAAGCTAGTTGAAAAATATTTATTAAGTGATCAAAGTCAAGAGTTTAATCCTGTTAGCGAAGCAGATGATGTGTTGGCGAATCAAATGAATTATAAAGAAGATGCGTTTATTGATGTTGATGCAATTACTGATGAAGTTGATTCTGGTAACCGTATTCAAAATGATTCTGAAAATCAACTTTTAGCGAGAGCCAAGCAGTCTAAGTTTGAAGAGATAAAGAATGAACTAGATGGTCAAGATATAAAGCTTAACTTTAGCCGAAAAAGTCGGATCACAGATATTCCTGCTCGAACTTCATATATTGAGATTCAGAAGAAAGGTTGGCTTAACGATAAAATGATTTATGCTCTCTGTTTAATCATTATTGTTTTTACGGCATTAGCCTATAAGTATAAAGAAGAAATTATCCAAAATTTTCTTAAGTCTTCATTTATTTATAATGTTAGTCCTATTAGCATTGCCCATGCCCAGACAAATCCAATTATAAAAAAAAAAGCACATTAAACTATCGATACAAATTCAACAATAATAATTATATTGAATTAAAACAAACGATGTTAGGATTTAAGTTTTTTTTCACAGCTGAAGAGTTCGAATTTAAGAAATTCTGTCATGGAGAGGTTTTTCAAAACTATCTATTGATAAAAGATTTTCTCGTTAAGCATTTATATTTAAATCAAGCCGTTGAAAGAGTTTTCAGTAAGTGTTTGAAAAAAAATTCTAGAAAACTATCGTTAAGAGTAAGAAAAGAAGAAGATTTAAACTTTAATCTGCTTAGCTCTAAAAACGAAAACGAAAGAATTCTCATCAATAAAAAATTGCAGCAACTTCAGAAAAAAGGACTCGAGCATTTAACTTTGTTCGAAACTTATGAAGCTTTGGTATTATATCAAAAGATAGGTAATATTGGTAAAATTCAGAAGATTATTTATGAAGTATTAAAGATGGGAGGAGATTTTAGTCATTTTGAGAAAGCGAGTTTTACAACGAAAGAAGAAATCCTTAGAGATGAAAAAGTTGTTATCGAGTTGCTGTTAAAATTAAAGAAAATTGAGCAAATTGAACCCATGATGAATTTATTCTCTTTTTTCCTTTTCCAATTTATTAGTCCTGAAAATAAAGATTCTTTCCAAGATGATTTAAATCCTAATATGAATGTCTTCTCTTTACAGGATTTATTTCTAAATAATCCTTTATACAGTGAACAGCTTTCCTATTTTTGGTTGCTCATGATGTCTCGAAATATTTATAAACCACAAGCTTCCTATTTTAAGAAGAGTAAATATTTAATTGGATTGCTTCCCCAGAGACCAAGATTTTACTTTTTTTATCGTAACTTGAATAATCGATTTTTAAATATTTTCTATGAAGGCAATATAGTATTCCAGAAAAAAGTTAGAGAAAGATGGGCGAAGTTTGAAGGTGAAAAAATTTCTATTTATAACAAGTTACTGGAGCTCGACTCTCTGGACTCGAATAATACAACTCAGACCTTCAGATTTATCAAAGATAGCAACGATTTTTTACTTTTTTTGATATATTTTTCAGAAAACACAAGTCAGTTAAAAGGATTTAAAAAGTATCAATCGGAAAATTTGTGATCAAATACTTACAACCCAATTTTTATCATTTCTCTCAAGACCCGATATTGCTTGCACAGTTTGCTTCAGAGAGAATAAATAATTCCTTTTCTAATCGTAATTTTAATTTAATAGATATGTGTTGTGGCTGTGGAGTCAGTGGACTTGAGATGATTCAGAGATTACCATCTGTTAGAAGTAGACTAAAGAAAGTAATTTTCATTGAAAAGCAATTAGAATTTTTGTCATTCATCGAGAAGAATATAAATAATTTTAAAGTGGATCAGACGCCTGTTGAAATATTTATTAATTCTCTTCCTCATTTAGACTCAGCAGAAATAACTTTTTTAATTTGTAATCCTCCTTTTTACATTGATGGACAAGGCAGGAAGTCTGGAAATAATCAAAAAGATCAGTGCAGCTTTATGGAACAGGGACAAGCCAAGAAAATAATTGATTGGATGGTTGAAATAAAAAAGGTACTTGATGGAGAATTCTTTTTTATGTTTATACTTCCAATAAATAGTTTTTGGTTGGAAATGTTTCGAGAGACAAATTTTCAGATTAAAGTTAATAAATTATCTGAATTTCCTCAAAGAGAAATTATAAGTAACATCTATTGAATTGGTTTTTTAGATATCTTTGTTTGTAAAAAAATATTTTGCATCATTTGGTCTAATTCTGGATCTTCAATATGCTTAAAGTGTTTTTGATAGAATTCTTTCCAATGAGAAACTTCAGGGTCGAATGGGTTGAAGCTTTCTTGGACAGTCTCTGAAGAGGTATTCTTTTCTTTAGATTTCTTTTCTTTTTTAGTTAATTCACCGAGTTTCTGCTCACTAATTATAAACTTAAATCGTTTAATCTTTTGCCTGAATATTGGAAGCGCAGCTTCTAACTTTTTTATTATTTTAACTTGCTTTGATTGGAGCTCTTGCCCAAAGATTGAATGGGTTAGCAAAATAAATAATGTCTTATTTTTAAGTTTTAAAGGAATAGTGTGTTCGGCCAATATAGGAGAAACGATTTTTTTCCATTGATAAATGAGGTCAACAAACTTCATGGAAGACTTGTTTCTTGAATAGAGCCCTTTCATCCTTCTTCTTCTTTGGGATTTAAGGTCATTTCCGTAGACGAACTCTTCATCATCCGATTGAAAAAGAGGAGTTAATTTTTTATTCATTGAGCTTCTATTCCTATTCAGAACCCGTTATAATTCAATTAGTTTTTCTTGGGTATAGCTTATTTGAAGTGATAGGAAAAACTATTATGATTAGAATAACTTATCGGAGTTAATAAAAAAAATAGTGAAATATTCAATACTATTCATCCTTTTATTAATGAGCTGTAGTGGATATCGGTTCAAAAATCGAAATAATCCTTTGGCGCAATACGGTATTCGCTCGGTTTCTATTCCTACTTTTTATAACCACTCCAGTCTTCCTTCTGTTTCTACGGAGTTCACGAAAGAGTTTTACAAGGTTTTAGGTGAATTTAAGAAATTAAGAGTATACACGGGGCACAATGAAAAGACTGATGCAGTTTTAGTGGGTGTCATTAGGTCTAGGGATAGCCTATTAGAAACCAAAAGAGTAAGCCAGTATCGAATTGCCAAGGGGGTGGCTGATGATGATATTGGAGATGACCGGCCAAATTTCAAGATTCCAGCTGCAACATCTCTCAATTTGCAGGTTCGTGTTTATTTAATTCGAAACCCATCCGAAGAAGAACTTGCGTTACTGAATACAGAAATTGCAGATTCTTTACAATTGTCCTCAAAACTAATATTTAAAGAAAATATTTCAGTGGGAGCAGGCTATACTCGAGAAATTTTTGGTGGCGAATCTAAAAGTATTAACTTTACGCAAAACTGGGGGCAGAATCGTCGGACCGTAAGCCGATTGGCGGAACGGGCGGCTTCAAGTTTTAGGGAGATAATATTATATGCATTTTAAGCAGAAAGCTAATTCAGATTTAGGCAAGTTAATCGATTTAGATCCAATTTATTTAGAAAGATTTGTTTTGGAAAATAAAACTTGTCTTTTATATTTTGAAAATAGTGGATTTGATGAATTAGTTTTTACTCCA
>JAOHMI010000030.1 GCA_028101965.1 Bacteriovoracaceae bacterium
TTGAAATAAATTAGACTGCCTTAACAGTATTCTAACCGACTGACTAGGGTGGTGAGAGGGTTATATTAATTTTTATTTAACTCTTGCGAAATTTAAAAGTAATTAGAATTCCTAAAATTATACCTAGTAAAGTGGAAGCCAGAACTAAATATAGTTTTGGTATCTCTATTAATTTCCAAAAGAAAAATCTAACCGTGATGGGATCATCATTTTGAAAAGAGAAAACTGCAATAACAAAAACAATAAATAATACGAGAAACCCTTTAACACCGAGAGCCATTAAAACTTTCTTCACCAATATTTCCTTATGCTTTATCTATAATATTGAGTCAATAACAGCAACTGGACAAACCATAAAGGATAATATCATCATTAATCCTACGTTTTACTAAATAACTTACTTGCTGTTAAGTCTCCGGCAACATTCACCGCAGTACATCCCATGTCTACAATTCGGTCAACACCCATAATTAGGCTGACGCCCTCAATCGGTACACCTATTTTAACTAACACAGAGGCTAAAATTCCTATCCCAACTCCAGGTACTCCTGGTGAACCAATCGCACTTGCAATGGAAGTGGCAACAACTATTGTAATTTGCGGAATAGTTAGGGATATATTGTAAGCTTGGCTTAAAAATATAACCGCCGAAGTGTGCCAAATAGTGGATCCTGCCATATTAACTGTCGAACCAAGAGGAATTAAAAATCGTGCCACCCCTGGCTCTACATTTAAATCATCTTCTGCTGTTTTCATTGAAACCGGCATCGTCGCAGCACTAGAGGAGGTAGAGAAGGCTAAGAGCATGGGAGTCGTTATTTTTTTTAAAAATAAAAAGGGTGATAATCCTTTTACTAAACTTACAATTATGGAATAAATAAAAATAAAAAGAATAAATCCGAGAAAGCAAACGACTACATACATGGCCATATTTTGTAATGAGCGAAAACCAGTGGAGGAAGTAACTTGTGCCATCATCCCAAATACTGCAAAAGGTGCCAAACGCATGGCCCAAGAGATTACTTTCATACAAACCTGCTGAATCACTTCTAAAGCATCCATCACCGACTTAGCCTGTTCTTTATGAATTGATAACAGAGCTATTCCAGCGATCAGTGATAAAATCACCACATCCAGCATTTGTCCCTCAACAAAAGAAGACATAGGGTTGACTGGTAAAATACCAAGAATACTCTCTGGACCAAAAAAGAAAGCAGTGTTAACAGGTTCTCCGGATATGACCGCTTCTTTTGATACGAGAGAAAGACCTGAGCCAGGCTTAATTAGAGTGGTAATCATAATGCCAATTAAAGCGGCACAGGTGGAACTCAAGAGGACAAATAGAGTAAATCTTCCTCCAATTCTTTTCATTTGCTCAACATCATTAGTCGATGCCAATCCTCTTATTATACTTGAAAAAATTAGAGGGATGATGACCATCTTTACAACTTTAAGAAAAAATTTTGCCGGTAGTACTAGCCAAGCCATAATCGTATCAATAACAGAAGAGTATTTTCCCACCATCATAGACATGGGTCCGGTAGGAGAAAGAAGAACTCCTAGTCCGACTCCAAATGCCATACCAGCTAAAACTTTAGCCCATAATTTGGTTTCAACTAAAACAATTATTTGGTCCGATAAGGTTTTAAGAGATCTTGGATCTAAATAGGAAAGAGTCCTCAATAATTTATTTGAAATTGGCATATGCGGTAACCCCTTTAATAGTAAATTAATTATATTATCTGATTTATCTTAAGATCCTTTTTTTATGTAGGAAAAATCTCCTAGAAATCACTGATTTAAGTCATCAAAATTAGATCACCCAGGTGAGGAAATCAAATTGGATTAGACAACTAGGTATGTATGACAATTTTATTCGCTTATAATTATGAGATTGATTGATTTCTCTTTATAAATTAGTATCGTGGCAGTTAAGTAAATAGAAAATAAACTCATCCATTAACACTAAACGATTGAGCTTGGTTAATTGGGATCACCGGTCTTTGAACATTGTTCCTCATTAAAATCTGATTCCCTCGCGAGGTTAAATCTGATAAAAAAGCTTTTTCGTACTTAACATCAAAAACATAACTTTTAACACTCACCTTAATCACAAAAGTATTTGAAATAGCAACTTCTTCGAAAGTGATATTGATAGCTTTTTCTAAATAAACATACTTACTTGTGATCACAACTTCATATAAGAGAGCTTGAGCCGTTTCTAGGTTTTCAAAAAGAGAGAGATAAAAATTGGCCACTACCATCATGTCTAATGCGCCATTGTTCCCCGTTGCAACTGTCTCAGTTAGAAATTTTGAATTAGGTATTGTTACAAGGTTGTCATCAAGAGTATTAAGTCGAACTGAACGTAAACCAATACTTAAGATTTCACCGTAATCATTACCAAATTGAACTCTATCACCCACCTGAAAAGGGCGATCCAATAGTAGAATAAATCCCGCTATAATCGAACCCACTAAATCTTTAAGGGCGAATCCTATGGCAACTGCAGCAGAGCCTCCTATTGTGACAAGTACTTCTCTCGATGGCTCAAAAACAAAATAGAAAGATGCTGTTATCCCGGCCAGATAGATAAAAAAGCCAATGATCGTTGAAATTTGAAGTATAAGGAGCCTTTTTCCAATAAACTTAGATTCCAGCATTTTTGTCCAGTGATTAATTAAGCGAACCACAAAAACAATTAATATGACAAAAAAGATAAATAGAAGAACTTTATCAATTTTAAAAAACTCTAAAATGTAATCTGATGTTTGTTTATCCATAAATTAAATTCTTTGATTTTAATAGTCTTATTATTCTGTATTGAAATGAAATATCTATCATGTATCTATTTCGTTCATCCCTGTAAATGAGCCCCTTATCTAATCCGTGCTTTAAGCAACTTCGTATGACTCCCATGTTTGAGTTCAATGTTGACTCCATCTCCTTTAGTGTTAGATTTTCATGTCGCATAATAGAAGCCAGTAAAAAACAATACTCATCATTCATTTTAGAGAGTTCTTCTTTTTTCTGCTCAGGAATGCTAACAACAAATGTAGTTGTTCCTGGCTTAGCATATAATGAAGTCGGCCAAAGTAGAATTGAAGCACGAGGATTTCCACTTGAAACTTCCCAAAGCAATTTGAAGAACTTATTTTCAACTGATGTAAATTTATCAATTTCATCTTGTGAACGAGTTGCCGTGATTAATAAATCATAACTTAATTTAAAATTTGTAGAATTATGACGAGTGAGAATGAGATCTTTAATATTTTGATCACTCCAAGAATTGAGCTCTAAAACATTTCCGATACTAAGTTTACTACCAAGACTTTTGTTGAGAAAACTCCAAGAGTGTTTGTTTATGGCCATTACCCAATATATATTACTTACATCATAGTTTAATATTTTTATAAAAAACTTAAAGCTTTCAAAGCCCTGATATTGTGAAAGAAAAATATTTTGAGCTTCATCAAGGACAATAATTACTTTTTTTTGCAACTTTTTATCAATTTCAAATAAGTCTATTCGTTTCTCTAAACTAAGATCCAAGTCTAACTCTTGATTGAAAAGGTTTAGCAGGAAAAGATTAAATCCTTCTAGATCAATTGATTTTGAAGGGACTTTTGTGTAAATTTTCTGGAATTCAACTTGAATTTCAGATTCTTGAGTTTGATTAATTTCATTTTGCAAATCGTTAAGATTTTTTTTAAGAAAGGTTGTTTTTCCAACCCCCTTCTCTCCAGAAATAAATACATAATGTTCGTCTGAGTCCCCTATAAACCATTGCTTTATCTTTTCCTTAAAATGATTTTCGATTTTTTCATCAAATGAAATATAAAAATCAAAAGTATCTATCGATTTAGGACTAAATAAATCTAAATATTCTTGTGGGAGTAGACTATCACCTGCATTTTTTACCGCTAAGTTTTCGATTTGTTTTTTAAAAATATTCGCTGATATTTTTTTACTGACTTCGAAATGAGAAAGAAGGTTTATCAGGACTTGGATGATTGATAGAAAGATAATGGTAATAAAGTATAATAATGATTCTATTTTTCTTGGAAGTTTAGCATAGATTTTTTCAATTCTTTCGATAATCATACCGGAAAAATTCTTTTCGCAATAATTATGCATCTCTTGAGTCCATAAACTGGCTTCATTCAGAAGACGAAAAACAGAGTAAAGAACAATAAAATAATTGAATAAGGAGTACACATAGGTTTTTCCAATACTCGCTTCAATCAATAACATGGATATGAAATAGTAAAAATAAATATTTCCAAAAGTTGTTGAGGTCTTATGGGATTTTAATTTAAATTCTCTGAATGTTTGAACATTCACTCGACTGATATTGGCCAGAAAAAGAACCACAAAAACTTCAATGACCTTTTTAGCAAAATAGATATAGAAAAATTGAAAGATAAAAGTAACAGATGTGAACAGTTTTAACTTCTCAAGGATAAAGAGGACTGTTCCCCATATTAGGTAGTGATAACTACTTTTATACTTGTGCCAACTGGTTACCACTTTTTTTATGAATTGGGTTTCGATACGCTTTAAAACTATTGAGCTTAAATTATCTAATCCATCTTTGCTTTTACTAATTAATAATTTTACGACGTAAAAGAAGATCAAAATAAATAAGAATGATATAATATCTAAGGAGAGGGTTTTTATCCCTTGATACCCGAGACTAATTTTATCTCGAACATAATTAAATTTAGAAAAAGCAAAAGCTATTAGCCTGTAAGGAGATGAAACAACCTCATCTCTAAGAGATACGTAAAAACTTTTGTTTTCTAGACGCGAAAATAAATAAAAGCTAGGCAGATGAGCGTAGAGCTCAGTTCGAATATTATTTACTTGGATCAAATAGCTATTTTTAAGAATCTGCTCTTTTTCTTTGTGCAGTTTAAGTTCATCTATTACCTTACTTCTGAATACTTTAAAGTTTTTTATTTCTATTTCAGCTTGATTCTTCTGTTCATTTGAAAGGTCTTCTAAGTTTAGTTTGTCTAAATCTATATCGGGAACATTGAATAATTTATTGTTGGAAAAAAGAGAGTAAAAATTTTCTTTAATCACCTCTTTCCACTGAGAAGTAATATCTAAAAACTCTCTTTCATGATTTGTATTCGACTTGTTATTGATCTCTTTCATGAGCAAGCTATTAACTTGAAATCTCTTGCTTAACTGATCATAGGTTCCCGAGATTTCATTTAAGAGTTTAAGCTTATATTCGACAATTTCAATTTGAATCAAAGAGAGAGATTTTTTTATAAAGGTAAAATTTTTCTCAAAAACAGTATCATTAATTGATTCGACTCTTGTTGATTCTTTGACCTCGGACTCTAATTCTTCCTTTTTCTGTTGAACTTCCTTTGTTAGTTCATCGATCTTATCTTGTTCAAACTCTAAGTTGACTTCCTTAATTTGTTCCAAAGAAGTTGAAGTATTAAGGGCCATATTAGTCTTGAGATACTTAATTCTCAGATCATTGACATCATTCTGCAAACTTTGCAACTGATTATATTTCTCTTCAAGCTCTTGATTTGTATTGAGGCATTTTAGGTCAAAAGAAGTATTTGCAGGAATACTATTTGTTTTTAATTCTGCTAAATAAGTCTTTTTTTCTATTTGTAAATATCTTGCACCAAAGAACTTTAACATTTCAGCTTCGTTTAAAATACCTTTCTCTAACCCGTGTTTTAAACCTTGCTTCATCTTAAGATATTTTTTCGTCTCATGCTCAATTTGATTAACATAATCATTAATTTTACAATTTTGAGCGACAGAAGAGCTTACAATTAAAAAAATTAAAAAGAGTATTTTCATGGGTGTCATTATAAACCTTGGCTCATAGCAAATTATCATAAATTGAAAGTGCTTGTTTCACTCTAGGTGTGTGGGAGAAAGTTGCAATATGGTAAAGTGCGTCTCCTTTATTAACAAGTGGTAATAGCGAAACCCCAATTAATATGCCTTCAATATCAGCTCTCACTTCCACTTCCTTTTCTCCAAAGGGATCTGAAATGACCGCCAAGAGATCTCCTTTTTTGACTTTATCTCCAATTTTTCTTTTTGAACAAGAGGTCCCGCTAATTGGTGCTCTTCCCCATGAACTTGACTTCGCAATGAAAACTTTTGTGTTAGGAGCAGGAATTTTGGTATTTGGAATCATACCTATGGACTTCATAACAGAAATACAACCTTTTAGTCCTATTTTTATGACATCCTCTTCAAAACGAAGAGCTTGTCCTCCTTCATAAAGAAGCATCTTAACATTCTTCTTTCGAGCTGCTTCTCGAAGAGAACCATCTCGTAGCTTTGAGTTAATGAGAACAGGAACTTTAAAACTTCTCGCTAATGCTTCAGTCTCCTTATCTTCAAGACAAGCTCGAACTTGAGGAAGATTAGTCCGGTGACCGGAAGCTGTATGTAAGTCAATTCCATGAGTGCACTTAGAGACAACTTCTTTCATAAAAATATAAGCCATTCGGCTTGCAAGCGAACCATTTTTATTGCCAGGAAATGATCGATTTAGGTCACGGCGATCCGGTAAATAGCGTGATTTATAATTAAAGCCAAAAATATTCACAATAGGAATTAGAATTAGTGTTCCATGGATTCTTTTAGTTAGAGGTTTTTTAAGAAGGCGACGAATTATTTCTACTCCATTAATTTCATCTCCGTGAATGGCAGCGCTAATAAAGAGAATAGGTCCTCTTTCTTTTCCGCGAATAACTTCCACTGGGATCGATAATTGGGTCGAATCATACATGGCCGCTGATTCAAGAAAAACTCGTTTTCGCTCACCTCTTTTAATTACTTGAGTTCCAATTTTTAATACTTCAACATCATTTATCCATTCAATTGATTTCATTTTATCTCTCAAGTGCAATGTCAATATCTTCCTGAGACAATTCTATTGTCCGCGGCTTTCGACGACGGCGAGTTTTTTCAGGAATTAAATCTCTCATCGAATCAATTTTACCAAAGCAAAGTATTCGATCACCCGCTTCTATTTCTCTCTGGCCCTTGGGGTTGGGGAAAACTTTTCCCTCCCGATGAAGAGTGAGAGCGTTTATATCTTTTTCCCTTAAGCCAGACTCATCAATAGTCTTACCCACGTACTCAGAGTTTTCAGGTATCTGTATTTCTGAAATTCCATATCCTTTACTTACAGTTAATTTTTCTTTTAGATCAATCTCTGGGAAATCAACTCGTGCTGCAATGTAATCGATAAAAGCGCCAGCGATATCAATTTTAGTACAACCTTCTATGCCCTCTAAGCCAGGAGATGAATTAACTTCCATAATTTGCGGGCCATCTTTTCCTTCGAGCATATCCACTCCGGCAATACCAAGGCCTAAAAGCCTGGCAGCTCTCAAAGCTACTTCCTTGTATTCATCAGACAACTCCACCATTTCCGTGCGCCCTCCGCGGTGAACATTTGAACGAAACTCTTGTCCTTGTGCCACTCTTCGCATTGCGGCCACAACTTGATCTCCAACAACAATCGCCCGTATATCTTTACCTTTACTCTCAGACACAAATTTTTGAATTAAAATATTTTGTTTTTGACTTTGTAAGAGCTCAATTATAGAAGTTGCCGATTCTACGGTGTGTGCGAGTAAGACACCAATTCCCTGTGTTCCTTCCAGAAGTTTTATGACGACCGGAACCCCTCCTACTCGCTCTAGAGCAGGGAGAACATCTTTTTTATCTTTTACATAAACCGTAGCGGGAATGCCAATTTTATGTTTTGACAAAATTTGAAAACTTTTTAGCTTATCTCGCGAATTGAGAATTCCATCAGCATTATTTGGAGAATAAACTCCCATTTGCTGAAACTGCCTAACCACCGCTGTTCCAAAATAGGTTATGGATGCACCTACTCTGGGCAAAACCGCATCATAATGGCTAAGAAGTTTTTGTCGATAGTGTAAATCAGGCTGCTCTTCCTCTAAGTCCAAGGCAAATTTTAATGTGTTTAATACCTTTACCTGGTGACCGCGCGTTTTGGCAGCCTCCACTAATCTTTTTGTACTGTAATTATTTGGCTCTTTGGATAGTATGGCTAACTTCATATAGTATTTCCTTTTTCTTATTATTATTTTTTTATTTATTTATTTTTTTTTCGTTTACCTATGACAAATGATTTTCCACAGTCAATGAGAAATTTCTTGCGAATGCTTTCTCGTCCTAGGAGCATGCGAAAACCCATTTCATCACGATTTGTTAAAGTAATTTCAACTTCCCAGGTCTCATCGAGCAACTTAACTTCCGTCAAAATAACTGGGCGAAGCTCAGATTGACCGTTTGAGCTTTTTACCTTTCTAAACTCATAAACCTCTGCATCGCATAAGATTTCTTTTTTGCTATCCCTTTGATTTGGATGAATGGTAAATTTAACAAAATCTTTGTTTTTTTTACGGTAAGTTTTAATATCAAAAGCATGAACCGAAGAAGTTCTAGCTCCTGAATCCACTTTAGCTTTAATTTTCGATACTCCAAGTTGAGGCAAAGACACCCATTCTCTCCAACCAATCGTCTTTAGTTCCTTTTTAAGCATAGTAACACCTCTTTTGTGAAGAATTATAGTATCTTAAGAAAAAGGATTGAGGAAATTAAAAAGAGAAATTAAAAGTCTGTCTTAAGAAGGATAGCTTTACCTGTTACATGCCAGGAAGTATAATTTTGAAATGAAAAATATTTGGTTTCTCTCAACCAGCAATTCTTTTGATTCTCACATTTCTCAGTTTAAAAAATTAGGCATTAATTCTAATAAACAAAAAACCCTTAATAATATTGAGAATTGTGATGTCCTTCTCATAGATCTTGACCTACCAAAAGAGCAGGCATATCTTTTTCTGCAAAAGATCCAAAGTATACCGAAATATAGTGATAAAATTATCTTGGCAATCATCTCTCATAAGTCTCAAGTCAAAAAACTGCGATCTATTGCTTTAGGATGTGATGGATATATTAGTCCTAGTATCCCTTTTCCCGAATTGCATCAAAAATTAAGAGAACTCACACGGCCAGAGAAGTATCTTGTCTCAAAAAAATACGAAGATATTGAAATGAATATAACTTTCGAAGGTCAAATGACTCATATTTCAGAAAGTGGATGTCTCATAAAAAGCTCGCTTTCATTAGATCCTAAAGTTCATAAAATAAATATAAATAATAAATTGATAGACGATTTAAAGTTATCCCACAAAATTGTGTATCAATCGTCGCGCTCGAACCCTATGGTAAAGAGAAACTTTCTCTCGCAAATTAATTTCTTTAATCTTGAAGAGGAGGACCGACTTCAAATTAGAAAAATGATCCATGGCTGGAATGTACAATGAATGTTCAAATTCTTTCAAACAACCAAGAGCTTGTTCAACCTCTCATAAGTTATCTTAAAGGAACACAAGCACAACTTTATGTGGAAAATGATGCTAAAGTGTTTTTCAAAAACTCCGCAGAAAACCTTAGTCATGCTTTTTTTATCCAATCCGATTGTGAGTCCTTGACCAATACAATTGATATGATAAAAGATCTTCGAAATTTTTTTGGCTCATTTCCTTTAATTTTTTCTTTTGCCAAAGATAATCGAAATATTAATTCAACCGTATTTTTAAACGCTGGTGTAGATGATTGTTTGATTGCTCCATTTGACTTCACTCTTCTTGAAAATCATTTGAGACAATCCTTGCAAAGAGAGTCTTTTTTGCCAATAAAGTATCGAACAATTCCTAGTGGTGGAAGTGCGGTAAAAATCCAACGTAAAATCAAATTGCAAGAGATCAATTCATCGGGGGTACATTTTAGATCAAAGGATTTCATACCTCGAGGGGCACTTTTTAAATTAAGTCTCTCAAAATTAATTCCTATCAAAGATGATGAGATTGACTTGAAATTAATTTCGTCTCATCTTGATGAAGAAACAGATTTTTATGAATATTATGCTGAATTTTGCCAAGTCCATGATCAAATTAAAAAAGAGATTCGTTTTTGCTTGAAAAACAATCAATAATAATCATTTACTATAGTTTTATACTTGTTACTTGTTTTACCCAAATGACGAACATTCACGCTCTGGAGGCTGAGGGGAAGTCCGAAGTTGTAACACTCGAAACTGAGAATAAGGGGTTAAAGAAAGAAAATAAAATCAATCAATCTCATAAGTTTGTTTCACAGCAATTAATGAGACTAACAAACTGGTTTGATTCTTTTTTTGGGAATAAGAAGTATTTATTAGAACAGAACGGATCGCGAATTAGATTTTTCAACACTACTAATAAGTTTGAGAAAAATGAAATGACAAATGACAATGGGTATCGTGTCTCTTTACGCTTTCCAAATTTAGAAAACCTTTTGCAAATAAATATTGAACGTCGTGGCGAAGAGGAATCAGGAGCGACTCCTACTCCAGAAACAAGGTTGACCACAGAAAATGTTAGGGATGAAGGTGCGGTTCGAGCTTCAGTTAGTGCATTATATCGAAAATCAAAGAAGCTAGATTTTAAATTTACTGCTGGGTACAAATTTGAAATTCCCCCATTTCCGTTTCTCAATTTTAGGGTTTCCTTAGAAGATAAAATTTTTACTAAATGGAAATACCGATTTATTTCTTCCAGCTTTTGGGAAGAACCAATTGGACAAGGTCAATCTTTTAGCTATGATTTTGATCGAAAAATTACCAAGGATACACTGTTTCGTTTTGTGAATGAGTATAGTTGGTTCAAGGAACCCATGATAGAAAACTTCTCTCATGGGCCAAGTCTTTTTCATCGATTAAACCAAAAAAATGCCCTTTCTTATAACTTTAGGGCCAAATTTAACCAAAAATGGAAAGATAGAGCAGATCAATATGCTGCCAGCATTGTTTACCGACATAATATCTTCAAAGAATGGTTTTTTTATGAATTAGTCCCCCTAATTCAATATAATCAAGTAGAAAACTATGTGGCGAAGCATGGAATCTCGATCAAATTTGAGATTGCCATTGGGGATTATTAATAGACTTTAACTGTTTTAAAATTCAAGTTTATTAAACTTTAATCTTAAAGAATTCCTTTATCCCCATTAAAATATTATTTGCGGCCATTGAAGCTAAGATAAGACCCATGACTTTACTAATAACAATTGCGCCTGAGTTTCCAAGATATTTATGGATTTTAGTTGATCCTCTCATGAGTAAATAATTAATGAATAAAATAATTAATAAGAGGCCAATTAAAAGAGCAAAACCTTTCATATTAACATTCTTTGTCTCGGCGAGAAGAACCAGAGCTAGAATTGCACCAGGTCCAGCAATAGAGGGTATGGCCAGTGGGAAAATCGCCGTTTCTTTCTCAGATTTTTTAATCATTTGAAGTTCTTCTTCAGGTTTGCTGTCACCAAAGATCATATTCATGGCGAACATAAAAAGAATTACTCCTCCAGAAGTTTGAAAAGCTGCAAGAGGGACTCCTACTTTTCCCAAAAGAAACTCCCCTACTAGGGCAAAGAACAAGAGAATAATAAATGCGACAATACTAGCTGATCGAGCAATGGAATTTTTCTCTTTATCTGTATAACCTTTGGTTACAGCAATAAAGACGGGAATAGTTCCAATTGGGTCTATAACGGCCCATAAAACAATAAACTGGCTGATTAATAATTCGATGTTCATTGGGGCTTCATTTTATTTTTACGATATTTCATATTAAGTAATTCTACAGTAAGTGAAAAGGCCATGGCAAAATAGATATAACCTTTGCTTACATGCTGCCCCATACCTTCCATAATGAGCATCGATCCAATTAAAAGTAGAAAGGAAAGTGCAAGTATTTTAATAGTTGGATGACTCTCTACAAATTCTCCGATTGCTTTTGCTGAAACGAGCATGATTATCATGGACACCAACATGGCCACAATCATTATCCAAACTTGCTCTACCATACCAACTGCCGTGATTACTGAATCAAGTGAAAAAACTATATCTAGTAAGATTATTTGCAAAAGTATGTATTTAGATGCGGCACCGGTCATTTGTTGTATTTCTTCTTCGGCCGAACCAACAACTTTGTGGTGAATTTCAAAAGTCGATTTGGCCAGTAAAAATGCTCCTCCAAAAAGGAGTATTAGATCTCTTCCTGAAAAAGATTTTCCCATGATCTCTAAAAGTGGTTCAGTTAGTCCCATGATCCATGAAATTGAAAATAAAAGACCAAGTCTCATTACTAAAGCGAGAGAAATTCCTAATTTTCGTATTTTTTCTCTTTTTTCTTCAGGAAGTCTACCCACTAAAATCGAAATAAAGACAATATTATCGATACCTAAGACGGTTTCCATGGCTATCAAAGTAAAGAGAGCAATTACAACCTCCATCGTGATACTTTCAAACATTAGAATTTTCCTTCGGTAAAAGCAACTTTAAATATTCGCGGTAAACTTGCTGTTCAATATCTCCAATTTTACTATTGTCTACTGGCATTTTGAGGAGAAGCTTCACATCATTATCTTCAGACAAAAGTATTTTAACTCGTGGTTTAATTGTTGGTATGAGTATTCCTTCCTTTTGACAAAATCTTTGGATTGAAAGTTCTGCCTCATCCACATAATCTTTACATATTTCATCAGCAATTTCTTTTAAGTTATATTCGGACTCTTCTACATTGTCTGATCTAATAGGGGAAAATGTGAAGGCACGGATGGAATAATCTTTGAAATATGATGTATTAACTACTGACTTAGTAAGGAAAATACTATTGGGAATTGAGATAATATTACCAGTGGTTTGTTGTGAATTTCTCTCTGGACCCAGTTCTAAGACTTTAGTTGCAGTTATTGCTCGGTCTAAAACGTATCCCCTTATTCCATCAATTTCAATTCGATGACCAATACTAAACTGTTTATTTATTCGTATGATCATTCCACCGGTCATGCACATGATTACTTCCTTAAAAGCAATAACGATGGCCGCAGCAAAGGCTAATAGCGAGATAAAAACAGTCTGTAGTTGACTAAACCATAGTGAAAAAAGAGCGATTAACAAAACTAATCTTCCATAATCTCTTACTTTGTTCTTAGCTAAAATTTTATCTGCATCATCTTCAAATTTTGTTCGATCAATTTTTTTGTAAACAATTAGTTTTAAAATTTGGTAGACAACCATAACTCCAATAGTGAGAGCAATATGATTTGCATAAGGAAGTTTCTGAACTAATATTGCTATTTCATTTTTCATTTACAACTCATTTTTTTGGTTTAGCTATAACTTTAAGTTGGTCTAGCATTTTTATTTGTGACGGAGGAGTATGATCTCCACTAGAACCAGTGTATCCTCTTCTTATCCCCTGCTCTAAAACCTGGTAAGCTTTCCAAGAAAGATCTGAGTAAGGGTAGCGGCGAATAACTTCTTTTAAATAAAAATTCTCAGTCCAGTACTCGTAATCATTCCAAGATCGAAATCGAATATTTCCCAACATAAAAAGAGCTTTCCCCACATGTGCCCCATTATCGTAATTAAATACATAAGGGACTAAGTAAGTTGCAGCAATAAAGAAATCAGCATTCCCACTATCGTCCGCAGGAAACTCAATTTTATCCATTCCTTGCCGATAAAACTTTTCTCCAATGCGAAATAATTCTTCGGGGGTCTTAATATTTCTTGGCATCCGTCCCAAGCTTTGCCATTCTTTAGATACTGAAATCCACTCTAATATAGCATCTTCTTCAGCTTCATTAAATTTAAACCTCGTTAATAGACCTTCAAAAAAGATTATGGCTTCTTTAGGGGATTTTTGCTCTCTCAAGTATATTCTAGCTACATTGTTAATTGACCAAAAAAATTTTATCCGATCCTTATCACTGCCTTTTGATTCTATAAACTTTTTGAAAGACTCAAGAGCCAATTGGTAATTTTTATTATGAAACTCCCCTTGTGCTGTGAGATATAGATTTTCAGTCGTTTTATCATTTTTCTTGATGTGTTGAGATACTTTCTTCGATGAGGAACAACCCATAAAAATAAGAAGGACTAAGAGACTTAGTAAAATTGAAAACTTCATGTATATCCTTGTTGATAGTATTAAATCAATCAAATATCTCGTGTTGTATTCTCTTTTTCAAGAAAATAACTTTACCTAAATGAACTTTTCCTCGAGAATAGCCTTTTGATTATTGAATCACAAATTTTAACCGGAATGGAAGTATGGAACGAATTTTTAGGTTTACACTTTATATTTTTCTCATGGTCTTTTTCACTGAAAAAACTTATGCAACAAAACTTATTCCGTCTAAAACTAATCTAGAAAGTATTGCCAGTAAACAGTGCTGCTTAGGCTGGCGAGAATGGGTCAAGCTTCCTGAATTCTTTAATGAGAGATTAATGGTTAAAGTAGACTCGGGTGCAAAAACCTCTTCCCTTCATGCTGAAAATTTACATTACTTTGAAAAGGAAAATGAAGAATGGGTGAAATTTGATGTCTATCCGAAGCGAAGTTCAAAGAAAACTAAATATACGATTGAAGCAAAAATCATTGAAACTAAAAATATTCGTAGCTCTAATGGGAAAATGTCCATTCGACCAGTGATAAAAACTCCCATATCCATAGGAGGAATTGAGTGGAATATTGAAATAAATTTAGTTGATCGTAGTATGATGGGCTATCGAATGCTCCTTGGTCGAACTGCCTTTGAAAAAAAGTTTCTTATAGACTCTGGTAAATCATTCATTTTTTCTGGGAAATTAAAAAAGGAATCGAAAACCGCACCCACACATCTAAAAAGTAATTATTACAAGAATCTTTTAAAAATAATAAATGTGAAAGATGACAGTATCTCTGGGAATAGCTTAAAAAGCTTCTTAGTACTGTTTCTCTTATTTATTATTAGAATTTATAGTAATCTAATTCTTAACAAAAAGGAGTTTCGATCAGATTTAGAAAAACTGCGAACAAAAACCTTAATTAAACGAGCTCTCCTATTAATAGGGTTTACTTTCCTCTTATTTATATGGATTAACGAGTTTAGGGCCATATCTATTTATCTTATGGCCATGAGTGTGGCGGTGGTTTTAACCATGCGCGAAGCCATAAAAAGTTTTCATGGGGGAATGCACCTCTTAAGCTCTCGCCCCTTTAAAATGGGCGATTTTATTCAGATAAAAAACCATATAGGAGAAGTTGTTCAAACAGATTTCATGTCAACTAAAATACTGGAGAACTCTTCTTTAGGTGATGCAAATCTTATAACTTTACCTAATAGTCTCTTTTTATCAACACCAATCATAAATAAAACTACTTCTGCAAAAATGAAAACAAGTGAGCAGAAAGTAAATTTTATCTATACCTTCAAAGAAGATAAAAATTGGAAGAAAAAAGAAGATATATTTAGAGTGGTTATTGCTAGCCTATATAACAATGAGCCAGATTTTATTTATTCGCTTTTACCTCCAGATAAAATTCAACTTAGTATAAAGTTTAAAATAATGAATAAAAATGTTGAAGAGGTTAAGTCCAAAATTTTACGTGAGTTTTTACAAAAATACTATGGAGAGTAATTGTCTTTTCAAATTATCCGTATGACAATTATCAAAGTACTTTAACGAGATTATATGTCTAAAATAAAAAAAATAGAACAATTTGATTTAGCACCTGGAAGAAAAATACTTGGCCGTTTTAATATTTCTAAGTTTTTAGGAGGAGGCTATGAAGGTGAGGTATACAAGGTAACTGAAGATCACACTAAAATGGAACGAGCGATAAAACTATTTTATCCTCATCGAAATTTAAACCTGAAAACAAGTACTCGATATGCAAAAACATTAGACAAGCTTAGAGATAGCCCAATCGTAATGGATTACCTTTCACATGAAATTGTAAAAATTCGAGGTAATCTAGTTGCCTGTATGGTTTCTGAATTCATTGACGGGCAAATTTTAGGTGAATTTATTGAGAAGCAGAGAGGAAAAAAATTAGGAATCTTTCCAGCGATTCATCTTTTATATTCAATTGTCAAAGGAGTAGAGACAATTCATCTCAACGGAGAATATCATGGAGACCTTCATATCGATAACATTATGATTAAAAAGTTCGGACTAGAGTTCGATTTAAAAATTATTGATCTTCATCACTGGGGAGATTCAAAAAAAGATAATCGAGATGAAGATATTGTTAAGATAATTAGAATATTTTATGACATTCTAGGAGGAAGTAAGTACTATTCCAAACTATCCCCTTCTCTAAAGTATATTATTTGTGGCTTAAAAAGAAGTTTAATTCTAAATCGTTTCAAGCATATCTCTGCTTTAAAAAATCATTTAGAAAAAGTTGACTGGTCTGATGCAGTCTAAAAAGAATACTGACCTTTTTTTAAAAAAAGTTAATGATTCCCAAAGCGGCCTCATTGAAATTCAAGACTACTCAATTGCTTATTTTATCTGTAAAGCAGAAGATAAATCTAAAACAATTAATGAGGACTCTCTTTTTGTAAGCTCTACCAAAGAGAAGATTCGCTTAGGTGTGGCCGATGGTGCTGGTGGACACCCATTGGGAGCGGAGGCGTCTTTTGAAATTTGTGATGAATTAAGAGCCGTATCCATGGACTCATGCCTAAAACAAATAGAAGTGGCCAATGAAAGAGTTCGTAATTTAAAAGTCGGAGCACGTTCAACTCTGGCCTTTGGTGAAATTGAAAATGACAAAATCCGCTTTTTTACTGTTGGAGACTCTGAAATTCTTTACTGGAACTCTAAGGGCACGGAAATCTACTCTTCTCTCCCACAATCAGTTGCAGGTTACAAAGTAGAAATTGGGTTAACGACCCAATCCGAATCCCTAGATGAGCCTTTGAGAAATGAGGTGAGCACATTAGTTGGTGATGAATTTCTCAATATTATTTCAACCACTTCTTTTGATTTGAAAAAAGGTCACTCTCTTCTAATTGGAACTGATGGTCTTTTTGATAACTTATCTCATTGCGAAATACGAGATATTATTTACGCTGAGAAATTCCTCGACTCTATTGAAATGCTTAATGAAATCTGCTTAAAAAAAGATCCCTCTCGCTGGAAAAAAGATGATGATATCGCCTATCTATTTCTTACAAAAAATTATTAAAAATCTTATGACATCTTAAAAATAAAAAAAGTTTGAATTGTTTAGACCCTAGATGCCAACTGAATAACGCTTTATAAGCGATTTAAATTATTTATTTTTAGAATTAAGGGCCCATCACCAAACCCACGGATTCGATGAAGGTGACGGGAATCGAACACGGTTGAATTTTGCATGACTTCGTATTCATACTTGCTGTGTAGGTATGAATCAAATCAGGGTTACTAATTTTGATAATTTTAAAATGAAAATAGTAATATTTCAGAAGCAATACTTCTTTTTATGCGAAGGGTGGAGGGGGACAAAAGGGGGACGGTCGTTCAAAAATACTTTCCACCAAACTTCACTGGTCTCCATTAAATTCCATTAATAAAAAACATTGATAATAGACGCTTAAGTGAGTATTCCTTTGAGAAATCATAAAAATCAATAAATTGCAAAGTTGTTGATTTTTGGCATTTCGATAACTCTTCTCATCGTGAATTTTTCCATTGCTAATTCTTAGATTAGAGCTTTATCAATTACTCTATCCATTGCTTCTGCGGAATGATATAAATATAAGCTTAGGATTACTTTTTCATCTTACTTAAATTCACTCCACCTAGAATTCAATTTTATTATTCATTACTGTTCACGAGCGCCATATGACCACTAAGGAGAAAAAATGAAAAATATCATGTTCATTATACTAGCGTACTCGTCATTTAGTTTATTCGCTTTCGACAAAGGTGACTGTTCATTTAAGGCAAAGGATTTAACGAATGAAGTACTTTTTGATGTTTGTGGCTCGACTAAAGTTAATATCTCAGATATTTCCGTAGATGAATGTTTAGAAAGAGCGAATAGGTATTTGCAACATACTAGAGAATGTATTCGTACCACGATCTATCCCTTTATTGGTTTAGAAAAGAAAAAAGCTTATTCGGTTTATTCAAATAAAGTTAAGTACACCTTTAAAAATGAAAAGACTAAAATCAAAGGGACGATCACCAGAGACTAATTCTAACCTTGCTTAAATCTCTGAACAGTGGAAAAAAGATACTCTTTGGATCCTATGGATTTCATTTTTTTCAATTTTAGAATCGCTATCATTGGCATAAATTGAATGGATTTCACTTAAATCACCTAAGTACTTCACTAAAACTTCCTAATTGAAGTAAAAGAAGAATCATGGTGTAAACTATAAACTTTTAAAAGTTTTGAATTAGATATTAAAAATCAACTATCTTCCAGTTTAGGAAAGTTATCAAATTCGAAAATTAGTACATTACTTATTGAAGTAGAGAGTCATTCTAAGGGCAAATTAAATTTTCATTCAAGTTTCTAAAAAAAGATTGAGTAAGAATAATTATCCTGACAACTCATAATCGCCTGATAATTACCCCCAGTTAAATCAACTAATGCTATATCACGGATACTACAAGTAATACCATAACTACTTAGATTAATTTCTGTCCAATTATCTCCAGCATCAATTGAATATGAAATTAAATCTTCATTTATACATGCTGTGATAACAATATCTTCATTGGATCTTAAATTCTTTAATCGCCTTCTATCACTTGAACAGCTAGTAATTGTCCCAGAGTTTGCTAAAACATTAAAGACACTAACGTCATTTATCGCTTCATCGATAACACCATCATTTGAAATTGCTCGAATAACAAAATCACTTTGAGTGGCAGAGTAATACATATCAATTCCTGCAATACTTGCTATATTTAAATTTCCGGTAATATTTGTTTCTGCATCAGTGCTTGCATCATATTCAACAAAATTATCTGATAAGTTAATAGTCCAAAGCAGATTAGAATTATTCGTATCAATATAACCTTCGATACCAAGATAGTTTGAAGAGTTTGTAAAAGTAGTTACATCACTGGCCCAGGAGTTACCTGAATCTGATGTAACATATTCGTTATCATTTCCTAACATTATGGCATTTTGAGAATTAACATTTAAACTAAATATAGATGAACCTGCTGCAACTAAAGAGGAAAAATTACTTACTGTTGCGGCCCCTAATGGGTCAGCAATTCCTAAAATAGTATTACAATTTGTTGCCGTTGAATTATCTAATCTATCTGCAAAAATATAAAGGCCATCGTGATCTTGGTTTGTCCGAAGTAAAGTTCGATCAAGACAAGAGGTAGCAATATTATCAAGTTTGTAAAATTCACTATAAGTAGTGCCCAAATTTGAGCTATCAAAAATATTCCAATCATTTGTGGCCACAAATAAATTTGAGTTATCCTCACTAGCAACACTATCAATTAACAAAAATCTACCCGGCCAGTTAATTTTAGTAAAAGTTGAACCCGTATTACTACTTATATATAGGTATCCGTTTACCATTGCTGCAAAGATAGTATCATTTATACTTATTTTATTATCATATAGATTTGAACTAGAGTTATCTGAAAAAGTATAGAAACTTGCAAATGATGGAGCAGCATATGAAGTTGATTGGTATAAAATAGTATCATCACTTGAGTCTTGTAAGTAATAAATATTATTTGAACCGTCGATAGCAAAGTCTTCATCAAATTCTAAATCAGAGTCATACGCTGACCAACTTTTTCCATCGTCGGTTGAATAACGACCAAAATTTGAAATTAATAATTTTGTATCATTAATTGAATTTATAATGTTTGCGGTTTGGGTAGAATTGATATCACTATTAGATTCTTCAATATTACTAAAACTTGCTCCATTGTTTTTAGATCTCTTAAATCCCATTTCAGCTGAACCTGCTCCATCATCAGCAGAAGAATAATAACTTAAAATTTTATTTTGATTTCTAGAGGCGCGAAGTCCCCCAAAATGCCCAAGGGTGGTAAAATTAGAAACTAAAGTCCAACTTGTTCCCTTGTCTGTTGAGTTATATAAATTAATATTATTAACACCTGTATGGGCCATGGAATATAATATTCCATCAATTCCGACTGAAAATGATGCTCTATTGTATTCGTTATATAAGTCACCTACACCCGTTGTTATTTGAGTACAACTATAACCATCATTTGCATCAATATAATAGGCTTCATGTTCTGTTGTAAAATACACATCATTTAGATCACTTTTAGAGAAGTGGAATAGATGGTCTTTATCATCATCTAAATCTCGATTATATTTACAAACAAAATTCCAATTTGTTCCATTATCAATTGTTTTAAAAATTTGCCCTAAATTATCACTTGCATAAATAATACTATTATCAAACTCATGAACAGCTGCACTTAACCAATGTCCTAAATCATCAGTGGATACTCCGCTAAAATTTGTTTTATCAATATTAAGATTTGCATTATAAATCCACTCATACTGAGTTGGAGAAGTTAAAGGTTGAATATCTAAATCTGCACTCAATCCTAATACGCATAATTTATTATTTGTATTAACAATTGCATCCGTTATGGGAGTTGCTATTACTCTGTTTGCTGAGTAACTAGCAGAGTCTGTACAATCAAGTGTATTATCACCATACTTATAACTATAATTTGTTATCCCTGTTCCTCCAACAGTGATATTTAAATTTACACTGGTGGATACTTCATTCGGTGCTCCACTTAATTCTGCCATGAAAAATTCCGGATTAAAGGTAAAAGTGCTACTACTATCATATGTTGGATCAAAGAGATTTGATGAATCCACTAACTTAACACAAACTTTATAATCAGTTTCGCTTATATCAGAAAAAGTTAACTGCGATGTTGTTGGAATGTCATATTGATAATCAAGTGTATTACTATTACAACTGGTGACATCTGTTACTAGGACATAAAGTGCACTTTCATAATTTGTGGCCACAAGATTCGTTATAATATCTTCATCATTTAGGAAATCTTGATAATCTACACGAAGATCTGCTGCCCCGTTTGTTAGATCAATACTGGTAAATACAGGGGAAGCATCATTATAATATATTACACTAGAGCTTTCATATTGAGTTGAACCGTCATCATATTTTAAACAAATCTGATACTCACCTTTTGCTTTTGCTGCAAAATCATCAGCGTCTGGGACAGTGGCAGAAAAAGTAACTCCTGCATCACAGTTTGCACCATTTACTATAATAGCATATTCAATAGAGGAAAGCCGATGATCTTCTTCCACAGTAACAATATCAGTTGTATTTCCATCCTCAGTAAAGTCAATCAAACCATCAATGGCATCTGCTGTTAAATTCACTTTCTTAAAATTTAATTCAAGAGCATATCGAGATTCATACTCAGTAGTTGAGTAAATACAAGCAACAAATATTTTTGAATTAGTTAGGGCCATTCCCCCTACTCTTTGACAAACATCACTTAAATCATACGCTGACCAAGAAGCACCAGCGTCAGTAGAAAAGTTAATTGTTTGTCCACAACTTACTGCCACAATATCAGGATTGTTGAAGTAAGTGAGAGCTTTAACTTCAACGCTGGTTGAGCAGCTACTTGAAAAGGTTCCTGCTGAGTATGATGCCCACGTTACACCATTGTCAGTTGAATAATCCACAATACCTGTTCGATTATAAACTTTAATAAATTGCTGTGATTTATCATTCACGCTTTCAAGTGCTACTGGTGTGGTAACGGTGCTTAAGTTAGATGTAATCAATAAAGGCGTACCGTCACTAATATTTATACGATAAAGATTATTACTGGTATTAATGGCCATATAAAAATTTGTATCTTTAGTCCAAACTGAATTTCCACGCCAATCAAAATTTGTAAAATCATCAATCCCATAATTTGAAGTTATACTGGAACCTAAGTTTCTTGTTTCTCTTAAATAAGCGGTACTTAAAAATCCTGCATAGTCTTCTTGAAATGGGTGATATGAAAATGCACCACTATCATAGATATCTTCCAAAACAACACTAGAGCTTGCAGTAGAATAAGAAGTAAAACCATCATTTGTATAAATTAAATTATTAGTGGAAGAGTAGTGTCCTTGAGCATATGAATAAGGAAAAACCATAATATTATTATTATTAAGCGGATTAACTTTTATGGCCAATGCTCTAAAAGCCGATGAACTGGTTGTCTGAGAGCTATCACCTGTATAAAATAAATCTGCTGGACTTTGCCACGAAGCTCCAGCGTCAGTTGAGTTAAAAACATAAAACTGTCTACTAACTGCAAAAATATTTTGCCCATCAGTTGAAGTGAAATCTGTAATCTGCTGATAAGTTCCTAAATAATCTTGGGATGAAAAATTGGCACCAGTATCCGTTGAATAAAACCCTTCGCCATTAATGGCAACACTAATATTTGTGCCATTAACACTGAGATGTTCATTATTAACACTAGAACTTTGAACATTCACAAAAGTGTTGATTGTGCTCCATGAAGGCGTGGTTAAATTAGTTGTCTTCTGTAATATAGTATCAGACCCTGATGACTTTAATCGATAGGCATTTCCGCTATCTAGATCATATGTCATTGAAGCACTGTCAAGAAGTGTCGTAGAAGACCATGAATCACCATTATCTGTTGATAAATAATTAGCTGAACTCCATATATTATTCGAATTATTTTCATCGACAAAAATACTTGAAGCAGAAGTTATAGAGCCTGACTCAAGCGAAAAACTTAAAGCATAATCATTCGATTTATATAATCCTCCATCGGTGCTTATAAAAATATTTGCTTCATCATTTGGATCAATTTCAACATGAAATGGATAAACATCATCTAGACTTGATAAGTAAACCCAAGACAATCC
Source organism: Bacteriovoracaceae bacterium (assembly GCA_028101965.1). Taxonomy (GTDB): domain Bacteria; phylum Bdellovibrionota; class Bacteriovoracia; order Bacteriovoracales; family Bacteriovoracaceae; genus JAOHMI01. Next base: position 22,818 of record JAOHMI010000030.1, read on the forward strand.
CTTGTTTACTGATCTCCAAATAGAGGTCATTTTTTTGGTTGTACCTGTACCTTCAAGTGCATAACTTTCTTGCAAGGCCATATATATAATTCCGGTAGGAGTTAGATCAAAACTAGTATAGTAACTTGTTCCAAGAACAGAACCACTTAAAAGAGAAGTTGTATTTGTGCAATACTCCCCTAACCCTTTTTGTTCAACTCTATATAAATCATTAGTGTTTTCATAATAGGCTTTACCATCATCTGCTGAAATGATGAGATTATCAAAAACTCGATCAGCTATACAGAAATGTTGCCATGTTGTCCCTGCATCTTCACTTTTATAAATAGCATGAGTCCTATCAACGGCGTATACAATGTTTGTATCACTAGGGTGAATGACAAATTTTTGCCAAAGAGGGTCACTGGTATTATTAAAATTTACAAGACGGATACTATCATCATCCTGATGAATCCAAGTGTATTCAGTGGCCAAGGACTTTAATTGATAAATACTATTAGTATCTCGACCAATTACACATAAAGTATAACTTCCTGAATATGCGGTTGTATCAGTTGTTATATTTGTTCCTACAGGAACATCTGCTGAATAGGTTGCAGCTTCACAATCAATTCCATTCCCGATGACATATTGATAATGAGTTATATTTTCTCCAGATACTTGAATATTTAGTGCAAGATTTGTTGAGATTGGATCAGGGAGATTTGTTAATAAAGCATCAACGGTAGTTAAATCTAAAGTAAAGTTTGCCGAGGAATCATAAACATCAGTATTTTCATTAGATAATTTTACACACACTTTATAGGTTTCTGAGTTTTTAAAATTAAGGTCATTTAAAAGTGGTCGACTGCTTTTATAGTAGGAAGATAAACTTGCATCGCTGCAAGTATCAGTACTTAAGGCAACTAAATAAAGTGAGCTATCAAAGTTTGTTCCTACTACATCACTTACAATGGGTGAAAATGAATTCTGATACTCCAATAATGAAATGGCATTATCACTAGCTTCATTTATTAAAGTTAATGATGTAAAAGTTGGGTTCGCTGTTTCTCTTCTTATGGGGGGGCCCTTTTGGTAAGAAATGTCAGCGCCACCATCAGTTAATTCGACACAAACTTGATATGTCCCATCAACCGTAAGATCATTTGTTTGTGGAATCGTTGCTCCATAAACGGCAAAATTAACAGTTGCATCACAAACATCATTAACGTTGATAATGGCATATCTCGAACCACCAGTATATTTTCCAGAAACTGTATTATCAATTAAATCTGTAGCATTATTTTTTTCCGAATCATCAATAATTCCATCAGCGGTATCTCCATTATAGAGGATCGTCATATAATGAAGTCTAATGGTATCCCCGCTCGCACAAGAGACATAAATTTTATTATTGGTTAGAGAGATTCCTCTTGAATTACAGTCATAGGAATAAGTTGTTCCTAAATTTATTGTATCCCAAGTATCACCATTATCAACTGAAAAAGAAAGATCTTCTTCATTTAAACAAATAGTCGCGATTACATTTGGATTCATTTTATCATGCTTTAAGAACCGTTTTGTACAACTGGTAAAACTTGGATCTGCCGCTTCTGCCGTAAAACTAGCTCCATGGTCATCTGAGACATAGAGCTCTCCCGTTTTAGAAATAACTCTAAGTTTTGATAAACCATCAGAATAATCATTGAACATATCTATTCCGGCAAGAGTACCCAAAGGAGTTGCAATCGTTGTGGCAACAGCTGTTTTAGTATCAAATGAATAAAGAGTTCCATTTCCCGATGTATTTAGTAGAAAATGAACATAACTATTTTCAGGATGTATAAATGAATCTGGATGAAGAGAAGATAAACTTGGCCCAGAGAAAGATTTATTCCAACTGTTTCCAAAATCACCAGAAAAATAGGTTGTATTATCATTAACAAAACTAAACTCAGTTCCATTGTTAATATTTATTGCCAGTGATTTATAATAACTTGTGTATTGCAAATGAGAGTTTTTTTCAGCACTAGTCATTCCATCTGATGTGCTCATGAAATTACCTTCGAAATTAACTCCAGAAAGGGCATTTCCACAAGTGGTTGTTGTCGTTAAATTATCTGCCCATACTATAACTTTTTGATCGTCTCCAAATGATGAATATACTCGTGGTGGAGTGTTCGCACAATGGGTTGTATAATTTTGGATATAGCTCCAAGTATCCCCGTCATCTGTTGATTTAATAACATTCCAATCTTTGGTGGCACCATAAACGGTGTCTCCGGCGTATGTTGAAACCCCCCAAAGCCTTAATGTCTCTGGAGCATAATGCTCATTAAAGCTAGATCCCCCGTCGCTACTAATAAACAAACTACCATCTAGAATAATGGCAATTGATTCTGTCGCTCCGGTTGTTGAATTTACTGAAACAGATACATTCATCGACCGTGTCACATCACCTGTGGAACCAGAAATGGTTGCAATGGTTGACCAAGTGGGACTAGCTGTTGCTAAAGTTGCAGCTTCTTGCAAAAGTGTATCGCTTCCACTTGTTACAAGTTTATAGGCTTTTCCATTTGAGTTATTAAAGTCAAACCTAGCTTGAAGCGGAACGTGACTGGAGCTTGCTGTAAAAGAAGCACCATTATCATCTGTAATATAATTATAATTGGAGTAGATATAATCGGAGTCTAAAGGGTCAGCATAATAACCAATATAATAAGAAGCTGAGTTGGTACCAAAATAACTAGTAGTTAATAGATTCCAAGTTGCTCCATTATCTGTAGATTCATAACTTCCACCGACATTGGCGGTTCCACAGGCTGGACAAGAAATCATCGAAACATAATTTATTTTTTGATTATCATTTGGATCAAAGGCAAATCGTAATTCAGTTCCAAAATAACTCTGTAGAGAAATTTGGGTAAAGCTCGCCCCTTGATCATTCGATCTATTGACGGTTGTATTATAATAATTATCTGTATTCCAAATAATAAAATCACCATTTTTAGCAAAAGCAATTGAAGCATAATGATATGTAGTTTCAAAAGTTGTGGGTAGTGTAATTTCCGGACAAACTCCTCGATCGGCGACTTCTTCAATGTTATAAAGCTTACCATCTTGAATTAAATAAGGTGTTCGATCTGGACCGGGAGAAACTTCTATCCTTGAGTTAGTTGTATGATCACGCGTACAATATAAATCCCAAGTTGTCCCAGTATCTTCTGATTTGTACACTTCACCAAGCAAGTTTCTCGCATAAATTATATTGGAATTATCTGGATCTATTTCCGCATCGGCCCAATTGGCAACATTTGTTACATTCGAAAAATCTACTTTTGCAATACTATAAATTGATCTGGCCCAATCATAAATAGTTGGATCAGTATAAGATTGGTAATTTCCTGAAACATTTTTTCCTACAACGCAAAGTCTTAGTAAAGTTCCATTAGCATAAGCACCAAGTACATCTGTAATACGAGTCGCAATAACTGTATCGCCGCTGTAACCTGAGGAGTCATTACAATCAACTGTACCCCTAACTCCAATCTTATGTTTATATTCTACAATGTTTGTTCCTCCAACTAATACGTTTAACGAATAGTCTGGCGAAAGTAGCATTGGTGTATCTGTTAAAGTTGCATCGTTACTCGAAGCATCGATCACTAAATCTTTACTATTTGCTAAGGCGCCTACATTGGCAGCCCCAGTTACTATGGGAAAACTTACGGCGACATTTCCAAAGTCATCTGAAATAACTGCACCATTTACTTCTAATTCATTTACAGTAGCATGTATGTCCAAATCAGAACTTGCATCATCTGGGCCAACGGTATAATCAAAAGCAAGCTTTCCAGAATCCACAATAACAAAGTCAATTTGTTGATCGATGTCTCCTGTTTCTAAAAACAACCTTGGAGTTCCTCCTGTTGTATTTATGGTTACGGATTCATCGAACTCAACCAGTATCCGAATTGTTGATCCTTCTGCATAAGTTGTATCCGCATCATTACTCGTAACTCCAACTATCGTAGGTGCAACTGTATCATGAATGTAGATTTCAAATTCATCTGTTACTACTCCACCATTATCATCATCAAATTGAACTTTTACATAGCAAGATTCTTTTTCATCAGCATTTGGTGCAAAAGTTACAGCTCCAGTCGTTGCATTTATCGAAATTGTAGATACGCTTTGGCAGTCCGGGCTTCCAGTGGAAGAAACGATTGAAAAAGAACCAAATGTTTCATCGCTGCTGACTATTTCAGCGGTAGTAACAATTTCAGCAGAAGCTGCGTTCATTAATACAACAACATCAGCTGTTGCTGTAATAGGAGAAGCGCTCCCAAGATCACTAGGAAATGTTGTTAGAGTAGGAGTGACATTATCAATATCATAGGTAAATTGAAATGTATCAGTATTTGCTGTTGAGTCAGTTACTTCTAATTCAACCAAACAAACAACTGGAACATCATCATCATCAGGTGTTACTTGAATTCTACCACTAGCTGTAGTGAATTCACTTGCTGTAATAAAGGAACAACTATGATTACCTCCCAAAGACCAAGTAGAAGTATCTCCAGTGTCTGGATCAGTGACTGAAGGAGTACAATCAATTGCAACATCCTCATTCGAGTTAGTTGTCGAAGCTTCAGTGGGACAAGTTCCTTTACTGATTACAGGAGGATCATTTGAAGCATTCATTGTTACAGTTATTTCCTTTGTACCTAAATTATTTGAAGCCTCACCATCATTAAATTGAATATTGATATTACAATTCGTATCAAAATTGGCAGTAGGATTAAAACTCAGAGCCCCTGTTGTGGAATTTATAGAAACAGCTCCCTTGCTTTGGCAATCAGTTCCACTTGAGGCAATTATTGAATAAGTTCCATAACCCTCATCAGTGCAAGTTACTCCTGCATCATTAATAATTTCAGTAAGCCCTGCATCCTCGTTTAAATTTTGATCAGAAGCATTTACTACCGGAGCTACATTTCCAACAGTGATATTTACAGTAATGGAGTTTGAATCAGTTGAATCAGCATCAGTTTCAGTTGCTTTAAAGATAACTTGGCATACCCCGACATCGCTACCAACAGGTGTTCCTGACAACACTCCAGTACCCGCGGCAATACTTAGCCACCCAGAACAAGTATTTGTTGTCGTTGTCCAATTAAAAGTTGAATCATCAGGATCAACAATGGATGGAGTACATGAATACGCGATTCGTTCATTTAATGAGGTTGTACAGGTTGCACTTATTACAGGAGCATCATTAACAGGAATCATGGTTAAATTAAATTCAGAGCTAACGGTATTACTTGAAGCATTTTGATCATCAAATTGAACATTAATATTACAATTATCATCAAAGTTTAAAGTTGGAGTAAAGGAAACAGCACCTGTCGAAGTATCAATCGCAACTGTTCCAGAACTTGAGCAATCATCTGAACTGGCAGCAATAATAGAATAAACTCCAAACCCTTCTTCGTTACTTTCAACATCACTGTTTGAACTTATAACGGTAATCGCTGAATCTTCAGTTAAATCACTTGGGTCATCAATTGATAGAGTTGGAGCAACGTTTGCCACCGTAATGGAAGTTGTCTCAATTGATGAATATGCAAGCACCTGATCTTGAACTTTAAATTTCAAGTCACAAGAACCAACTTCACTATCATCTGGAGTTCCTGTAACTTTACCTGAGCTAGAATTTATACTTGCCCAAGCACAAGTATTTGTAGCATCTATCTCCCAAGTTAAGTTGTCTTGATTTGTGTCAGTTGCTGTTGGGGTACAAGAATAAAGCTCGCTTTGATTTGATGTAGTTGAGCAAGGATTATTATTAATAACTGGTGCAGTATTAAATGGATCCACATAAATTGTAAAAATGTGATCGTCTTGAAGCCTTCCATCAGTAGCAACAATTTTAAATTCATAGTCACCTGACTGTGGATACCGTGTCTCCCAAACTAACACTCCAGAGGAAGTGTTAAATGTTACATTATCAAGTGACTCACATGTATTAGTCGTTGAACTACTTACGTTATCACTTACAGTTTGATCATAATAACATTGATAAGAAATTGCATCTCCATCAATATCAAAATCATTATCCGAATCATTAAAATCAACTTCATAATAAACACCAACTCCAATTGTTCTCCCATCAAAACTATCAATCACTGGCGCATTATTAGTTACATTGATACCTTCAATCTCGACATTTCCATCAGAAAATGGATTAGATACTTTTGAACAAGCACTTAAAAAAATTAAAAATAAA
>JAOHMI010000031.1 GCA_028101965.1 Bacteriovoracaceae bacterium
GTCTCAAATTCAAAACTTGCATTGATTGAATAGATCTCAAGAGACGAATCGACCCATTCTAAAGCTTTCGCTCGAATACCACTTGGGCGATCCATAATATATAAAGGTCCAGCATAATGGGGATTGTTTCTTAAGCGAATAGTTGAAGTTTTTTCAGTAACTAAAGCTTTCTTAGGGGGAACGATAAGATAATTTTCAATAGGGTTCTCAAGATTCTTAGAGGACCAATAGATTGGGTCAGCATCAACGGTATCGATTGTCCAATCTGGGTGGGAGAAGCGGATATCTTTTTGACCATAGTGATCTCGGTTGAATGGAAAATAGACTTGCTGTTGGATTTGATTGACCCACTGGGTACCATAAAAACAACCTCGAATAAATTGGACTATGGCGAATTTTTTTTGTTTCTTTGGTGAGCTAACATTCAATTGCGCATACATTGACTTTTGCAATTGTTTCGACTCGTTATGAGGATTAATTGAGTGATCCGTATTAGTCTCGATTTCCAATGATATATTGGTGCAAGATTTATCTTGAAAGCAATAGGTGTCCTGTTTGAATTGCTTTGAATTATTTGCCCATATCTGGTTAATTGAAAAAAGAAAGAGAATTAAGAAGTTTCTTTTCATACCTATTTCTAGCAACAGACTTGGTTGAAAATGAACAAAAATACTTAACTAAGAAATAATAGGTATGAAATGCTTTTTTCTTATAGGTTTTATGCTATGAAATGTTTGAAATTGAATTACCTTTGGTTAAGTTTCGCTTCGAGGAGGGCGCTACCATGCAACAAAACTCTTTTGATTATGGTGGGAATGAGAAATTAAATCTTCCCTTGGCCACACAGATGAGACCACAAAGTTTAGAAAATTTCTTCGGCCAGGAAAATGTTCTAGATGAAATCAAAAAGTTTAAATCAAATTTACCTCATTTGATTTTGTGGGGTCCCCCGGGAACAGGAAAAACAACACTTGCAAATTTGATTGCCCAAGAAATGAAGATGAGAATCTATCAATTTAATGCTGTTATGGAAGGTGTTCCACAGCTAAGAAAATTAATAGAACAGATAAAAAGAGAAAAGAAGGATGAAGGTGTTTCTCCGCTACTTTTTATTGATGAAATTCATCGGTTTAATAAGGCTCAGCAGGATGCATTGCTACCCTTTTTAGAGGGAAAAGAGTTTTTATTTGTAGGTGCCACAACCGAGTATCCACAAAGCTCATTAAACCGCGCTTTGATTTCACGCGTTCGAATTCTTTCTTTTCAGCAATTATCAGAAAATCATATTGAGAACATTTTAACTAAAGCCATTCAAGAAATTAAGCGAGAGGATCTGGGAAGATTTTGTAAAGAAATTGCCAAATGGAGTGAGGGGGATGCTCGTTATGCATTAAACACATTTTCTTTATTAACAAACTTAGATGAAAATGATCTTAATGATCCAGTGAAATTAAAAAGTATTATTCAAAAGCAAAGAGCTTTTGATAAGAATCAAGACCGTCATTATGACGTTATTAGTGCTTTTATTAAAAGTATGCGAGGAAGTGATCCAGATGCGGCTCTTTTATGGTTGGCCGTCATGTTAGATGGAGGAGAAGACCCCATCTTTATTGCTCGGCGGTTAATGATATTTGCCAGCGAGGATATTGGCTTGGCCAATTCTCAAGCATTACAATTAGCCGTGAATGCACATTATGTGTGTCAGCAGATAGGTATGCCAGAGGCGAGAATAACTTTAGCCCATGCAACTACTTTTATGGCCCTTTCGCCAAAATCAAACTCAACCTATATGGGCATCAATAAATCCTTAGAGTTTGTTCGAGACAACCCTACTGCCGAGGTTCCTGGTTATTTAAAAAATAATGGACTGGAGAAAAAGCAGTATAAGTATCCTCATGGTTATAATAATCATTATGTAAAACAAGACTATTTTGCCACAAACTTCGAAAAGATGAAATTTTATCAAGCGGGAAAGCTAGGTAGTGAAGAGGCAATAACCTCATTTTATAGAAATATAACTCAAGATGGAACTTAATATTTTCTCTAAATAATTCAGATAGATAGAAAAAAGCGTAAAAAAAATTCTTAGTCGACTAAGTGTCAAAGTAAAGATTCCAATGTGACATTCTTTTTCTATTCAAACTAATTTCACCTTGATAGCAAAAAGCACTATTTGATCAAACCACTTAAGGGGTTTTAATGAAGCTTTTAAATATATTTGTCATATTTGTTTTTTCTATGCCTTTATTCGCCAATCATTTTACCTATTTCACAGATATTCCCGTGGGTACTATTCTAGAGTTTGAGGAAGAAGTGTATGTTCACAATAGAACTTATAATAATAAAAATTTATTAAGTAAGGATGATTCAATTGTCATTCCTGGAATGAAAGTATGTCGTACGAATATAATTTCTAAGAAAAAATTTACTAGTATCGAAAAAGAGTTTTTGCAGGTTCAAAGCACATTTAAAAAACAAATAATCTTAAAAGGTTACCATATCTATAAGGGAGAGTATTTATTATCAATAAAATGCGATGATAAGAAATTTGCAAGTGTTTTCCACAACATCACCAACAAAATTAATATTATAGATAAAGAAGAGTTAAATTTTAATGCTTATAAAAAAGAGATAGATCAGAAAAGAGAAGAGCAACAAAGACTACAGCAGCAACAGCAACAACAACAACAACTACAGCAACAACAACAACAACGGCAGCAACAATTACAACAACAGCAACAACAGCAGCAGCAGCAACAACAACAAGCTCAGCAGAGAAAAACCTTAAATGATTATGTTAAAAATATGAAGGTGAATTTCACTGATGATACTAACTTATTAGATTTAAAAAAGTTAAAATTTAAGTTTACTCGAGAGTTGTACGTTCCACAAATGAATCCAAGCAATGTTGATAAAGATCTCTACAACCTAACTAGAACTTATAGTAAGCCAGATGCTAAGGTTAGTTGTAATATCTTAACTAGTAAATCTTCAAAGTCTGGGCAGTCTTATAAAAAAGACGATAATTTCATTCTAGTAGGAGACAGCTTAAAAATATGTAAAGTAGATGATTGTAAGCAAACAATAACCTTAACCTTTCAAAATACATATATGGAAAGAGGCTCAGTTCAGTTCATGCACCTAAAATGCGGTTTAATGGATGGAAATTATTTTTTAAATGCTCGTGAAATTCAAACTTCACTTTATGGGTTCATTGAATTTATAAATCCTTAAAACCCAGCCTTCCTATAACTGGTAGTTTAAGTGCAGGCGAGTATAAGTCTAGCCCGAAGTGGATTCCGAATAAGTTGAACTCTATACCTTCTGCTAGTCCTAGAGTAAAGCCCAAGACTCCAAAAGCAGAAAAGGTGAATCCTGTGTTCGAAGCGCTATTTGCCAAGAGAGTCGTTGATCCTAGATAGTCTTTTCCTATTGCAGTGGGCGGAAGCTCAATATTAAATTCATTTATTTCTCTTATCATTGTGGCAACAAAAGTGTTGGAGTTTGGACCTGGCCATACTCTATAATGATCTTTAAATGGATAATCCTTTATTAACTTTTTTAATTTTTTGATGATGACACCGGCTTTTTTACCTCGTGCTTCATAGAGAATAGTCGGATCACTATCAAACCATTTTCTGTCTGGTAGATCCTGCTCAACCCGTATGGCCGTGCCTTCTCGTCGAATATTCCAAGCAGTGACTTGTGCCACGGTATAAGATGATTCACTTTTCTTTTTCCAGGCTATCCAAGGGTGGATACCAAAATAGCCTCTCCAGGAAAAGGCCCTAGCATAATAAATTTGGACAATATCCTCAGTAAGATCTTTAGCTTTTGGGGCAATTCCCACACTCTCACGAGAGGCTTCTCGCCATGTGCGGGAACTGCATGAACTAAATAAAAGTAAAATAATAATAAGTCGTTGTTTCAAAGTTATCAAAATTAGTCGTTATTATACTCTGTCGTTTTACTCACTTTACCCATTTTATAATCTCTTTCCATGGTAAGCTTACCTTTTTTATAATACTTCCAAAGACCATTTTGCTTACCTTCTTTATGCGATCCTTCTTCTATAAGTTTCTCACCTTTTAAAAACCTTTTATATGGTCCAGATTTTTTTCCCATTTTATAATTAGTAACTTCTCGTTTCTTACCATCTTCTTCAAAGTAAGTTCTGGTTCCATCGAGTTCTCCATTTTTGTAATTGCTGGAGAGAGATAATTTCATATTTTTGTAATATTGTTTTAAAGCCCCGTGCTTTATGAATTTTCCATCTTTTCGAATCAAAAAATACTCTTCACTTAATGATTTATCATCTCGATTAACAAAACGACGGATACTTTCACCTTCTTTGATTGGTCCGACACAAATCTCATGGACGGCAACTGATAGAGTCAGCTTTTTCATTTTTAAAGAATCTTCTATTGGTCCTAAGGCCATGAATGCACCTGCCTTACAGCTCGCTTCAAGTATGTCGTTATCAGTTTTATTTTGAGCTCTTCGATACATGGTAAAAAAGTTTGCCCCGCTCCAAGTCTTTTGCAAGAATTCTTTGGTTTTATAATTATCACCACTCTCATGAATCTTTCGGCATATTTCCTCTGATTGATCTTGAACAAGACTGATTTCATGTTTCTTGATGGCATCTTTATATCCAATCACACATTTGAAAACTCTATTGGATTGAGTTGCACCTGCACTTTCGGAAATGATCTCTTCCTCATTTTGATCGGCCTGTAAATTGAAGTTAAAAATTAGGATTAGATATAATAAATGTTTCATGATTCACCGTCCTTGATGCTTGATAATATTTAAAATTGAATAATTTTAATCATGACTTAAATAGATAAAATTGAGAAGAAAATTTTTTTTCATTTGAAGAGATAATAAAAAAAGGCCAAGGATAAACCCTGGCCTTGAATATATACTTGAGTATTAAGCTTACTCTTCGATTTGTTTAGGAAACTTAGCTGAGATGATTTCAGTAATGGTATTTGCATTTGCCCGAACATACTCTAATAAGTCATTTGTTTTTTTAGAAAGCTCTTCCCATTTTTTGAAACTAGCAGGAGCATCGTTTTTAATAAGGTATCTTGCTAACTCGCGATAAATATCATGAGATGATTTACGATATTTCTTCCCTCGCTCATTTTTAGAAAGATCAATTTCTTCACCTAAAATTTCGCGAACGTCTGCAAGAAGCTTACTTCCTTCTTCTGAAGAATATAAATACTTAGTGATCTCTCGCCCAAGTTTCTTCCATTCGTTTCGTGACATATTAACACCACTTCGACCACAATGCTTATAAGTGCGGTAATGAACACCAATGTAATCTGTTAAGTCCGCGCTTTTTACTTTTCGAGACTCAAGATCAACTTCACAAGTTTCTTCTTCATGATTTTTGCGTGGCCATTTTAATTTATAAGTTTTGTCAGTGAAATAAACTTTTCCTGAAAGAGGGTCTTTGTAAAACATTTTAATTTTATCTTGACCTGCATGGAAGGCAGAAAGAAGAGTGGTTTGGAAAAGAGCTGCATCCCAGTGCAACTTAACATAACCATCCATAATATTTCTTGTTTGCTCTGCAGTCCAAATAGCGAAGAAATCTGTTAAAACAGCATCCCCGTGGTCATTTACCTTTTTGTATCCTCTTGGGTTACTTGAAGTTAAAGTCTCCATAATAGTTTTAGTGAAATACTGAACATTGTCAGGAGTTTTCGTAACATAATTTTTTAATGTTTTTAAGTAGTGTGAGTATGATGAATCAGTTGCATGATAAATTCGGCTAGCACCAAAACTTCTTCCTGTTCTGTCATCCTTATCCACATCACCAGTTCCATAATGGATGTTATAAGCATAATTATCTGGAGCAAGCTTCATCGTCGAACCACCACAGCTAATCAATCCAATATAAGTTGAAAGAGTGTAACGATCTCCAACTAATTTAGTAGCAGCTAACTTTCCAGGAAGGTTATAGAGGTTAACAGTTTCACCTTCAAGTTTGTCACCAATAGCTTTTAAGTTTTTAATTTTTTGAGCTTTACTTGATCCACGAACACTTTTTAGTGCTTGCCGCTTAACTTTAGATTCGACTTTATCTAAGCCATCTACCAAGTTTTGTCCGCTGGTGACTTTATAACCTTGAGTGGCGTAGATATCCAACTCTGGCTTTACCGTTTCTCTTATAAGATGGAGAAATGTTTTTCCGTGATGCTTTGATTTCTTAGATAAATCAATGTTTTCACAGCCAATTAAATTACCATATTTTTCTTGAGCGAAAGTGGTATAACTAGCGGCCAGGGAAAGAGATAATGTAAGAATTAAATTTAATTTCATTGTGGAACCCCCGTTCTATAAAATGAATTTGGATGCTAGGTATCATAGATGGAGACAGAATAAAATAAAGGCTGATTAAGAGGTAATATTTTTATAGAAAAAATTCACGGTTTGAGAGAACTTTGGGAATATCCCCATTTATTTGAAAGTAAAGGGAGCTAACTTATTTAATTTTAATAAATATTTTACGTTTCAATTTTGATTTTTAATCTAAAATAATACAGGATGGATATATGACAGAACAAGATGTTATCAAAAAATTTAAGCTTGTCCCTCTACCAGAAGAGGGAGGATACTATAAGTTAACTTATAAAGATGAGTTAGCTGGGGATTTTAAGGGAAAAAAAAGATCGGCATCAACCTGTATCTACTATCTCGTGACCCCTGATGAATTTTCTGGATTACATGCAGTTAAATCCACTGAAATATTTCATTTCTATGCAGGCGATCCTGTTGAGATGGTGCAAATCTCAAGTAATGGTGAATTACAAAAATTTGTTATAGGAAATGACTTATCCAAAAATCAAATCCCTCAAATTGTAGTCGAGCCTATGATTTGGCAAGGGACAAAACTTTTAGATGGCGGGAAATGGGCTTTATTAGGCTGCACAGTTTCTCCAGGGTTTGAATTCGAAGATTTCTTTAACGGAACCTATGGGGATTTAATTGAGAGATTTCCTCAGCATGAAGATATTATCAAACGGTATACTCATGACTCTGTTTAGCCAAATGAAGAAAATTTTTGCAGGGAATACTTTTAGTTTAGAGGAATTTGCTAGTCTTTCCCTGGAAGATAGTTTTATTTCCCTTTCTATTAATAAGGATGAGTTTAAAGGTACTTTGCACAACCGCTTGATTACGATAAATGGAAAAAGTCAGTCTTCTCTATGTATTGGAAAGGTGCAAGAAATTATTCATGCGGAAATAAATGGGGTTAATGTAGGGTCTTGTGATAATCAAGATATTGTTCAAGTGAATAATATCTTAGATAAAATTATTTTGTGGATTCGTGAAAAAAGTATCGATTATGTTAAGCAAGGAGAGGCGTTAACCCCATTGAATGTGCAGATGGAAAATGAAGCGATGGAGTGGCTTAAGGTTTCTCTTTTGGTTCTAAAAAAATCTTTCTCTAAGATAAAATCTGATGATAACTTAATCTTTGAATCTCGAATATTTTTTGGAGTGCCAAATAACTTAGATCATCCAATTTTGAGAATTCAATGTTTAAGTTTAGATTTCCTACTTGAATTCATGCCTAATCATAGCTTGAGAGTTAGAGTTTGGAATTATAAGGACAACCAAAAAGACTCAACTTCTCAAGAAGACTTAAAAGTTGACTTAGTTGGATTAAAAGCTCCCGTTTTGGAAGAGTTTATAATTTTATTCAATGAAATGCGTTCACTTATATTAATGAATCCTTAGCTCATTGATCTTTATTAAATCACCAGCTTTTCTTTTCATATATCAATTCTGATGGATGCTCAGAGTGTTGTATCTGTTTCATTTGAGATCAACTAGATAAAAATTAATCGGTCCATTTGAGATGTTGCTATCAATATTATATTGGTTGTATGAAAATAATTATAACTAAATAAAGGTTCATGCATGAAAGTAATAATACTACTTATGATAATAATAGGATGTTCAAGCTTGAAAACATCATCAACAGATAAAAAGAATGTAGTTAATCGACTCATGGTTAATTTTAAGGCCGGTAAAGAGTCTTTCGAGTTAAAGAACTATAAAGAAGGAAAAATTCAATTTGATTCTTGTTTAAACCACTATAACGAATTAAGTGAGCCAACCAATTCAGAATATATAACAGTAGGGGACTGCCTTAAGAAATTAGGTTGGTATTGGCGCAAGCAAAAAGCTCACGATAGAGCTCATGCATTTCACATAAAGCGATTAAACCTAATGCAAAAACATGGTACCCCGGTAGAAGTTCATGATTCATTTCTTAGTCTTGATATTGATGCTTATTATCTTAAAGATTTAAAACTCTCTCAGTCATACTTAGAGCAAAGTATCGAGGTGGCAAAAAGCATCAAAGATAATACGATTCGTAGTCGCTCGTTGGCCATGAGTGAGAATAACTTAGCCGGAACTTTAAGTGATTTAAAAGATTTTCCCAATGCCGTTGGTGCTTCTCATGAAGCCCTTGATCACTGGTTGGAATATGAAGAAGTATCATCAAACCTGAAAGAGCATCGAGTGGTATGGGCATTTTATAATTTGGGAAATATTTATGAAAAATGGGCGAATAGTTTAAGAAGAGAAAAGAAACAGTTTATGCCTGAGAAGAATCAAGCTTTGCGTTTTTATCAATTGTCCCTGGAGAGAGGACGAGAGCATGAGCTTTTGCTTGATGATTTAGATAAAATAGAATTAGCTATAAGCCGAGTTGGTGGTTTATAACTTCTCTAAGATGCAAAAATTTTTTAGAAAAAAATCCTTCACGGTAATTTTGACTTGCTCTCTGTCTATTTCATTTTTTGATATCAATCCCATCATAACCGGCCAGTAGATTTGTCCTTTTAGAATTGAGTGAAATTGATTTGCTATAATATCTGCGCCAATAGTATTAATAATAAGGTTTTTTTCCTGTTGCTCTTTTATCCAAGTAACAAAACTGACCTCAGATTGATTGAGTCGACTCATCTGCTCATCAATGGGCATTTTCCCTTTAAACATTTCACCAATAATAATTTTTGAGATTTGAAGAAAAGAGTCGGTGAGGGTTAGTTCAATTTTATTTTTTATAATTTTGTCGATCTGTTCCATTAGAGAAAGATGAGAATCATTTTTAAAATGATACATATCTTCAATCTGAATTAAAATCATTTCAGTTAATGCGATATAGAGTTCTTGTTTATTTGAATAATATTTATAAAGTGTTCTTTTAGAGACCTCAGCTTGGTCAGCGATATTTTGCATTGAGGCGGCATCTAACCCTCTAGTGAGAAACTCAGCTGTTGCTGCTTGCAGAATTTGTGAAATTTTTGCTTGCCTCTGTCCCATTTAAATCCTTGAAAATACAGTATTCTTATTGGAAAGTATACACTTGCGTTTACTTTGGGCTTGAGATCTTTATCCGTATACCGTAAAGTAAACACATGCGTATACTTTAAGGCAAAATAAAAATTATATCAAGGCAAAAGTAATGAAACTAATTTTGATAATACTTTTAGGAGCAGTTATGATGAGTTGTTCACAATTTGGCTCAAGGCCAAGCGATACAGAGAAAGAAGAGTACTTTAATTCAAGTCAGTTCAATCAAAAAAAGATGACATTCCAAAATCGACAACAAAATGTGATCGATGAAATGAGAAAAAATAGCATGAGTTGGAAAACCATTAAGGAATGGTTTGGAGCAGGCAAGGACCGGGTGCCAAAAGATCTCTTACCTGAAATAAAACCAGACATGAAAGAGTTTTTAAAAGCTTCTAATGAGATAAAAATTGTTTGGTTTGGACACTCTTCATTTTTATTAAATCTTGATGGTAAAATTGTTTTAGTTGACCCTGTTTTTTCTGGAGCAGCTTCACCGGTTTCATTTATGGTTAAAAGATTTCAAGCACCTGTTCTCAAATTAGAAGAGCTACCTGAGATAGATTATATTTTAATTTCTCATGATCATTATGATCATTTGGATATGGAATCGATTAAGTTTTTTGTGAGTAAAAATGTAAAGTTTGTAACTCCTTTGGGGGTTGGCTCCCATTTACAAAGTTGGGGGATTGAGAAAAATCGAATTACAGAAAAAGACTGGTGGCAATCAGCTCAATTTGATGGGATTAAATTTATCGCAACACCGGCACAACATTTCTCTGGACGGGATGGTATTCATCAAAATGATACATTATGGGCATCGTGGGTTATTCAATCGGAAAAACATAATATTTATTTTAGCGGTGACTCTGGTTACGACACTCATTTCAAAGAAATTGGTGAGAAGTTTGGGCCATTCGACATCGCCTTTATCGAGTCTGGACAATACAATGAAAAGTGGAAAGAAGTGCATATGATGCCAGAGGAAGCCATCATTGCTTTTAAAGAATTAAAGGCGAAAAAATATTTTCCGGTTCATTGGGGAATGTTTGAGCTGGCCATGCATTCTTGGTATGAACCAATCGAACGGGTCTATAATTTGGCACAAAAAAATAATGTGGATTTGATTGCTCCAAAAATTGGTCAAATTGTTGAACCTAATCAAAGTTATCGATTTGAGAAGTGGTGGTTAACTGTGCAAGTTACTTTGCCAGATGGTGGGATAGATGAAGCAGTTGTGAGTTTATAATATTAGTTTTAATTATTTGGTAATGGTATTAGCTCTTCTTCGTTAATCACAGAAGGAAACTTTTGCTCTTGCCATTTTTTCTTTGCTTCTTCTATTTTCTCTTCAGAAGTTGAGACGAAATTCCACCACAAATGCCTTTTTTCAGGAAAAGGAACTCCGCCAAAAAACATAAACTTTGCATCATGACTTAATGAAGTTTTTATTTCAGATCCTTTAGGGTAAATAATCATATCGAATTTTAAATGGTCCTTTCCGTCGATTGTCACCGTTCCATCAATGATATAAAGGGCACCTTCCTCATCATCTCTTAACTCGATTGACCAATCAGTTTTTTCTTTAGCAACACAATTAAAATAAAAGAGGTCTGAATACACTGGAACGGGAGATCTCATATCCATAACCTGCCCAGCAATTAGTTTCATTTCCACTTGATCTTTTTCGACAACGGGAACATCTTCAATTTTGCAATGAAAAAAACTTGGGTCCACATCTTCATGTTCCTTCGGTAAGGCAAGCCACAACTGAATTCCTTCTAAGGTAATACTTTTCTTAGGTTCGGATCGTTCTGAATGAACAATCCCAATACCAGCTGTCATCCAGTTAACTTCTCCGGGGCGAATCATCTGTTCATTTCCTAAACTATCTCGGTGCATGATTTCTCCTGAGAACAGCCAAGTAATAGTCGCCAATCCTATATGAGGGTGCGCACGTACTACCATACCTTCTTCGGGAGCGATTTCTGCTGGCCCCATATGATCCCAGAATATAAATGGTCCAACACTTCTTTTTTCTGGCGCTGGTAGTGCTCGTCTTACAATAAAGTTGTCGCCTAAGTCTTTTGATTTTGGTTGAATAAAAATAATATTTTGTTGCATGGGATTGCCTCTAGTAATTTTTGGTTTGTTTTAATTACAATACTAAACTATCAGCTCTTTAATAATTTCAAAAGGTGAATTTGTTAATTCAGTTGAATATGTTACTCTGTTATCAATAATTAATAGTATCTAATTTTTAGATCACAGAAGGGGATTCAGTGAAAAATCTTATATTATTCTTACTCTTAGCTCTTTTAAGTTCATGTCAGCAGGAAGAAAAAGTAACCATAGGCTATCAGCTCATGGCAAATCCCTGGAAGTATCTTATTTCAACTGGTCAGCTGGATACAATTGATGGAAAAAAAGTTGAATTTAAAAAATTCACCTCTGGTGCAAAAGTAATTAATGCCATGGCAAGTGGCGATGTTGATATTGCCATTGCTGGATCTACTCCGATTGCGGCAGGGATGAGCCAAGGCTTAGATATAAAACTTCTTTGGATCTTGGAAATCATCGGAGAAGCAGAAGCATTAGTTGTTAAAGACTCAATCAATTCAATTTCAGATCTTAATGGAAAAAAAGTTGGAGTTCCTTACGGTTCAACCACACATTATCATTTAATGTTAGCCCTTGAAGAGGCTGGGCTGTCTTCAGCGGATGTGGAAGTGCTTAACCTAAGTCCCCCAGCGATTGTTGCATCATGGAGAAAAGGCGAGATTGATGCGGCATTTGTTTGGGCCCCTGCTTTAGAAGATATTAAGAAAGAAGGAAAAGTACTTCTTTCTTCTAAGGATATGTCCGACAAAGGAAACCCAACCTTTGATGGAATAATCGGAAATACATCTTTTATTTCAGCAAATGGTAACTTCATTAAATCTTTTTTAAATAAAATTATTGACCAGCATGATCTGTATAACCAAACTCCTTGGAAAGAAGAGAGCAAGGAAGTTGAAACTGTGGCCAGTTTTGTTGGTGCTACAAAAATCGATGTGGCAAATGCTTTAAAAGGCTATATCTTTCCAAACAAAACAAATCATCCAACACAAAAATTGAATGAAATTTTAAAAAGCACAGCAACTTTTTTAAAGTCGCAAGGAAAAATCGAATCAGTCCTTGATAGCTATGAAGATAAAATAGCCACAAAAGTGATTGGTGGACTGTAACTTGTGATCAATTTAAACAACGTTAATCTTCAATATGAAAATACTGCTACATTAGCACTGGAAAATGTTAATTTAAAAATTCAACCAAAAGAATTCGTTGTTATCTTAGGCGCTTCAGGATGTGGTAAAACATCACTTCTAAATTTAATTGCAGGTTTTCTCTTCACGGATAACGGAGATATCACGATCAATGATCATCAAGTGAAAGGTCCAGGACTTGACCGAGGTGTGGTTTTTCAAAAAAATGCACTCATGCCTTGGCTTAATGTGGAAGAAAATATCGGTTTTGGGTTAAAGCTGAGAGGTGTTTCAAAAGAAGAAAGAACTAAAGAGATCACCAAAGTTTTAGAATGGGTGGATCTTACCGAGTTTAGAAACAACTATGTTTATGAATTATCAGGTGGAATGCAGCAAAGAGTAGGGATTGCCCGTGCTCTTGTGGCCAATCCTGAAATCCTCTTAATGGATGAACCCTTAGGGGCCTTAGATGCTATTACTCGGCAGGATATCCAAAAAGTTGTTTTATCTTTATGGCAAAAAACACAAAAAACTATTCTCATGATTACTCATAGTATTGAAGAAGCCTTGTTTATGGCCAACAAACTAATAATCATGACTCCTCGTCCGGGAAAAATTCATAAAACTTATGATGTTGATTTCTCTAAGCAGTACTTGGAAGGAGTGGATGCGGGAGAGATTAAACGATCTCAAAAATTCGTCAATTTGAAGAATGAAATCTTAGAAATTATTGAGGCCACTTCATGAGTTACGCCAGAAATTATCAAGTCTTTCCAAAATTAAGTTCTAAAAAAATAGTGATTTTGTCAGTGGTTAGTCTGGCACTTTTTATATTAACTTGGCTCATTTTATCTGAATTAAAAATAGTTCCAAAAATTATTCTTCCATCACCTATTATAGTATTAAATAAATTTATTGGCGTTATTAAATCTGGCTATGCCGACAAATCCTTATACGAGCATTTGGGGATTAGTCTATTCAGAGTTTTTGCCTCTTTATTTATTGCAATAATTTTTGCTATTCCCCTTGGGATATTTGTGGCCGTGAACGATTATGTTCGAGGGATTTTGGATCCTTTTATCGAATTCTATCGACCATTACCTCCACTTGCTTATTTACCATTAATTATTATTTGGTTTGGTATTGGGGAGATGTCGAAAATTATTTTAATTACTCTTGCTATCTTCGCTCCAATATTTCTCAACACACGGGCAGGGGTTTTATCCATACCTCAAGAAAGAATAAGAGCAGCCTTATGTTTAGGGGCCAGCAAATGGCAATTAATTACCTCTGTGATATTTCCCAGTTCTCTTTATCATATTTTTACAGGTATTAGGATTGGAATCGGTTTTGGTTGGACCACACTAGTAGCCGCTGAAATGGTTGCGGCTAATTCTGGATTAGGTCACATGGTTTTAACGGCCAGTGAGTTTCTCGTCACAGAAGTGGTTCTCATTGGAATATTTATCATTGGAATCATAGCGATACTCACTGATTTATTTATGAGATACCTGACTAAGAAATTTATTCATTGGCATCGTTAGTAATGTAATCAGTTTTCTAAAATTGGTAAATTTAATTTCTTGCAATTTAATTCGATTAATCCAGATGGAGGAGAGAATGCAAGAAGTTTGAAAGTGGATTGATATTTAGAGAAAAAACCTATGGCCATTGATTGAACGAGCACTCGGTTGTCCTCTTTTTCCATATCGACGAAAAATTGTACATAAACTCCATCAGCGATATTGCTAGTTTCAATTTTTATTAGGTAAGTTTTATTCGAGAAATTTCCTATTTTTTTAATAATGAATTGATTTCTTTTGATTAGCTTATTTAATATATGTTACTTCAATCATTTAGGGAGTTTTAATATGAGCGAGGATTCATTTCTATTTAAAGACTGTATAAATCGTAAGGTCATTAAAGAGTTGTCTCTAAATATAAAATCAAATTATAAGTATTTTGATTCTAATAGATTTGAAAAATCTATTCTTAAAGATATTACTCCCCTTAGTCTAACTGAAAGACTGGATAAGGTTACTGATTTCCTTTATGATTTTCTACCAAAAAAGTATGAGCAATCAGTATCAATCCTTTTAAAATCTCTTCCTCCTGAATTACCTAATTCATCAGAACAGACTGAAGGAAGTGGAGCAAAAACCATCTCTACCTTAAATGGAATGATTATGCTTTCCTTAACGAGCTTTATTAGTCGTTATGGTTTGGAGCACTTTGAGCAAAGTACCCACGCTTTATATGAAATGACGAAGCGATTTTCTTCAGAGGGTGCTATGAGATACTTTATTCTGCAAGATCAAAAAAAGACAATGAGGCTTCTTCTTCAATGGACAGATGATAAAAATATGCATGTGAGGAGATTATGTAGTGAGACAACTCGTCCACGCTTACCTTGGGCCATTCAATTAAAACCTTTCATAAAGAATCCTAAACCGATCTTCAAGATTTTGGATCAATTGTATCAGGATGATGAAATCTATGTGCGTAGATCAGTGGCCAATAATTTAAATGATATTTCGAAGGACAATCCAGAATTGGTTATTAATACTCTAAAAAAATGGATGAAGAAAACAAAAACATTAGAGATGAAGTGGTTAACAAATCACGCTTTACGTACATTATTAAAGCAAGGAAATAGTGAAGCTCTTAACTTGATAGGGTATTCCTCAAATTTTAAAGTGAAAATTTCGAATGTTGAAATGCCAAAAGCTAGAGTTAAAATCGGAAGCAAGTTAAACTTTGAGGTGAATATTCATTCATTGGTGAACTATGATCAAGATTTGATGATTGATTACATTATTCACCATCAGAAAGCGAATGGAAGTCTAACCCCAAAGGTTTTCAAATGGAAAAAGTTAAAACTAAAAGCAAATGAGAACAAATCATTAAAGAAAGATCATTCTTTTAAAATTATTACAACTAGAGTATACCACCCAGGGGATCATCAAATTCAGATGCAAATAAATGGTAAACAGTTTAAAAAGTTTAATTTTATTTTAACGAAATAAAATATCCATATTTAAGATTGCACTTATTATTTTGCTGTAAACTTCTTTATCGCATTTTCTAAAAAGCACTCAATTGATGATGAAAAGTAATTGCAATAAGTGGAAGTTAAATTGTTTACAGAAAAATCACCATCAATTCTTTGGATATATACATTTTCACGCTTGGATTCTGCCAATGAGTTTATGTTTTTAGGATTGATAATTATTAGAGTTGGAAAGGCAGTCACTGCATCATCGATCCCCCAAATTGCAGAGAGGTCTTCGAATAGTTGTTGGTTAATTTCATTTGAAATTGGGGTGAGGTCTATACCTTCCTCTAATTGACCATTTCTCTCTTGCTCATCAACAATAGCATTTAGATCATATTCGGTATTGCAATTTTCTCCTTCTATCGTGAATACAGAAATTTTTGATTCGCCATCATTACTATCTCGATAAGAGACACTGTATTTTGTATTATAGATATCTTCAATCAAATACATATCAATTTTAGTGGTTATAAAGTTTTTAGAAAGAATATCTTTAAGGTCATCTGCTTTAAGATTCTTTTGTAATCGATGACATGGACCGCACCAAAATGCACCGATATTAATTATTAAATACTTGCTCTCATTTTTTGCTTTATTGAAAGCATTTCTTAGAGAATCATTATTATCGATAGCGAACTGAACTCTTTGCCTTAGGTAATCTGTTTCATTTGTTCGAGGAGTGCTCTCTTCTTTCTGAGAGAGTAAGGAAAAAGTGGAAAGCATAATTAATGATAGAATTGTGAGTTTCATTTAGTTTACCTTGGTTTTGTAAACTTAATAAATAGTATGGCTTAAGGATAGTTCAAGCTAGCTTAAACTTTTTACAGTAATTAATTTAACCAATCATTGGTTAATGAATTCTCTTAAAATAGGTGAATGTTCTTGATGAATTTTATTTTGATTAAGATGTTTTTAGTGAACTTCTTTTATTTTGATCGCCGGAGCAGCGTATGTGAAATCCGTCGACACTTCTTCTGTTTGATTGTTATATTTGCACTCTTATTGTTATTTTATTTTGATGTGTGCTGAATGAACTTCATAATAGTTCACAGAGAAGATGTATCTAGGTTTTTATTGATAATATAAACTTGTGCCATATTAATTGTTTCATTCACCATAAGTTCATATTGATACTTATCTGGGTTTGTGAAAAATAAGAAAATATTATTTCGAACCATTCCAATAACTAGATCAATCTTAAGTTCTAGATTTTCACGTGGTATATCGAGGTTATTTTTTTTAATTATTTCCATAAAAAAGAATATGGTTTTATCAACATTTTTAGTTATTTTTTTGACATTAAAAAAATAAGGAACACTGCTTAACAGAGCTTTGGCAAGTGCTGGGTTTTTATTCCATAGTTCAAATTGTCCTCTAATCACTTTTTCAATTAATTGCTCAGAAGTAATCCCATCACCATACATTTTTTCTTTCATTAAAGTTTCAAAGTGATTTTCAAGATGATAATGAAAAACATCTTCAACGATGCCTTCTTTGTTTTTATAGTATTGGTAAATTGATCCAACACTCACACCGGCAACCTCAGCGATGGTATTTGTGTTGAAATCTTTATTAACATCACCTTTGATTATGCGAGTCGCGGCTTCAACGATGGTATCAATTAAAAATTTTGCACGGTCTTGCTTCGGCTCTTTCTTTTTTAATTTCAGAGGTTTATCAAGCATTTATATTCCCTTCTCATTTACTTTTACCTTCTTCATTTTAATGTAAGTTGAGAAAAGTTCAAGTCAATACGATAATTAATGTAGAAAATAGGAGGTACTGTGTGCAACTAAGCGAGCTATCTAATCAACAGCAAGTCTTAATTAATTTAGGGATGAATATTGCAAAATATCTTACGATTGCAGGCGGAAGTTATCTTCTCTTTTGGAAAGTCTTCAAAAAAAAGTATATAAACCGGTTTCACAACTACTTTCAAGTTAAAAGGAAAGATTTAAAAAGAGAAATTACTTATTCAATTTACTCCATGATGATTTTTTCACTTACAACAATAATAGGTGTCTATTTAATTGACCTAAATGTATTAAAACTCTATTTTGAGTTTTCTGAATTTAGTATTACTTGGTATGTGTTTTCTTGGATCCTTCTTTTCCTCATGCATGATGCTTACTTTTTCTGGACTCATTATGCATTACATAAAGTAAAATGGCTTCGAAAGTACCATGTAATTCATCATCAAACGATTACTCCCACTCCTTTTGCGGCATTTTCTTTTCATCCGGTAGAAGCAACAATTCAAGGAATCTTTTTCTTGGTGGCATTATCTCTATTTCCTTTTCATGTCAGTGTTTTGATAGGGTTTAATCTTTATAGCTTCATTTATAATGTTTATGGGCATATGGGATTAGATATGTTTGGAAAAAAGTTCTATGCTGCTCCTGTTATTAACAAATTTACTCATTCACATCATCATTCTTGGCATCATAAGTATCAAAATGGAAACTATGGTTTTTATTTAAAATTTTGGGATAGGGTTATGGGGACTTGGAAAGGACCATTATTAAAGAAGGAGTAAATTAAGTATAACTTACTCCTTCAAGACTTTATTTTAAATACCTATTTAGAATTCAGTGGTTTTAACTCTAAAAGGCAGCAATATAGTGAATACTCTATTTATTCTTTATTACTTATCCACTTGTCTGGCCAAGTTAATTAACTCTACCAGCTCTTCTCTAAAATTATAGGAATCTTGACCTTTTGACTCTTTAGCCATTTTCTCAAGATCTCGATAAGTCATTCCATCCACAATATTATCTCCACGTAACTTCATACCAAAAGTAGCAACGGCAGTGGCAAATCTAAAATTATCGTCCATTTGTTTAAACTCTGACTTGTTTTCTTTTAAGACAGTTTGGATCTTAGTACTTTTTGCTCCTGTTGGTTGCTTGTACCGAACTTTCACCGTCAAAAGCTCATTGGAGTCAGAAGCAGACTTTAATTTCTCAGTTGTTTTTGAGTATTTTAATTTATCTATCTTAGGAGTCTTATCCATCTTCACTCCTACGGGGACAATTTCATATAAAGCAGTAACTGTATGGCCTGCACCCATTTCGCCCGCATCTTTTTTATCATCGTTAAAGTCTTGTGCCGCTAACTTTCGATTCTCATATCCAATAAGACGGTATGCCTGGACTTTGTGCGGGTTGAATTCTACCTGGATCTTCACATCTTTTGCCACAGTGGTTAAATTTTTCTCTAAATCCACATTAAAAAGTTTATTAGCTTCACCAATAGAATCAATATAAGAATAATTTCCATTTCCACGGTTAGATAGTTTTTCTAAAAGTGAATCTTGATAATTTCCCATTCCTAAACCAACAACAGTTAAGAAAATATCTTCTTTTGCTTTTGATTCTACAAGATCAATTAAAGAGCTTTGCGACGTGGTCCCCACATTAAAATCACCATCAGTGGCCAAAATTATTCGGTTAACGCCATTTTTCATAAAATTTTGCTTGGCCAATTGATATGCTGTTTTAATTCCGGCCGCACCATTGGTTGAACCACCAGCTCCTAATTGATCAATGGCACGTATGACCTTAAGATTTTCACTTACAGGAGTTGCATTTAGAATAATTCCGGCACTTCCTGCATAAGTAACAATAGAGATTTTATCTTTCTTTTTTAACTTTCGCGCTAATAACTTCATGGACTCTTTTAGCAGAGGTAACTTCTTTGGCGAGTTCATGGAACCAGATACATCAATGAGAAAAACTAGGTTTTTAGAGGCTTCAAGCAAATTCTTTGGTTTTGCTGACTCTAAAGCAACTCGAACTAATTTTCGATCTTTATTCCAAGGAGAGTTAGAAACATCGGCCTTCACTGCAACTGGATGCTGGCTAAAGTCCATATTGTAGTTATAAGGAAAATAATTTATTAATTCTTCTACACGAATACTATCTTTAGGAGGGAGTTGTCCTTGCATCAAAAATCTTCTCATATTCGTATAGGAGGCAGTATCTACATCGATGGATAATGTCGAAAGAGGTTGATTTGATACTTGAGTGTACTTATTTGTATCTATCTTATCGTAAGCCTCTCGATTCGATTTCTCTGCAGGCACTTGCGGGGGAGCGATAATCCCAGGAGAAGGGTATCTTCTCTCAACAACTTCTGATGAAACCGCATCTGATAGAGCAAACCCTTCTGCTCTCGAGACTCTTCCTCTTTTGCCTCCACTTAATTTTCCAGTGGAAAAACCTTTGTTTCGTCTAAGTTCACCACTGCTGTGAGCACCACCGCCCTGGGATACAATTTTTTTCTTAGAAGGTCTAGCCGGTCGATTAGTCTTCGATATTGCGACAGCTTTTCCAGATTTTGCATCCAAATCATAAGAGTTAGATTGAAGGCTCGTGTCAGCAACACTTGTACTAGGAGACTGCTCTTTATCTTTTGGTTTACTCGTTTGGCTAAGGGTATCTATTCTTGGCTCAAAGACTAATTCTTGAATACGATTAGGTTGGAAGGGTTTAAAAATTAATATACTTAAAATAATAGGAGCAGTTATACCTGATCCCCAATAAATGGTTTTTTTCCATTTACTAAAAAAGCTTTCTTCTTCTAATTGGTTAAGCGCTTGTTTCTTTTCGATGGGTAAGCTGATTTCTTGATCTTTAGCGTATTCTTCTTTAATTACATCTGCAGTTTGTATGATTGAGTTTACTTCAGTTTGAATTTCTTGTTCAGTCATACCCTGCTTAAGTAATTCATCTCTAAATTGTTTTTTTTCCGTTGCACTTAACTCATTAAGAGCATAGGCCGTCATTCGTGGGTCATTATTCATAAAAGCTCCTACTTACTTGATTCCTCAAGTTCTTTTTCTACCACCAGGCGAATTTTATTGATGGCGTGGTGAAGTTTATTACCCACATGGTTCACTGACATACCAGTGATCTGAGAAATATCCTTGTAGGATAATTCTTTTCCAAACTTTAGGAGTAATACTTCTTGGTCTCGTTTAGGGAGCTTACTAATTTCATTCATGATTACACTGGCATCAAAAAGCGTTTCATTCAAACAGGGAGTACTGAGCAATTCTTCCAAATCCGAATCTAAGGAAATTCTCTTTTCTCGCCGAAGGTAATCAATGGCCATATTTCGACAAACTTTAAATAACCAAGCTTTTGGATAGTGATCCTCAAACTTTGGGTACTCTTGATTCCAAAGCTTTAAAAAACCATCTTGCACAATTTCCTCAGAGGTCTCATGTCGATAAATTATCTGATACACATAACCTAAAAGTGGTGACTCTAGATTTTTTAAAGTGGTGTGAAACCAAGTTTGTTTTTCTTGTTTGGCCATATTTTAGCTCCTTACTGCTATAACGAACGAGTGGGAGTTTTATTAGTCGTAAAAATAATAAAGTTTAAATAATTATATGATTACAGCGAGTTAGGCGATGGTCAAGGCACCTATGAGTTGAATTATAAACTGGCCGACTATATTTCTGATATCTTTTTAGTTACTGAAATACTTAGTTTTCAAAAGTGGTAATTAATTGAATTTAGTTTTATCAGAAATATAGTCGGCCAGTTTATATGAATTATGGGGAGAAATTTTTTCCAAAACAGGTATTTTGCTAGTGTCAAAAAAGGTTTGCCCATAACTTAAATGAGCACTCATAGTTTTCAACTACTTAAAGGAAGAGATAATGAAATTATTCTTTATTCTATTCATAGGAATTTTGACCAGTCTATTTTCCCAAGAATATCAAGCTACGCCTTGTTTAGCCCTCTATAATCTCTATCAGCAAGATAAGACTGTTAACAACGATTTGTTTGGATTCCAGAAGAGTGATTGGGATGAAATAACCTTAGGATCTAAGGCAGATTATACATATATTTCAGTGAAAAGTGATCACGATACGAAAGTCATCAGAGACATAAATTCCAAAGCTGTTTATATTAATATTAATAGTGGTTGGAGTTCTGTAAGCATCGAAAGTATTAGTAAAGCAGATTTTATTTATATTAAATTTAAAGGCCATTTAAGCAATCTAAGAATTAGTGACATTCAGGCAAAATTAATTATCATCGAAAATCAAGGTTGGGAGCCTCTTGAGCTTTCAAATATAAAGACTAGCGAAGGTATGTTTCTTTGCAATTATAATAATGCAGAAATAAATATTGAAAATATTAAAAATGAAACTATTTACTCCTTGTTTAGTGGAAAGAAGGATAATTTTTGTTTTGATGAATCCAGTGAATGTATTTCGCTTAAGAGTGCATCTTATTCAAGAGAACAAATTTATAAAAAATGTCTCGAAATGACTGGTCGAAAGGAAGAGATTGAATCAGTTTTAGCTAGCGAACCCACAGAGGTATTACAAGAAGATTTAGGAATGTTTGATATGGATTTAAGTCAAGTAGGCCGAGCTGCAAAATATCGAAAGGATTATTCCAAAATTTATCAATTAAGCAATTCATGCCAAATTTAGGCAGTTGACAAAAATGGCCGTCAAATGTCCATGTTAATATATGTACTTCTTACATCAATAATTCTGATATTTTTAAAATCTCTTACCATTAATTGTTAGCGCAAGTGAGGAGGCGATGGCAAAGTTAAAATTAATACTGAGTGAGGAGTTTAATTTTAGTCTTTAAAAATCGAGGTCAGCTTGAAACACAATCAAATGATTGGTTTTTTTTACAGGGACTTGACCTCGATTTATTTTTATTAATTTTATTTAAATTTCTTGGAAGATATTGTTTTTGTGAGGTACTGAAAAGACTTAGTTTTAAGATGGTCTGATCGATAGACTAAAGCTATATCAATGGTGGGAGAAAATCTTTTTATCAATTTTAATTTATTCTCACTAAAAGCTAATGGGCTAGGAAGTAGTCCCATTAATCCTTTGGTTCGTTTAATCATAGAATATAAAATATTATAGTCATTAATAACTTGGTGCTGAGATTGAGGATAGAATCTTAAATATTTGTGAGCGTTGAGCATTTCGTCGTTGTAACAAAGAATCGATTTCTTCTCACCATCTTTTGAATAGAGCCCAATGTATTCAGTCCATAATTTTTTTATGACTAGCTCAGGATATAAAGTTGGTCCTGCCACTACGGCTAAATCGGATTCGGAATATAAGACCTTTTGTAATGCTTGGCGAGAAGTGCAAAAGTCGAAATCAAGTTTGATGCTGGGATATTTGAAAAGATCTGTACTCAATTTAGATAAGAAAAATTTAGCGATGATTGAATGAAAGCTGATTTTATATTGACCAGATAGTTCCGAAAACAGAGAATCCATTCTTTTATTTAGACTTGCACAAGAGTATTGGATCTTTTTTAACTCCTCAAGGTAGAGATTTCCTGCTTCGGTTAAATTTAATCCTCGGGAGTGGCGAATAAAAAGTTTTTTATTAAGTTCTTGCTCGAGTTTAAGAATATTTTTAGATAATCCAGCTTGCTTAATCCCTAAATAGTCCGCAGCTTTAGAGATGTTTAAGAATTTTGAAGTAATGATAAAGTCTTCTATTTCACGTCTGAGAATCATAGGTATTCCTTATGGGAATATCTAATATTCCATTTGGGGAAGTGTCAAGCTTGTATTGATATGCCATAACTAATTCATGCAGGGGGAGAGATATGCAAATATGTACAATTAGAAATGAAGTAAAAATACCAATTGGTAAGCACATGGGAGAATTTGTCACTTTTCATGGTCTAGTGGATAGGAAAGAGCATTTGGCCATTAATTTTAAAGTTCAACCAGGTAAAACACCCTTAGTTCGCATGCATTCAGAGTGCTTAACTGGAGACGTTTTTCAATCACATCGTTGTGATTGCGGGGAGCAACTAAATGAGGCCATTGATTTAATAGCCCATCATGGAGGTACTCTACTTTACTTAAGGCAAGAAGGGCGTGGGATAGGATTATACAATAAAATTGACGCCTACCAGTATCAATTAGAGGGATTTGATACCTATGCAGCTAATAAGAAGTTAGGCTTAGAAAACGACTTGAGGGATTATACCGTTGCGGCACAAATGTTAAGGGCCATGGGAATGAATAGAGTTAAGTTGTTAACAAATAATCCGGACAAAATTCAGCAATTGGTAGACCTTGGTATCGCGATTGAGGAGCAATTAAGCACGAGTGTCTTTCTAAAAGAAGGCAATGTAAATTACTTAAAGGCTAAAGTTGATGTAACTTCTCATCGATTGAAGCTAGATTTAACTCAAGAGGCGCTCAAATGTTGCCTTTAAGTTCCTATTGCTCACCGAAAATGCATCGTCCTTTGGTTGGATTAAAGTGGGCTCAAACGATTGATGGTCAAATGGCCGATGATCAAAATCGCTCTAAATGGATCTCGGGAAATGAAGAGTTGATTTATACTCATCAAACTAGATCCCAATATGATGGTGTTTGCGTTGGCGCCAGTACTTTTTTAGCAGATTTATCAAAATTGACGGTGAGAAATATTCCAATTGCGAATGATTTCACTCAACCTATTAGAGTTATTTTTGACCCAAGAAATAGAGTTGATTATGAAGACAAAAAGCTATCTAATGTTCTCAATGAATCTGTCCGGCCAAGTATAATTATGCAAACACGGAGTAGCTCTTATTCAAAATCTTCTCAATTATTTGTTCTCAACATCAAGGAATCCCTTGAAAAAGATTTAGGAATGGTTCGACTACATCAATGTTTTGAAAACATTTTCCATCGTCAGTTAAGGGCACTAATGATTGAAGGAGGGGCAAAAACTATAGCTTTATTTTTAGAAAAAAACTTAGTCGATATGGCCCATATTAGTATCGCTCCCATGATAACTGGGGGTAAAAAAAACCGAATATATCTCAATAAACTTTTAAGTGACGCTTATCAGTTTAATTTTATCCGTCAGTTTAATAAAGGGGCGGATACAGTGGTAGAACTCGTTCGCCAACAAAAGGAAGAATACAGTGAAAGATAAACTTGTCCTCATGAGTGGACTATCATTAGTAATGACATTTTTTTTTGCAGGAATAAGTAAAATTTTTTCATTGAAAGCACCGGATTGGTTTATTTCCCAATTTGAAAGCACTTTCCTTAATGTTTTTGAAGGCTCATTGCATATACAATTTTTATCTATTGGTATAATTGAATTAGCTGCAGCGGGTTTTATCATATTTGGAGTGATAACGAATTCAACAAAAATGCTCAAAGTTGGATTGTACAACTCACAACTTAATTTTTTACTTTTGAGTTTTGGCTCTAGAGTGTCTCATCAATATGAAAACTCTCTTATGCTGTTGGTACTCGTTTTATTATGTGTTCCACTAATTGATCGTGTTGAGCGATTCCAATTAAAAAATATCGCGGAGGCTATCCCAAATTGATTTCTCTTTTACTCGTTTGCATCTAAGAAGTCGTATTCGGCACTTAGATGCACCACTCCAGCGGCAATCTTTCATAGCACGGGTCTGGGCTTCTAAATTTGTACCGCCTCGTCCTTCAAATGAGCTATTGTTTTTTGTGGATTGGCATAAATACTCCATTCCATCATGCTGTGTATGTTGATCACAGCGTACGAAGCGTTTTTTACACTTTGATCCTTCCCACCTCTGGCATGATTGCAGAACATCAATCATGGCGGATTTCTTGTCATAATTTTTGTCAAAATAGATTCCGGCATCTAACTTAGCATTCCAATTATAGGCACAAAACCATTTATGATTCTCCACAGATGAAAAAGCGTTGGCTTGATTTAAAATAACCGCAATTAATAATAAAAATGTAATTTTCATAGATAACCTCTCTCAAAACTTTGCTTGAACATTACCAAACTGAAAAAAACAATAATGTTTTATTTCTCGGGAAAAACATGGATAGCACAAAGTTAACCCTTGTTAGCTCTGGAGTTAATACAGGTCTTAATCTGTAAAAAATACAAGTTTCTTTAAGCAAAATGAAAACATTTTAACGTGTTGATTTCAACGTTGTCAGAATCAATTGAAGCTAACATACGTTAATACAGAAACTATTTTAACCATTTCGTATCGGGGGTATTATGTACGTTATGAAGAAGAACATTCTCTTAAGCTTAATATTATTAGCTTGTGGGGCACTCTATTCCAGCAGTCCTGCTCAAAAAGAATTAAATAAAGATCGATTCTTAATGACGGTTAAAGTTTGGTCAAATATGGCAATAATTGATACTGAAAATTATCATTTTTACGCTGATACGAATAAGCGTGGGAAACTAAAGGGCGTTACCATGCAACAAGAAAATGGTGAGCAGAAAACATTTAGTCTTAAAGCACTTAAAAATGGTGTCTCATTTGCAAATATTCGTCCTGAGTCTATTGAAAGAGCACACGCTGTGATTGAAGATATTCAAGTGACAGCAGATAAGATCAGTAAACTTGCAGAAGCGGAAGTTTTTGATCGTGAGGAAACTTGTGAGACCCTACTCGAATTACAAAAGAGCATGGGGCAAAATAGAATGACTGCTGAAGATTGTGCAGAGATGATGACCCAAACCACTGGTGAAATGTTTAAACAACAAGCTCCTATGTTTCAAATACAGGTTGATGAGTTAGTTGAGTTAATTGAAGCAAGTGATTATTCACGAGCTCCTGTTAAGTTAAAACTCATTAAAAATAGAAGAAGATCCAAGTCAGGTCAGCGATTTACTTTTGAATTGACCACAAACGCTAAAGAAGAAAAAACACAATTTTACATTCAGAAGTTTGATAAAAGGTGGTTACCGTATCATATCAGCGAAGGATCATATATCGGTTATGATAATGAAACTAAGCAGTCTATAGATGAGGGGAAAGCCTTTGTTGTTGATATAATCTCTGTTGATTGGGATAACTCTAACTCTGATCAATTAATTGATAGTGTTTCTTACTCGAGCCCTATGACTGGCGGTCATGCTACTATGTGGAATATTGCTGGGGGAAAGGAAATTGATGCTGAAGAAGCTGAGAAAGAGTATCAAGAAAGCTTGTATAGTGGCCGGGAAGAGATTTTCTCTAAATTTCGTGCAAAAATCCTGAAGGAAAATGGATTTCCAAAGCCTTTGAAAGAAAAATAAAGATTGATATTCATTATTCAAGCTTGGTATTCTTGGGTTAAAGTTAAAGCCCAAGGATACAAAGTTTGAAAAAAAATCTAAAAGAATCATTTGCTTTTCGTATACTATTACTTCTTTGTATATTTTTGTGTTTAATAGGTTTAATTGCCAGAAATCCAGTTTTGGTTTTTTCTGAAAATGACGAAAAGCTAGCTGTCTCGAGTGGTTTGCTTAGACAGCATGTCGAAACATTAGTGGACTTCCCCGAGCCGAGAAATTTTCAAAACCTACATATTTTAAATCAATCAGCAGCATACATTGCATCACAATTTAAACCTTATTGTGATGAAGTATTGGAGCAAATCTTTATCGCAGATGGATCTAAATTTAAAAATATTCGCTGTAAATTTAAGGGAGAAAGTCCAAAAATCATTGTGATGGGAGCTCATTATGATGTGGCCGGTGAACAGGATGGAGCTGATGATAATGCTTCTGGGGTGAGTGGGCTTTTGGAATTAGCTCGATTAATTAGCGAGAGTCAGGTTAAGTTAAAGCATGATCTAGAATTAGTGGCCTATACATTAGAGGAGCCGCCTTACTTTCGAACCGTAAATATGGGTTCTTATCATCATGCTCAACTTTTACGAAAGAGCAATATTGAAGTGGAGTTTATGCTGTCCATTGAAATGATTGGGTATTTTGTGGATGATTGGTTTTCTCAAAGTTACCCTTCACCATTGTTGTATTTATTTTATCCACTTCGAGGAAACTTTATGGCCATCGTCGGAGGAGTTAATGAGTTTTGGTCTATAAGAAAGTTAAAGAAACTTTTTGCTCAAGGGACTGATCTTCCCATATATTCCTTAAACGCTCCTAGTGTTGTTCCTGGAATAGATTTCTCGGACCATTTAAATTATTGGGACTTAGGTATGGAAGCGTATATGATATCTGATACATCTTTTTATCGAAATAAAAATTATCATAAAACCACTGACTCTATTTCCACTCTGGATTTTGATCGAATGGGAAAAGTGGTCAGTGGTATATTTAATCTTATTCAACATTATTAAAATTCTGAATTATTTTTGTTATAAGGTTATTGAACTTTCAAAAATGAGGATAGTTAATCAACTATGTTGCAATCAAAAGTAATAATACTTGATTCTACATTGAACCGGTAATCAAATTTTATTTCTTTGGCATAGGAATAAACTGAAAAGACAAGTTGATCCATTTCTTCTTCCATCATGTTTTTTACTACTAATTTAAATTTTGCTTTAGTTTCTTTTTTGCTGGGGAAGTTTTCGAAATAAGCTATATTAAGATCATAAGGAATTTGAAGTTCACTACTCTCTGTTTGGTGCGCTCCTTTAACTGTAACACTTTGATCTTGAGAAATATTAATTAATTTTTTCTCAGATTCGCCCATTTCCCAAACTGATGTTTGGTACTCACATTTTAGATAGCTCCCTTGTTTTGCTTGAGCTAAGTTTAGAGTTAAGAAGAATAATATTAAAATACTTTTCATGTTTTGCTCCCATGCTTGTTTCACGATTTTTTACCATTGTGAATTCACCTTAATATGCAATTTTTGGCCAGGGTGGAATCCCTAAGGAAAACCTTTTCGTGGACAAAATTGTCTTCTAACCGGGGGAC
>JAOHMI010000032.1 GCA_028101965.1 Bacteriovoracaceae bacterium
CTTAGTTTTCTGGAATCATCCAATTCAGTGTTAATTCGGTGGCCAACCATTCCTCGCCCATCGTTGGTGGTACGATTTTTAGGAGGAACTTCTTTTTTTGAACTTCTCGGATATCGGTCCCAAAAGTTATTTGGTTTGGTTAAAATTGTGTCAGCAACAATACTTTTTTTTCCATGGGCTCGTTTTTTTCTAAACCATTCAAAGTCTTTACTTAAAGCATAGAAAAAAGTAAAGTCGTCCCCTCCATGAGTTGGGATACCTAAAGGACCAGCATTTATACCAAAAGCCAAACTTTCAAAATTTCGGATTCCTCTTTCATAGGATTCGAAAAAAAAATTTCCTGCTTGAAGTATTTCATCTTTTGTTTCGAGTTTATCCAGACTCTCTCTAGCACTTTGTAAATGTTGAATTATTCTGAGAACAGACTCTGATTGGATATATTGCTTAAAATTCTTTCTGGCTAAAGAAACATCCTCTGCTTCCAAGCCCAAAGCATGTTGAATGTAATCAGAGTTTAAATTGTCTTGAGCAAAATATAATTGATCTTTCTTATTAAAGTCAATATTGACTCTTCGAAATTTAGGATCGATTTGTTCGTACTTAGCGAAGTGGTCTTCTAATAATTGGTTAATTTCCGCTTTTATTAAATCTTTTAAGTCATCAAGACTGGGATTTGGAGCCCCATAATTATAGGGTAGCTTCATCATTTCAGTTATATCTTTATTGTATAGGCGTCTTTGAGAAGGATCACTTAATACTTCATTGAGTCTTTCTTCTGTTCGGTATCTAGAGAGCCAAATAGTTTTTACTTTTGATGCAGCAATCATTTCAGGAGTGGTTCCTACTGAATTTGTGGCACCACTACTTTTATAGAACCTCTCTAATTCTCCTTGAAATAATATTTTTAATCCTTCCATTGATAAGTTTTTCTCTTTTGCGAGTTCATTCATTTGCTCCACAGAGTTTTGATAGAAAAAATTTCTTCCTTGATCATAGCGGAAGTAATCAGAAGAATCTGCAAAAGCACGATTGAGGTGTATTAATCCATTTTGGCTTTGATAGGTAGTGGGAACGCGATAGCCTTCATTAAGTGCTTTTAAGAACTCATCAGCATCATGAACACAATCTTGCAAAGATCTCCCATTGCAATTTTGATAAACGATTCGTTCAAATAAAGTCCAAGTTGGATCAATGGGATCAGGGTCAGCTTGAGCTGAGCATAATAAGAAAATAAAAATTATGAGTAGTCTAAAAATCATCATCTATCTTATCGGAACTATTGATACTTTTATTCAATTTATTAGAACTGTCTAAAAATTAGACATGAGCAGGTATTACTTAGTTTTTTCGTCTAATTATTCCACGTTTTTCGCTTAATTTCTTGGCATCAGGCTTGCTCTATATAAAGAATAGGAATTATGGAGACTAAAATGACTACTCTTAAGACAAAGCGGGACTTGTTACAATTATCAACTTTATTATTACTAGGTATTTTCTTGGTATCCTGTGGCCAGAAAAAACAGCCGAAAAAAGAAGAATTAATTGTGGAAGAGATTATTTATGTCAATGAGGATGAGTCATACACAACTTATAATTCTAACGAAAATAATACGAATACGAACACCAACACGAATACCAATACGAACACAAATACCAATACGAACACGAATAATACTAATTCTGGAAATCCCATTACTCTCGAAGATGGTCCTTTAACATTCATTACCCAATGGCCGGTTGGAACCGTTTCCATGGAAGCAGTTCAGGTACGAACTTTTACTGTAAATTCTCTACATACTGATCGAGATATTTCAAATATCAATATTATTATTCCAACCTCATTACAGGGAAGGGTTTTTGTTACAAATAATTTTTGTTCTAATTCAGTGATTACAAATACTGTGCAGAGCTGTTCTTATACTTTGAGTAGTAACAATGATCTTAATTATGATATCAATGGGCAAATTCAGGTTGATTTTGATTCGAATCCAGGTGATACCGCAGTTTTAAAGTATAATTTAACTGTAGCCGCTTCAAGTGCGGGAACACAGAATTTGGCGAATAATAATCACACATTTAACGATTGTATAAGCCTTTTTCTCAACGATGCCAATGGAGAAGTCTTTGAGTGGAACAATGGGTATCGCTGCAAAGTAAATACGCCTTTTACTGATTATCCGCAAAAATCAGAAATAACTATAGACCCTACCAATCAAGTGGCAAATAGTTTACCCAGTGGTTGGACTGTTAGAGCAATCTCTTGGAGATCTGCTAAGGTCAAAAAGAAAATCTTTCCAGGAATTTCAGTATGGACAACTATTCCGGCCGGTCAATCGAAAACAGTTTGTGTGGATTGGGGTGTTTTTAGTTGTGACTCTGAACAAGAGTTTTGGTCCATTCCAGATACGGCGTTGATGGATTAAGTTTTTTATTTAAATGCATTGAAGATACACTTTTTGATCAAACTCATTTTTTCCCAACCGAAGCTACCTTCTGGTAGACGATATTCAGGGAATAGGTTCGTTATGTGTTTGAATAATTCTGGTGCGTGTTCTTTGATCGTTTTCTTAAAGAAGATTAGATTACTTTCATTTTTTACTAAAACCTTAACACTTGGAAAATCCACTAACCAATTTAGTTCCTTGAAGAATTTAATGATGTCTGGGTCGTTCGGGCCAATTGATTTATATTTAGACAAAAATTGGTTTAAGATGTTTGCTTTTGTTGTATCATTTATTAAAGGCTCATTCATTAAGATTGCAGGTTGGGATAAAAAATTATTAATGACAGAATTTGAAATTGAGCCATCCAGGATATAGTTAAGAGCATTTTTTCCTTTTAATTTTTTATCTTGATTTTGAATGTAATTATTTACCCACTTTTCAGGGGTATTCAATTGTTGAATATATATAAGTTTGGTTTTTGCATCAAAACTTAGCCACTCTTCTTCCGTAAAATGAATGGATAGCGAATTAAAAATCTGAGTGTTTTGAGCTGGAAGAAGTTTTATTTTTAGGAGAAATTCTTCTTCTTTAGTTAAGATATCATTCACCACAGATTGGTTTTTAAATAGGGTGTTTAATTGATCTCTTTCGATTGAGGTTAATTGATTCCTCTTCCAATCAGGGGATTGTATTTTTTTGATAAGTGGGCGAAGATCTTGGGTGTTATTAATTGAGTCTTGAATTATACTTATTTTTAAATTTAGCTCTGTTAGAACGATCTCATCCGCAATTAAAATATTTGGGTTGTTTAGTCTTGCTTTTAATTGATTAAGTTGAGATTGGATCTTGTTCAATTCATTCGGAGGAAATGAGATCTTAGAATTATTGATAGCTTCGTTAATTTGGAGTAAGTGAGCACTCAAAATATTTGCATTGTTTTTGAGATAAATAGCATGACCTAAGTATGTTTCTTTATATGAATAACCAAGATCATTAATGATGGTAATTTGTTCGGAAAATGAGACCTGATTAAAGTTTTGTAATTCCTTTGGGAGGGGAAGTTCTCCTGGTAGTCTAAGTGGGTTAATGTTTAAATGATCATTTAGTCGCTCGAATGTTTGATCGATATACTTAATAGGATTATCGAATCTATCAGGTTCAAAATTTGAAGAGTAGTATTTTAAAAAATTGGGAGACTCTATTAATAAGTTGTTTAATATTTCAGAATCTAATTGTCGGTCAATTAAAAGTTGTACAAAGAGCTTTTTTAGGTCAGTAGGCATAACTTTTAAGTGCTCATTAAGGTCTCTGTAAAAAATATATTTTTCAAAAGAAGGAGTATCTCCAATAAGGTTTGAGTACTCTTCTAGTAATTTAATTTTCTCTAGAGGTGATAATTCTGTATTTTTAATTAATTTAAAAAGTGTATTATAGGATGGTATAAAACCTTTATTCATGGAAGCATTTTCAATATCGACTAAAGAATCGAGTTTTGCTTTAAATTGGTCGAAATTTCCATTAAAGTTATTAGCATGATCTTCAGCATGAAATTTATTGTAGTTTGCGAGAGGATTAGCAATATGTTCGATTAATTCCAACATTTCACTTGGGGCTAAAAAAGAAAGGTCATGATTCTTTAATACTCGATGACAATGGGCGCTTAGGTTGTTTTCTTTTACAACATGAATCATTCCATTTTGGATA
Organism: Bacteriovoracaceae bacterium; assembly: GCA_028101965.1. Lineage (GTDB taxonomy): Bacteria > Bdellovibrionota > Bacteriovoracia > Bacteriovoracales > Bacteriovoracaceae > JAOHMI01. The sequence goes on from JAOHMI010000032.1 coordinate 4,149, forward strand.
ATGGGAAAAATTGAGGATTTTTTATCTAGCATAATTAATTTCCGAACAAGTTCTTGCTTATTAGGATACATTGCTTCAAGTAATTCTTTGTTTCTGATTATATTTATTATCAGGTTTTCATTTTCCATCAGGAAATGATTAGATTTTTGGCCAAGTGCATACTGAATTAGGTTCTTTGCATCATTGATATTTCTCCCATTCACTTCAAGTGGTTTTTCAGCTCCAAATACAAAAGAATAGTATTGATATTGAGATGCTAGGGGAGTGGGAAACTCAACATCGAATATTGGATCTCCTTGGAGGTTAAAGAATGGATCTAATAGCGCCCTATTATAAATGTGGTTATCAGCTCTTAATTGCCTGGTCAGATTTATTGCGCTTAATACTTCTGGGTTTTTAATCAACGTTTTCCTTAAATGATCAAGGCATATATCATCTTGGAGGAAGTATCTAAAAAGGCGATTGTTTTCTTCGTAATTATTTACTAAGGCTTGGGTAACCTTATTTTTTAATTCTTGGTTACTGCTTTGGTTAATGAAGTTAAGATAGAAGTTGAACTTTTGTTTGTATAAGGAAATTAGATCTTGAGGTATTTCTTGTCTTTTACTTAATTCAAACATTTTATTTAACTGTTTAAGTGCACTAGTTTCTTCTGCTTCTAATATTGTTGTCATTTCTTGTGGATAAAGATTAAAAGCGCGACTTAAAATTTCCCTGTCCAAACGGGATTGATTGGCCTCTTTAGTAAAAAGATATGATACTTTTAAATCATATTCTATTTTTTCAAGTAATTCAGCTTTCCGATTTATTAAGAAGTAATCTTCTTCTCCTAGTATCTCATAAAGATAAACAATATTTTTTAAGTTCGCATTCGGGATTCGGTCCATCCCATTGAGGTAATTAATTAATTTATTTTTAAAGTTTTCAGATGGGTTTTTAAAACTTTCCTGTATGTTAGCAACATCATAATTTTTTGTTATGTGTTCTAATAGCCAATTAGCTTGAGGCGAAATTGTATCCTTTGGGTTACCAGGAAATAGAGAGATCATTTCTTCTTTGATTCTTGCTTTAAAGGATTGTTGATTTTTTACTTTTTGATAGACAGTTGGCGAAATTTCATGGAGTTTATTATTTTTATTTAACAACCATTCAGTTATTCCGTCTGTTAGTTCTCCTTCCTGATGAAGCTGATCAGCATATTTTGCTAATTTAATAATCTCTCCTTTCTTCTCGAGAGTTATAAAAGTTTGGATGAAGGACTGATTTAAGTATTTCCTCTCAGTCCAATAGTCAGATTTATTGATCGATTTTGATAAATTTATGAGCTTATTAATAAATAAATCATTAATCTCATTTATATTTTTATTTTCGATGACTTCTTTTATTAATTTAGGATCGTGCATGATAAACTGAAAATCACTCCAGCTTTGAAGGGGAAGATTCTTTAGGTGTTCATTTATTTCTAGTTTGACTTTGGCATAGTCATTTTCAAAGTTTGGATTTTGCTCTTTTATTCCTCTCGCGAACTTTTCCCCAAAGGTTGTATCGAATTGTATTTTATCTTCAATGGTAAAAATGTCACCACTGATTAGCTCTTCATAAATTGGTTGTATATATTTTATCCGATCAAGGTAAGCATAATTGTATCGATGGAAATTTCCTCTTTGCAGTATTGTATTCTTATCATTATATCCAGCTTTCTCTAGAATTAGAGCAATTTTTCGAATGAACTGAGCTCTTTCTTTTCGAATAGGTTGATAAGAATTTTTAAAATTCTCTTCTCTGTAAAATTGCCATATTTCATTAGCAAAAGAAATCATCTCCCTGGATTGGGCAAAGAGATTAGATCCACTACCGAAAATAGTGGTTAACAAAATAAGTATAAGCAGGGGCAATCTGCATGATATCATATCTTTCTATTCGGTTTTTTCAGGTAAAAGGGGATTAATTTTTTAGTGAAGTAATTCTTTTCCTGACTTGAAAACTAAAGTGAGTTAAAAAGTCCTCTTAAGTGCAACTCCTCCGCGAAACAATGTTTTCTGGGCCGTTTGTAATTCGTAGGTCGCATCAAATTCTCGAGATGTTATATTATCAATAGCTCCTTCAAATTGAATTCTAGTATAGTCACTTAAGGGAAACTCAACTCCAAATTTAGTAGAGGGTAGAATGGATGAAAAACCGGAGACATCCAAGCCGGTGGTTTCAGTGAGAGATTCACCATAGGCAACTCCCAGTCCAACAAAAAAGCGCGAGTGATAGAGAAGTTCCATTTCATTAAAGTAGTAAGTAATCTCAGCAGAGAACATAAGTCTTTGGGTCAAGATGCTCGCTTCAGGTACATTAATTGTTTCATTGTCATAGCGAATACCAAAGCTTCCCGCTAGGTTTAAGGTAAACTCTCTCTCCAGCATACCCTCAATGGTATAGCCTCCAAAGTCAGTGGGTTGGGCATCGACACCTGAAACAGATTCACTGACTCCTTGTGATAGAGAAGATTTAAGTAAGTAAAAATTTTTATTCACATGCGAGTATTTTTTTTGTGCTTCTCGAAGCTTATCGTAAGGGGTGAGGGCCCATAAATAATCTCTTGAGTCGTAAACAGTGACGAGGTCACCATTCTCAAAGGGGATGTCTGTTAGTTTATTTTGAATTTCCCATTGAGTGAATTCGCGATTTACTGTGATGGCCTTAGCGATGACACTGATATTGTCAGTGGTAAAGGTCATTTTCTTTCCCACCATCACACCATCTTTTTTACCATGACGAGTAATGAAAGTTCGGTTGTCTTTACTGGTTCCACGAATGTAGGTGAGTTCAAAACTAAATAAGCTTAAGCTGAGTAATAGACTCGAAAATAGTAGTGTGCGCATAAATCTATTTTAATGCATACGCAAAAAATTGGTTTAAGGAGGTAAAAAAGCCGGGGAGTATGAATCAAAGTTTTGATCTGTCGGAGTAAAATAGTCTTCTTCGGCATTAATGATAACGTTTTGGACAACATCATTTGCCCCATCATTAACCATATAGTTGATAATAGCTATATTTTTGATGTTTTCGTTACTAGTCGCACCTTCTGAACCAATTGTTTCATTCAAGTGTACTTTTGAAATAGAGACTTCAGTATTATCAACATAATCATAGGTTGTTTTATTATTGAGTGGGGTACAGTTCATTGCATCTGGATCTTGGTCATAGCTACAATCTGCTTTCATTGTTGATGAAGAGTCCATACTTAACTTAAGGATATAAACATTAGTTCCATCGACAAGTCCAGATACAGATTCATGGCTGTTAATTACTAAGGCTAAATCATTTGTTGTCTCCATTACTGCAAAGTCAAAAGCATGGATATCTTCCTCTAATGCATTTAACTGGTACCCAACAGTTAAGTCATCATATAAAACTGCTGATTCAATTTCACTTCCCGTGGTGAAAGAGTTTCCAGCATTATCATAAGGGACTTGATAAGCAGATAATGCGCCCTCTGAGACAGTGGTTCCTAAGAGATAAATTTTGTCTCCTCCAGTAATATCATCATAACGAATGTTAATTTTATCAACGAGGGTACCGCTCCAAATATCTGCATTTGTAGCTTCAACCGTTGCTCCACCCGTATCGTATGCATACATGTCAATAACTCCTGTTGATGCATCTTTGGTGGCAAAATAAATTATGTTCTCTGTATCATTATATGTTGAAGTAACATAGGAAGAAGCATCTGTATCTGCGGTTAAATTCACTTGAGTCATGGTTATGTTGTCGATACCAACACTAGTGTACGTACCAGAGAATATACTAATTTTATTCTTATCAGAACCTGTTAAAGAATTATTTACAACAGGAACATAGAAAGTATCTGTGGCAGAATCAATCATTATACGACCCATACCATTTGCTGCAACTGGAAAATCAATGTAATCATTTGACATGACTTCTGTTATTATAACTTCATTTCCTGATACCGTTGCACTAATGCCTTGTAAGTCAGTGGTTGCATTATAATTATTAATATAATCAGCAAGCTCTTGAGCTGCATTGAAAACGGATGAACCGCTTGAGCAACTAGTACAAAAGTCAGTCCCTAATTGAGCGGTGACTAAGTTTTTATGATTAAATAAAACCTGATCTCCGATTTCAACAGCATTAATAATAATTTCTGTTTGATCTGAAGCATTCAGATTTATTGTAATGTCCGCTGGATCTGAGCTTGTTATGCTTGGCCCTGAGTAGCTAAAGCCAAAGCTCCCGTTATGATCAAGCGTTCCGCTTACTCGATTGTCATCTTCTAAATTAATACGGACGATGTGTGGTCTGGGGTAAGTAACCAGAGTATCATCATCGGCGATATAGGAAATAAATAAGTACTCACTATCTTCATCAACTGCAATTGATAGATCACTCGCTTCGGTGGTAATTGTTGATAAATTATCTGTTTGCAAAGAGACGGAATCGATCACTTCATTGTAATAAATTTTCCCATCGCTATTATAGAAAACTTTTTCAACAATTAAATAGCGGTTGGGAAGAGTCGCATCACTGACATAAACCGAATATGAAACATTATTTGTACTGTCGTATGTGGTGGCAAGTTCGCTTAGATCGGGCCCAAATGTATTAGTCCCATCAGCTCCGGTGAGATCTGTTACATTTGAAATAGGAGTGACATCATTCCATTCAACACTTGTATTACATGATGCAACTGGATTATCATATCCATCGTCTCCAATGCAGAGTCTTATGGTATATGCTTCTGCGTTTCCTGCAGTGACATCAAAATTTTGTCCATGTCCAGGAGACCAGACGAGGCTTGTACTATCCGCTCCGGTTATATCAGTCCAGGTGCCCGCCGCTGAAACATTACCACCATTAATTTGCCACTGATAGGATAGAGTATCTCCATCCGCTGCACTTGTATCAGTGATAGTTGGGGCATCGAAAGAAAAAGGCATACTGGTGAGAACAATTTGGGTATCAGTTCTGGTGGGAACTTCGTCAGTATCAGCTACTGGAAGAGGGTTGTATTGTGCCACTTCAATATAATTTGTAGCAGGAAAAGTTAATAAAAGTTGTGCCTCAGTTTCGAGGGTACCAAAAGTAACACTCTCAACATGGACGCAAAAGTAAATATCTCCCGCAACTTCAGCTGCAGTCGTCACAAGATCTTGGGGAATGAGCCAATTTATAACATCGGTTTGAGATGTATTATTACTTGCTAAATCACTTCTGGTTAGTTGGTTTGAAGTGTAAGCGGTTTTTTTCGCGGCATCCCCACAAGCATCAGTTGAACCAGTATCATCATTAATATGATAAATGGTATATTTGTAATCATCACCATCGGTATCATCGTGAGTGATTGTTATTGTTGCTGTATCGTTCTCAGTATAGGTTGCGGCATCAAAGGTAAAAACTGTTGCAGTTGGGTCTGAATAGGATTCCGTAATTGTATCAATTGTCCATATTAAAGTGTTACTCGATTTTGAACCTCCTCCATAAGTTGATCCATTGTCAGTAACTATTGCTGTTAAAGTATAAGTCAATCCTGATGGATCAATCGGTCCTGAGTCATCGAAAGGCTTGAGTACAAGGTTGCACGTAATTGTTCCTTCATCTGCGCAATCAGTAACTGAATTTTCATGATTTCCGTCTAATAGTGTTCCATCTAGATAAAAGTCTATAGTGAAGTTTCCAATATCCCCACCTTCAGGGTCAGTGTATTCATCCCAAAGAATATTTATTTCAAAGGCTTGAGCTGTATTTTGAGTAACAGCGCATGTTGAAATAGATGTGGTGGTATCTTCGTCAATGGTGGCACTGGTACAATGAGTGTTGGAGCTTGCGATGGTGATTTGAGGAGATCGATTGACTTCTATAAGTTCGACAGTCCATTCGACTCTTTCGTCATTAGATTGGTACATTTCTAAACCGGTACTCACATCATAAAATTTTGTTAAAATAGCATGTGTTTCTTGTGTGTTTCCTGATGCAAGAGACTTTGAAAATGTTGGTTCAACATCCACTAGACAAATTGTATCCCCAGTTAGAGTTGTTTCAGAGCCAATTTTTGATGCAGTTAAATAGGCATCCCAATAAAATTGTACTTTCACGCCTGATGGATGCTTACTGGTATCATCTTGATCGTCTACATCAATACAGTATGTTGTTGTAGTATTGTCGCAATCATTTACTGCTGGGCTAGTGGCATTGTTAAGGGCAACTCCTTCAACCAGTGTTGTCCCACAACTCACTAAAGGATCAGAGGCGACAACATCTGAAAAATCAGGAGCTGTTACATCCATGACCCAAGTGAACGAATTATATAAAGTACTTTCAGAGCTATTATAGACGAATGCTCTTACTGTATGAGACCCAATGCTGTAGGTACTTGCATCGACAGTTTCTGTAAATAAATAGGGAGATCCAGATGAGGTTTGTGTTCCTCCTGATGACTGAACTCCGTCTATGAAAAGTTTTACTTTTAAATTTCCAAAGCTACTAGGATCATAAACGTTTATTTGAAATAATACAGCTGTATTTGATCTAACGGTTGAAATATAATTATTTGTTGAGGTATCAAAGTAGGGAACAGCTTCTGCTCCTATGGTGATATTCCAAGTGGTGGAACTATAAGTTTCACTTCCATCGTCACTTTTTAAGACAAGCTCCAAAACAAAGCTACCATCACCCACACTTGAAGGAGTTAAGTCATAACTTGTAGTATTTTGCCCTACTAAAGTAGAAGCTCCATTTCCAATTAAATACCATTGCAATGAGTAACCTGCTCCATAAGGATCGTTAATGGTAACTTGATAGGTATAAGAGTTATTATCTGTTGAAGCAAATGATGATGAAACATCAGGTGACTTGTTTGAGATTGTTACAAAAATTCCGTCGCTGGCTAAAGTAGGGACGCATTTTCTTTCTTTTGAGTCATAGGCTTCATCACTGTCACAAGAAGTTTTTTTTGTTTTAGGTAAACATGAAATGATAACCAGACATAAACACAACAAAAGTGCGCGATTAAATCTGTGTGCATTTCTTAAAATCCATCCCATAGTAAGCCCGAATTCCCTATCAGTCCTACTTTCCTATCGGAAAAAACTAAAAGGGATTTAATTCTATTATCTTAGAGAACAATTTTTTCTCCTAAAAAAATGTTTAAAGCCTTGAAAAAGTGAAATTTGATTCCTGATGAAATTTGTTTGGTGACAACTATAGTGGGCGATTGGGTGAATATTTAATAATCGAGGTCATCAATGAGTGCAGGTATAGAGCAGAAACTGTCATCAGTCGTAGTTGCTGTTGTTGAAAGTTCACAATGAATGGCAGCGGTATCCACGTAATCCCCATTATCATCTTTTATTTCGACCAATCCCAAGTGACTGGTGTTAAAGCTATCAGCATTTTCATCATCAATATAATCTAATACATCTGAACTTTTATGGGGCACAGAGGGTAGGATTAGTGTTTTAGTTGGGTTGGAAGCATTATATAAATTATAATATGTGTAAAGCTCGTGAGTGGGACCAGTTGTTTTAAAAGAGTAAACCACGTCAGGGTAAGAATCATTATCTACATCTTTAACTGCAAACTCTCTCCCATCCGATAGGTCTATTGGAGAATTTGCAGCATCGTAATTGCTCGGACTGTAAGTCCAGCTTGGGTTTACAGAAGTTACAAAATTCGCATCATCATTATTATAAGCGTACATAACTCCATTCTCATCTAAGATAACTAAGTCAGTGAGTCCTGAAACACCAATATTAGCAACATTGGCTGGTATAACTTGAACAGGATCATCAGTGGCCGTTGGGAGAGTTAAGTTTGTTGAGCAGCTCGTATTAAAATCGAGTGTGCTTCCTTTGATAATACAAATATAACCATTTCCTCCGGACTCATAAAGAATAACTAAGTCATGGTTTGAATCTGATGAATAGGTATCAGCATGGAAGATTGCCATATCATAAATATTGGTGGCAGCAAGCAAAGTTGTATCTGTTATCGTTGCTGTATTGTTATAAGTAATAGCAGCATCATCTCCAATCGTATAATGATAGAGATACATGACTCCGCCATCATTATGAAAAGCAGCTAATGTCGTATTATTGTTACTACTATCGAAATCATTGTCATCTAATGTGGCTAAGAAAATATCATCGCCAGTTGCAGTAGTATTCGTCGCATTTCCATCAGTTGAATTTAATGTTGAGGTTATAAAACTTTGTACTTCTATTGTGAAAGCTCCAGTTGGAAAAGTAGCATCATCCATATAGACAAGACCTGTTTCTCTTTCTCCTGAAGTTGTATTTAAAAATTCAACCAATGAGGCTTGACCCATACGACTCTCAGGGATGGCACCTCCATAACCAGATAAGTTAAATGAACCATCACTGGCTTGAACCATAATATTAATACTATCTCCGGTTGCACAGCCTCCAGCCCCATCAGCTGTGGACAGATCACATAAACTAGAGATTAAAATAATATCTTCTTTATCATCTCCAGAAACATCAGCAATAATCGTTCGCATACCATCTAAGTCATCGCCAAAATATGGATTCATGACTTTTATGGACTCTGATTGTGACTCAGCTAAGTCAGAAGGAAGTGTACTTTGAACAGTTATTAAATAGTCTTGTCTGGCGACTAAACCAGTATTACTATAGCTAATTTCTCCATCGTTGACATCAAGGTTCACTCCACCATCTGATAGTGTAGGATTGCTGGTATATGACAAATTTGTACTACTACATACTGTTAAAGCTGAGTTGCTGATTGGGGTTGCTCCTGCATCAGTTTCAAAATCAAAAACCCAAAGCTTGTCTCCTGAATCAGTAATTGTCGGAGTATCGGTTGCGACATAGCCAAAGTCAGTGGGAATTCGATCGTAAATATTGAAAGAAACTGAAGTATAAGGAGAGTATCCAGAAGCGTTTTGTCCACGGACTTGGTAATCAAGACCTGTGTTGACATTACACCAACCATCACCACCACCGTCATCAGTTAAAATAAACTCACCAGTTAAATAATTAAAAGTTATGGAGAATCCTGCCGGTAATCCAGTGAGAGTTTCAGTTCCCGCTCCGCAACCAGAATCAGTTAGTTCAGTGGTAATATTATCTCCTTTAACAGAGAAAAACCCGCAGGCCGCATTTGTATCTTCAACCGCCACATCACCAGAGTTTGAAGTAACAGTTATATTTTGTGGGGTTCCTATCGTTTGGTAGAGATTAAACGTGTTGTCATTATCATCATAGGTTCCACTCATTTGATCATCAACATAGACTAAAGAGGGAAGTTGGGGGTAATAGGTCACTGTGAAACTTATATTTGAAGTATTTCCACCGTCATCGTAGCTTCCATCCATTTGATAGGTTTCAGTATTTTGAGTGGGATCGATATCGTTAACAAGGTTTGTTATATCTGCCAGTGCAACGGTTCCGGAAATTTCACCACTATCCGCGTCTACACTAATATCTGTCGGCCAAGCATCTCCTCCAGCATTCGTAGCATAGACATAGATTGTACTATTTGTAGCTGCGCAAGCTGAATTGGCCGTCCCTGTATCTGGTAATTGATTAGTAATAATTTCATCTAAAGTTATATTAAAGTCTGAAACAGAAAAGGTTGGTGCAATAGAAGCTGCTAGGTATAAATCGAAAGTATCAGTATCTGTTCCGTGAGCATTTGTAGCTGTCATAGTATAAGTTGTCGTGTCTAAATTGTGTAAAGGAGTTCCGCTAATTTCTCCAGAAGTTGAATTTAGGCTTAATCCAGAAGGCAAAACAGGAGATACTGAATATGCAATAGGAGTTGTACTAGTTGCTCCAACAGTAGGAGTTGTACTCGCAATTGCAGTACATTGCGTTCCAGCTATGTCTGCCATTGTCAAAGCATTAGGTGCTATTCCACTAATTGTTAAATAGAAAGTAAATGTCACTGTATCTACATGATTACTAGCAGTAATTGTATAAGCTTCATTTGTAACGTATGCACCAGGGGTTCCACTAATAACTCCTGTTGAAGTGTTCAATGTTAAACCAGATGGTAGTGACGGAGAAACAGACCAAGTTCTAATAATCGCTCCCATTCCAGTAGGAGTATAATTCGATGTGGCGTCACCATAATTAAAATTTAACGTGGATGAATAGCCAGCTGAAGCAATATTGGCATCTATAATTTTTATATTTACAGATTTAGTTAGTGAACTACCAGTTGTGTTCTCGCCTGAATTTGTTCCAGTAATTGAAACAGTTAAATCATAGTTATTTCCATCATCAACACCAGTGTACTGAATTTGCCCTGTCTGGCAATCGAAGCCGAGGGGATAACCAGCAACATTTAATTCAACGCCAGATACTTCTGCATAAAAAGCTGAAATACCACTGGTGCAGGTAGCACCATTTGTACTATTTTGATTCTCAGGAGAAGAGTAAGCCTGCGGATTAGGATCTTTATTTTCTGCTCCATTATCAGTATAAAATGTGTACTCATCAAAATAGCCGATATTGAAAAGATCTTGCTCGACAACAATCCCCGATATTGTTTGGCTGGTAATGGTTGTACCTCCACCAGCTGTATCATCTAAGTCAATAGTGAAAGAATAAGCTTGAGATGTTAAGTCATCCACACTAGGTTGGACGATACCATCTGAGATAGTTCCCGAAATCCTACCTGTGCTAGCATCAATTGATAGACCGGTTGGAAGAGCTCCAGCATTTACAGAGTAGACGGCCGTAGAAGCATCAGTAAGAACACCTTCATAACTAGGCATCAAGTTTATCGTTTGGCCTTCGATAATTGTTGAACTTAAAGTATAGGTTAAATCTTTTATATTTGGATCAAGGGTTAGTGTTAAAGTAATTGTGTCTTGACCAGCATTTGATTTTGCGGTGTAACTATAAGTATAGACTCCAACAATAGAACTAGTTGAAAGGGTACCAGAAATGTCACCAGTATTTGTATCTAAAGTAAGTCCTGTAGGTAAACTAGGGTCAATTTCATATGTGACATCATTTGTATCAATTGTACCAGAGTTATCCAAAGGATGTGATGTAAGAGTATTGGCCACTGATTGGGTAAATGTATCCGCGAATAAGGCAGCATTAAAAGCCGGCACTTCATTTTGCACATAAACAGATAAGTCTTGAGTAATTGACCCAGCAGAATTAGTAACAGTAAAGGCATAATTTTGGTTGGTCGCCTCTGTTGGTGTTCCAGAAACGACACCCGTAGTTGGATCTAAAGTTAAACCACTAGGCAAGGCCGGAGTAACAGTAAAAGTATTGTCATCCCCTCCCGTAATTGTGGGAATTTTGCTTCCGGAAACATTGATGTCCCAAGTGAGTGGGGTATCAGGGTATGTAATAACGAGAGGAGCTTGTTTTGTGACAGCAATAGTAATGGTTGTTTTAAAAGTATAATCCCCATCCCATGCGGTAACGATAAAAGCGGTATCGGCTAACTCTTCAGTGGCAATACCTGAAATATATCCGGTATCAGTATTGAGCGTTAGCCCTGAAGGAAGACTCGGATCAATTGCGTAAGCGTAACTATCGGAGTCAACAAGACGAGGATAGATTTCCACTTCAGTTATATCTTCTAATAAGTCTAGGTCTGAATAAGAGTAATCAAAGCTAAGATCTGAAGTCAGCTCTTCAAGCTGATTATCTTTGACGTCGTTTTTATCTGCAACATTACAGCTTACTCCGAATAGAATAATGCAAACAAATAATAAATAACGAATTAAAACCCTTATACTCATTCTGTCCAATTAATCGGCAAATATTACCTATTATTTTAATCTAAATACTTGAATGATTTACTTTTTAACCTAAATTAAGCTGCTTAAGGAAAAAGAAAATTTTGAGGTGGGTAAAAAGAGAGGCATAAAAGTTAAATCTCGATCAAAATTATTCTTAAAAAGAGCAGTATTCAAAAGAGTAGAGCTCTTGTGGAATCATTTTTGATCGTTCACTTTTTTCGATTTTATCCATTTTATGACAATTATTTTGAAATGAAGTGAGGAGGTTATCAATTTTATCTTTTGCTTCTTCAGGTACAAAGTGTTTTAAATAACGAAGAGTCATTTGCTGTTCCACTAAATCAAATTTCTTACTACGCAGGATAAAATAATCAACTTTATCTTGATCCATATCTTTCATTGTAAAAAACTTTAAAGTGTAGATAAAAGGAGTGAATTCTTTTTTACTTTTTACGGTTCTATAAAAATCCAATTCTAATGTATGCTTAAATCTTTTAGAAGAATGATGGGCAGGACCTCTTGAATCACTCTGAGGAAACTTCTCTGTAAATAAAAGGTGCAAGTAGGCAAATCCCTTTTCTCTCAGTGGGCTTTCTATTAATTTAATCATATCTTGCTCTGTATATATAAATGAAGTGACGCCAGTAATTTGAAAAAGTTGTTCAACGCTATTTGCACTAGGTTTGGCTATGATGATTTTTTTAGAAAAAAGTGTAACGTTTACCAAAAGGGAAATTATTAAAACATATTTTCCAATTGGAATTAAATTATTAAGAGATGAAATTTTGAGATCGAAAATTTGAACCTGCCGGTAAAGATGCTCAAATAAGAAAATAGACATACATAAGACAAGGAGGAGAGTTATACTTATTTGGTTCTCAAAAAGAAAAAGAAAGGTTGCCGCAATAGCGATATAAAAATAAGTTCTCTTAACTTTTAAAATTGATAATATAATATTTTGATTGGATGACTTTGTTTCATTATATCTAACAAGAAAAGATAAATGATAGAAAAAAACTGAGATGAAAATACTTAAATAGGAAGCTTTAATCGACATAACTGTCGTATTAAATAGAAGGCTACTTGGAAGATAAATAAATAATAGCGTCAGACTAAAAATGACACATGTTAGATTATAAAGTTTGTATTTTTGATCATTATTTAAAGGAATTAAAGAGGACCACTTTTCATAGGTACTTGGTGAAATCTCCAAAAATCTTATTAGAGATACGCTAACAGCTCCAATTAGAAAGTAAGAAAAAATATCTTCTTCTATTTGAGGGAAAACTGCTTTGAGAGTAAGACCCAAAATTAAAAAGATAAAGTATATCGCGAGCATATTCTTAAGAATAAACAGACAATTATGTTTAAGCAGCGTTTTCATTCTTCTCTTCGTCTTCTTTGTTTTTTGTTTCTATTGAACCCATATTTGGATGATAGTTAAAATAATATACAAAAATATCTTCTAAGTTTGGCGCTCTTTTATCTTTATAACGTTTTATTACGTCATCTGATACCTTAAGCCCTTTAGGGATAATATAGCTAACTGATCGATCTCCATTGGTTCCGGCCCAAAAACATTCTTTATTTTCAAATATACCTGTGTAGTCTTCATCGTGGATTGTTTTTCTAATTTTTATAAAATTATAGACCAGTGATTTTATCTCTGAGTTTAATTTAATTTTTCCATCTTTTAGGTAAAGTATATGATCCGCTAAGTTTTGAATCTCATTGACCACATTTGTGGCTAAAATAACTGTATTTTTATTTGCCACATATTGAATTAATAAATCCATAAAGTACTTTCGAGCATAAACATCAAAAAAAGCTGTTATTTCATCTACAAATATTACTTTTGGTTTGCTACTAATAACTAAAGCGAAGATAAATTGTAATTGTTGCCCTTTCGATAACTCGTGGGCGAACTTATCTGTATTAAGCTTTCGATCGAAAATAATCTTATTCATTAAGGCTAAATCAAAGAGAGGGTATAATTTTTGGTAAAAAGTTAAAAACTCACTCATCTTCATTTTTTTGGGAAGCTCAATCTTATCTGAAATATAAATGAGTTTAGACTTATCTAAGGAACTGATTTCAGATAGATCTTTTTCAAAAATTTGAGCATGACCTTCTTCGAAATTTTCAATACCAGCTAGAATTTTCAATAATGTAGATTTTCCAGCACCATTATGGCCGAGAAGTCCGTAAAATTTACCTTCAAAAATATTTAAATTCACATCATCCAAGACTTTCTTTTTCAAAAAAGACTTTGAAATACTTTTAAAGTTAAGGATAATTTTCTTTTGAACCTTTTCCATCTAGGCTATTATCGATATAAATTAATTATTGCTTTAATAAAAGGCTTGAACCATGGGAATTTTTGACAGAATCAGTGAAAGTGTTAAAAAAAACGTAAATACTCAACCGGACTCATCGGATATGTCATTCCGTAATTCTGAAGAAAAGGGGAGCGGAAAGATTATTTCTGTTATTAATCAAAAAGGTGGAGTGGGCAAAACTTCATTGTGTTTTAATTTAGCCCATGCTCTGGCACAAAAGAATAATAAGGTCTTATTAATCGATTTTGATCCTCAATTTAATTTATCCACTGTTGTTTTAAATGATCTCCCAAATGAAGATGAACAAGTTTTTCAATTATTAATCAATTCTGTGAAGCAATTAAAGACACTCCATTCTCCTACGATGCTTTCTGAAGCAATAAAATCAATTAATCCTTTTATTGACATCATTTCAGGAGGGCAAATGCTCTCAGGCTTTGAATTGACCGTGGGTGGAATAAACTCTGTTCGTCAAACTATTCTAAAAAAATTTTTCGAACATCATCAATTAAAGGGAATGTATGATTATATTCTTATTGATGGCCCACCAACCTTAGGTTTGCTGGTAGTAAATATTTTATGTGCTAGTGATGGAGTGATTATTCCTTTTATACCAGATGCCTTTTGCCAAACTGGAATTCGTAATCTGGAGACTGTCATTAATGACATCGATGAAATGGGTTTAGGTTGCACTCCTGAAATTCTTGGATTAATACCTAATCTATTTGATAAGCGAAGAAAATTTGCTCGGAACGAACTGGAGAATATTAAAAAAGAATTGAATAATTTTACTTTTTTTCCAGAAATTGAAAATAAAGTTGATTTATTCAAGGCCATGGGGGAGAAACGTAGCGTCTTTTCCTTTAAGTCTAAGGAATACAATGATATAAAAAATAAGTTCTCGCATATTGCGGATTATTTATTGGAAAAATATAAATATGAAAAAGAAAAACCCTCTTTACATAGTTAACCCAGAAAACAACGTGGTTGAGCCGGCCACTGGGAAATTTGATTTATTAATTAAAAAATATAATTTGCAAGGTTTGCTAGACTTTCTATCAAATCTTTTCTCTTTGCTTTTTGAGCAAGTTAATTCATATCCTATGATGAAAGCTTTATTTGAACTTTTTGATCGGATATTAAAAAGAGTACATCTTCTCGCAAATTTCGGTATTTAAAACATCAAATTTTACTAAAAGTCTTGGATTGTTTCGTCGATAGGAATTATGGAGATATTAGTATGTTTAAATTACCAATCTATTTAATTCTTATATTTAGTATCGCTTGTTCAAATAGCAAGAAAGGTGTTTCGGAAAGTTCTTTTGGAATTCCTTTTTTGGGTGAAAAGAAAATTAAAGATCAAAACCGAAAGGTTTCTTTTCATAAAAAAGAACAGTTAGAGGATGCTCCTGGGCATCATCAAAAAGTTATAAAAGACTTAGGGATTGATAATGCTTCTGATGAGGAGTTAGCTCGCTTAGCTGAAATAGAAAGGCAAAAAGAGTTAAAGAGAAAATCAGGTGGAGACTATGGATCAAATCAAGAGCAAACCTATGTAGTTCAAAGATATGATACATTAATGCTTATTTCTTTTAAGCTATTTGGAGATTATGAGAAATGGAGACACTTAGTTGATTGGAATCCAGAATTAACCAGACCGGGGCGTTCCTTACAAGCGGGTGATCAATTAAAGTATTTTCTTATATATAAGACAGTGACATGGAATCCTACAGGAAATCCATATTTAATAAAGGAGTCTGATACCTTAGGTGTCATTTCTCAAAATGCTTATGATACTCCAGTTTATTGGAAAGAAATTTGGAATAATAATAAACCATTAATAAAAGATCCCAATGTGATATTTGCTGGATTTACAATCTATACACCAGTTATTAATACGAGAAGCTTAGCTGGCAAAAAAATTGAAGATGAGACTGAAAACTCTGAATTCTAAATTTCTTAAATGAGTCTGAAGTAAAGAAAAAAAGGGAGCGATAATAATAACCGCCCCCCTTTCATTAATTGGTTATTTAACAGTTACAGGTAAATTAATTGTCTCCAATAAGTCTTTTCCATAATAGATATCAAAAATAAGTTCTAGTTTTTTTCCAGCAGCATTTGCTTTCTTTTTAAACTTATAAAGCATCTTCCATTCAACAACTTGCCCCTGAGGTACGGCCGGGAATGTATATGTGCTTTTTGTAAACTTGGCATAATTTCTTTCCTGAACGATTCGTGGCTTAATTGTGTATGATCCAGTGATTCCTTTGTATAAACCTTTGATGTTGAAGCGAACTCCAATTGTCGCTCCTTTTCTTGAACGCTTTCTCTTTCTCCAAGAAACAGAATCTTTATAATTAATACTATCCATCGTGAACTCTGGATTTACTTTAATTATTTGAGAAATATTGATTGCTTCTGAATAGCTTGCTTGAACCGCGCTTCCTGGATAGATGAGCTTTAAGTCAAAGTTAAACTTTTGTCCTGGAGTGGCCGAAGGAAGAATTGTTCCAACAAGAGCATCACTGAATTCTTTTTTCTTTTTTGCCGCTAATTCACCAATTGAAAAAGTATTTTTGGTAAATTTGATATCACTTGATTGAGAAACAATTTTTATTTGAACATCTTTATCTGAGGCACTCACTGATCCAGCATTAGATAAGCAGAGTCCTAAAGAAAACTCACTTCCAGGCAAAGCTTTATTCAGTTTATTCTTAAAGCTAAGAGTTGATTTGTTTGAGGTAGAACACAATCTAACGACAGGGTTATTTACAAAATGCTCTGAAGCTTTTTGAATTCCTAAACTAGTGGCTTTAGACCTTTCGCTTTTAATGTTTTCATCATAACCATTAATCTCTCCATCCTTAACCCCTTTATTTTGAATATCTTTTAATCCAATGTTTTTGTATTGAACATAAACTTGGTCATAAGAAGTTTGGTAGTGAGTTTGATACTTCTGGACTCTCTTAGTCTTAAAAACATTGGAAAATGTCGAGTTGAAAGTATTTTTATAATCAGCTCGAAACGCATTTTCATGTGCTGTCTTATAATTTGATCGATATTTATCGTTATAGTTTTCCTTACACTCAGTGATAAAATCAGCTACTTGCTTGTAAACTAACCCACATTTTCTTTGAGCGAGAATAACTTTTATATTTTGAACTGAAGTATAAATGGCAGCTGGGTTTGATAACCGAATCTTCTCGGTCATTTCATAGTCTAATTTTTCTTTATTAAGTGAAATCGTAGAGTCAGAAACAGATTTGATTCTTTGAGAATTTCGAACTTCTACTTGAGACAAGTCCTCGCCTTCTGGGCCAGCATTAGAAATATTTTCAATATGTTCATAGCTTTTAACTAAAGATGCGGTGAACATATCTTCAGATGAATTTAACATTAACTCACTAACAATCACTTTAGAAGTTTTAGTTTGAGTTAGGATTTTATTAAACTCTTTAGAAAAGGAAGTAGGGAAGTCTTCGTTCATAGCGGTTTGTACGGCAAGGTCTAAACCCGTCTGATAACCGACTTTATAACCTTGATCATAAGTTGCTTGATCTTTGACGCCATCATCGTATCCATTATCTTGTCCCGCGATTTCCCCCCTTATAAAACCTCTATAAGCAGAGTCATAAATGGCGGCTTGGGTTGCTGTTTTGGTGGCTAAAGAATTGGCCTTGGTTAGAGCAAGACTCTCTCCATCCTTATCACCTTTGCTAACACCTAATCTACCTGCTTGCTTTGTTCCCATTTGAGCGGATTTACGTAAGTAAGAGTTATAAAGGTTTAATCTTTGATCGTATTTAGATTTCAAATCATTGGTTTTAGCCACTTCAATTTGATAGTCCTCATTTACCTTTACTTCACTTTGTTCCTTATCTCTTTTGTAAATTCGTAAGTTGGCCAAATGCTGATTGAGTTGATCAATTTGAGACAAGTTTGTTTTGATGGCAGTCTCTGATTTAAAGATGAAGTCACTATTGCTGGCAATGTCACTATCAATCTGAGAAATACGAATCATATTATTATTTAATCTGATTTCTCTATCGTTTAGAACTTGAGTTAGATTTTTTCGATCATTAAACATACGGTCTTGTTGCCTTTGAACTTTCTCAAGTTTTTGGAATAGTGCCGTTAGGTTTGTGTAGCGAATACTTTGATCTCGTTCCATTTGCGCTATTTGTCTGATCAGTTGATCTTTTTTATTTACTTCAACTCCAACTTTTCGAGATTTATTTTCTACGGATGTTTTGTTTTGGGTAAGTTTTTTCTTATTCGCAGTTATTGTTGTTTGGTGTGTTTGATTTAAGGTTTTGGTTTTTGCGACAAGAGTTTTTTTATTTTTTTTCTCTTGAGTAAGTTTAGTTATTTGGGTTTGAACAACAGATTTATTTTTTGTTACCTCTGCCATTTTTGTTTGAAGTTGTTTCTTTTTTTGTAGCGAGGAAGCAATACTTGTTTCAACTGTTTTAATTTCTGCAGTAGTTGCTTTAATCTTCGTATTAAGTTGAGCAACTTTTGTGTCAATTGCTTGTATTTGAGATTTCAGTGCTTTTATATCAGTTTTAAGTGTTTTTTTCTGCTCTTTTATTTTAGCAATTTTTTGTTTTAAGTTTGGTGCACTATTTTTAATTTGAGCGATTTTAGCTTCATTTTCCTTAATTGTCTTTTGATGCTGAACAATTTGTGGCTCAAGTTTTTTTATTTGCATCATGCTACCACGAACTCGTCTCATGAGAGGCTGCCGTTGTTTTTTTAATTTCTCTACTGTTGCTTTATCACCTGCGGCCTGAGCTTCTTTGATTCGTTTTGTGAGCTCGCGAACCTTTGGTCTGTTTTCTGCAACGATTGCTTTTAAGTCTTCAACCTTTTTAGTTTTTTCAGTTAGGGCCGTCTTCTCTTTATCAGTAGCTTCTTGGAGGGATTTAACTCTTTCGTCGATGGTTTGTAGTTGTTCTTGTAATTTCGCAATTTCTTGATCGCTTGTTGCCAATTGTTTTTGTTTTGATTTTATAGAATTCTTCTTTTGAGTCTTGGCTTTTTCTTGAGCGGATTTTTCATTTTTTGTTTTAGTGAGAGTCTGCTTAAGTGTTGCGATTTTTTTCTCTTGAGGAGCAATGGTTTTAGAGATTTGGTCAATTTTTGCTTTAATATTTTTTTCTTGTTTTTCAAAACCTTGCTTTTGCTGTCTCATGGTGGGAAGGACTGAATCAATTTCAGCAATTCGACTGTTTATTGTTTTAATTTTATTTTTATTTTGCTCTACCTGAGTTTTAAGTGATTGGTTTTGAGTTTTGAGAGCATTATTAGTTGCTTTAAGTTTTTGAATCTCTGTTCTTAGTCCTTTAATGGAGGCAACCAAATTTCTTTTTACTACTTTGGCATCTTTAAGTTTTCTTTCTTCTTGTTTATAAAGCCTATTGTCTTTCTTGTATTGTCGGTCCAATTTATTTAGTCGGCGCCCAATTCGATCCAAATCTTGATCAATTGTTCTTATCTGTTGATCAAGCTCATTTATTTCAACTCTTAAACTGGCATTTTCTTGTACTCGGACACCTCGTTCTTGTTGAAGTTGAGCATTGCTCTGCCTTGCTTGATTAATATCAATTTGCAGCTTCTCATTTGTACTTTTAAGTTGGCTTAAATCTAATCGAGTTTGAGAGATTTCCGAATCTGTTTTTTCAATTTCTCGGCCAATATCTTGAAGTTCTGTAAGTAAATCATCAGATATATTTTTTTGATTCTGATATTTATTTTTATAAGTTGGGTGATCAATCTCGTCTGGCAAGTTTGCAAACAAACTCCCAACCAGATTTAAGCTAAGTACAACTGATAATAATTTTTTCATTTTATTGGCCCCCCGTATTCCTATGGTGTATTTCAAAGTCCGGCTTATCTAAGCAACTTAAATTCCACACGTAAAGATGATTTCTTAGCGTGTAAGTTTATTCTAAAAAAGCTGTGACATATTGGGATCAAGATGGCCCTAAATTTTTTTCAGGTGTGTAATGATTCTTTTACATTTTTGAAAACAGAGCTTGCGTAAGTGAGTTTCTGATTATTTTAACTCACTCTATATTGAATCGCATATTCCTGTGGTTTAGGAGTCTTTACAATTTCCAATGATAGAAATAGACAGTTCTCATAACTATGATTGCTTTAGGATAAAATTTGAAATCGTTTTTTTTACTTTTCTTTCTCTGCGGATTTACCTTCACCCAAGATCTAATTGAAATTAGAGATAAATATAAAGTCCCTTCTCTTGCAGCGGCTTTTATAAAAGATGGAAGGGAATTTAAGGAGGTAGTTGGATTAAGGTCTATTAGTCACAATATTTTAGCCGCAAATAATGATAAATGGCATTTTGGTTCAAATGGGAAGTCAATGACGGCAACTTTAGTGGCCATTTTGGTAGAACGTGGAATAGTTGATTGGAAAAAGAATTTATCTAATTATTTACCTCACTATCAACTTCATTCAGATTTTAAGAAATTAACACTTAGAGAGTTATTGGCCCATCGTTCAGGTATGACCGGAGAAATGAAGAATTATAGTAATGGTAAGCTTAGAGAAATTTATGAAGATGAGACGAAATCTCCTCAAATTAAGAGGAAATTAATGGCAAAATTAATTTTAAGTCAAAGAGCGACTAACTCTAAAGATACTCTAGCTTATTCTAATTTTGGTTATGTAACAGTCGCGGTCATATTAAATGAAATTACTGGTCAGAGTTGGGAGAAATTAATTCAAACTTACCTTTTTAATCCACTTGGACTTAAAACTTGCGGCTTTGGAGCAGCTGGGAAAAGCGATCACAAATCGCCCATCCAACCTTGGCCTCATTACCTTTATGAGAAAAAAGTTTATTCTCTTCCTCCAAATAATAAGTATTCTGATAATTTTCCAGTTCTAGCACCTTCTGGTTCGATTCATTGTAGTCTATCAGATTGGATGAATTATGCTCAGCTCCACCTAGATGGATTGAATCAAAAAGATACAAAAATTTTAAAACGAAGGAGTTTTAAGTATCTACATTCTGATTATAAAAATCAAAATTATACTTCTGGGGGATTTATTTTTGAAAAAAGAAATGGAAATATCTATTTAGGACATAATGGTTCAAATAGATTAAATTATTCTCTATTTGTGTTAGATGCTGAGAATAATTCCGCATTTGTCGCTGTAACAAATATCGATGGAGGAAGAGGTGATAAAGCAGCAAAAGCAGCGATGAAATCGATTGGGTCACCTGACGTATGTATGAAAAATGGATTTTGCTTATTAAGTGAGTAGTGAAAAATTCAGGTTAATCAAGATATCCGAATAAACCTCAATCAATCATTCCAAAATAATTAAAATACGGAACACTCTTTACCGTAATTCTTGTGAATTCGAACTCGCATCAGTATCTATAATTCATGAATGATTACCAAAATATTTTAATTCGAGAATATGAAAATAGGTTAAATAAAAATAAAGCCTATAGTTTAAGAGCTTTTGCTCTTTCTTTAAACTTATCTCCGTCTGCATTATCAGAAATAATTAAAGGGAAGCGTGGTCTGTCAGTTAAAAAAGCTGAAACAATATTGGAACGGCTTAATCTTAACTATCGTTTAAGTCAAAGTTTTATCGAGTCAGTAAAAAAGACTAAGGCCAATTATAAAAGCAAAGTTTCAGAAGAAAGTCTTTTTGATACTTTAAGTGAAGATCAATTTAAGGTCATCTCTGAATGGCAATATTATGCGATTTTAAATTTAATTAACTTAGATGATTTTCAATCTAATCCACGCTGGATTGGGAAAAGATTAAATTTAAATTATTATCAAGTAAAAATATGCTTGGAAAAATTAGTTTCTCTTGGTCTGATCAAAATCAATAATAATGAATATGTCAGGACAAACGTAAAAATAAAATCAACTGATAATATTCAATCGATGGCTTTACGTCACCATCATAAGCAGATGTTGGAGAAGGCCAGTGAATCTCTTTTATTAACGGATATTGAAAAGAGAGATATTACTTCAATAACCATGGCAATTGATGTTGATAAAATAGTAGAAGCCAAAATCTTAATAAAAAAATTTCGTCGGAAGCTATCCAATTTTTTGGAATCCGGAAAAAAATCTGATGTCTACAATTTAAATATTCAATTATTTCCCATAACAAATCAAAAGGATAAAAAATGAACAAATTTAAAATCTTACTATTTGCTTTATTATTATGCAGTTTCGTCAATGCGAAGCCTGCTGGAGATGAAGCAGGGAATGGTGGCGATGTAGCGTATTGTAACAAAAGTGCAGTAAACGAACTTGAAGGATACTATGTGATTGATCATTTAATCGCATTAAATACCAACATGTTTACTCTCTATGATTTCAAGCAGAGTGAGTTGGATCAAAGAATGAATGAAGTGATGACTAATATATCCAAGAAGAGCTCATTTTTAGCTGCAACGCTAAAAGCATTTTATCGAGATTTCAAAGATCAGCTCATTAAGGGAGGAAAGGAAACTTTTACTCTTAGGAAGTGGGTGGAAGTATATTCTGCTTTAAAGGATATTAATGATGAGGATCTTGCCTATTCTTTGCCAAAGAACTGTTTGCAATTAAAACAAGCTGTCTTTAGGAAAAAAGTTGGTAATCTATTAAATTATTTTGTTCACCGTAAAGAACTTCTAAAGTCATTAAGCCCGAAGAATTTCTCTTGGCTAATTGTTCATGAGTTTTTGTGGGACTTTACTGAGGAAGTTGAAGTTATTCGCCAGGTGAACGCCTATTTTCACTCAAATGAATTATTGAGTGATAGCAAAAAAATCTTTGAACAACGAATTGATGATTGGAGCATTGGAAAAGAAGGGAAGAAAAAACTTTACGCAAGTGGAACTTTTCCACGCCCAATCTTAAGTACAGCAAATTTTGTCCCACTTTTTAATGGAGACGAAATTAAAATGTATGCAAAGTATAAAGATGGAAAGTTTCTCAAGTCTAGCCTTTATGGAATTCGAATGGTAAAAGGTAAAGCCTTTTTTACTAACCTAGTTTATAAGAACAATAGTGACGATGATGATACTCCCGAAAAAGATTTCGTTGGAGGGTTTTATCCTGTTTTAAATATTGGAGGAGTTAGTGAAGTAAACTTTGGTCTTTTTCAACAAAGGGTTACTGAGTATCGTACACTATTTGACGTTGATTTTGAAATTGAATTTAGAGAAGATCAATTAAGTGTAAAGGAATTGTTTGCTGATTATGATTTTCAAGTATATTTAAATGATAAAGTAATTTTTGATTTCAGCAAATATTATACTAAAGACTATTTCTTCAGTTGTTATGGCAGTGAATTTCCTTTATGCGTTTTTGATAAAA